>CAYMSL010000045.1:9599-12028 GCA_964393095.1 uncultured Oscillospiraceae bacterium | reverse complement strand
GCAGGAGCGCTCAGGGATTCCGGCCGCGCGCGGCGGAATTTATTGAGTACGAGCCGCTCAAGGTCGGCGTTGTCAAGTTTGCCAAGACGCATCATCGGTTTTGAATCTCCCGTATTCTTCTGGACAGCCGTGCCGGCCATCCCTTTGCACGGCGCGGGCCGCGTGGTATCGTTTTACGGCGCCTGGCGGCCGACGAGCGCCAGGAATTCCGCCTCGGTCAAAAGCGAGATGTCAAGCGCGCGCGCTTTGTCAAGCTTGCTGCCGGCGTTTTCACCGTAGAGCACGTAGTCGGTGTTCTTGCTCACACTTCCGGCCGCCTTGCCGCCGCTGCGCTCGATCAGCGTCTCCGCTTCGCGCCGCCCGAGCGTGGGCAGCGTACCGGTGACCACGATGGTCTTGCCCGCGATGGGCGAGGATGTGTCCGCCGCCTGTTCGCCCTCGGGACGCACCCCGAAGGCAAGCAGCACCTCGATTTGCGCCGCGATGGAGGGATCGGCAAAGAACGAAAGCACGCTCGACGCCACGACTTCGCCGACCTCGGGTATGGCGAGCAGTTCCTCGCGCGTGGCATGCTGCACGGCCTCGAGCGTACCGAAGCGGCGGGCGAGGTCGCGCGCGGTCTTGCTGCCGACATTCGGTATGCCGAGGGCGAAGAGGAACGCCCCGAGCGGGCGCGACTTGCTCCGCTCAAGCGCGTTGAGCAGGTTCTGCGCCTTCTTCTCGCCGAAGCGCTCAAGCCCTATGAGCGCTTCGAAGGTGAGCGCGTAGAGCTGCGGAATCGACGAGATGTCAAACGCCTCGATGAGCTGGGCCGCGGTTTTGTCGCTAAGGCTTTCGATGTCCATCGCGTCGCGCGAGGCGTAGTGCGCGATGCGCAGCGTGATCTGCGCCTTGCAGGAAAGCGAGTTCGTGCAGAAAATATGCGCGCCGCGCTCCTCGACATGCGCGCCGCACTGCGGGCAGCGCGCGGGCTTTTCCACGGGGCGGAGGGGGTTGTCGTCCGGCACCGCGCCGAGGATCTCGGGGATCACGTCGTTGCTGCGGCGCAGAAATACGCATGAGCCGATGCCGACGCGCTTACGCCGGATATCGTCGAAGTTGTTGAGCGTCGCGCGGCGAATCGTCGCGCCCGCGAGCTCGACCGCCGCAAGATGCGCAAGCGGCGTGAGCTTGCCCGTACGGCCGACCTCCCAGGTT
Source organism: uncultured Oscillospiraceae bacterium (assembly GCA_964393095.1). Taxonomy (GTDB): domain Bacteria; phylum Bacillota; class Clostridia; order Christensenellales; family CAG-138; genus UBA7703. The sequence goes on along the minus strand of CAYMSL010000045.1, from coordinate 10,831 downwards.
ACGTCTTCGACAATCGAGGTCGTCTCCTCGGCGGCAAACTTATACGCCATGGCCCAGCGCGGAAATTTCTCCGTTTCGCCGAGCCTGTCGCGCAGCGAAAAGTCCGTGACCTTGGCCACCATGCCGTCGATGAGAAAGTCGAGGGAATCGCGCGTTTGCTCCGCGGCGTCGATCTCTCTTTTAAGCGACTGCGCGTCGCTGCAATAGCGGATATAAGGGCTGATCGGAAAGCCGTTTTCCGCGAGGAAGGCTAACATTTCTCGCTGGTTTGTGAGCGTTACTCCCTCGATGTAGCCGACGTTGTAGAAGAAGCAGTCGAGTTTGCGGCTTGCCGTCACGCGCGGGTCGATGTTTCTTAGCGCGCCGGCGGCGGCGTTTCGCGCGTTTTTGAGCGGCTCGTCGCTCGTTTCGTTGAACGCCTTGAGCACGGAGAGGCGCATGATGCACTCGCCCTGCACTTCCATGCGTCCCTGAAAGGGGATGCGTTGCGGAATTGTGCGGATCGTGCGCAGCTGTTCGGTTACGGTATCGCCGGTTACGCCGTTGCCGCGCGTCGCGCCGAGCACGAATTGCCCGCCGTCGTAGGTGAGGCAGACGGTGAGCCCGTCAAACTTGTATTCGAGCGCAAACTCCGGCGCCTGCCCTTCGGCGGCGCGCTCGACGCGGCCCACCCAGTCGGCTAGCGCTTCCCCGGTACGCACCTTATCAAGGCTGTAAAGGCGGCGGATGTGCGTGTGCGGCGCGAACACGCCCGCGCCGGAACCAACGCGCTTTGTCGGCGAAGCGGGCAGCACGACGCCGCTCTCGCGCTCGAGCGCGGCAAGCTCGTCGTAGAGCGCGTCATACTCCGCGTCCGAAACAAGCGGCGCTTCGGCGTCGTAGTAGGCGTCGCCGAAGCGAATGAGCAGCGCGGTCAATTCCTCCTGGCGCGTCATGCCTTTTCCTCCGTGATGATCTCAATCGGCGCGTACGCCGCCGCGAATTTCTTGTTTACGCCCGAACCAAAGGCGATCTCCACGATGGAGGACGCGCCGCTTCCGCCGATCGAGAGCACGACGCCCTCGCCGAACGAGCTGTGCTTTACGCGCTGTCCCGGCGCATAAGCCGCGTTATGTACGGGGGCGGACGGCTGCGCGGCCGCGCGGGAAGGCGTCCCCCCCGTGCGCGGGAGGGGGTCGGCCTTTTTGAGCGCGTGCACCGCGCTGCCAAACGCCTGGTGCGGGGCGCGCTGT
>CAYMSL010000045.1:5229-9589 GCA_964393095.1 uncultured Oscillospiraceae bacterium | reverse complement strand
GGCCGGCGCGCCGGGAGGGGCTTTCCGTTCCGGCAGCGCGTCCCTAAGCTCCGTAAGGAAGCGGCTCGGCAGCGACTCGGATACCTTGCCGTATAGCATGCGCTGTTTGGCGGTAGAGATGTAAAGTTTTTCCTTTGCGCGCGTGATGCCTACGTAGCAAAGCCGCCGCTCCTCCTCGAGCCGCTCGGGATCGAAGAGCGACTGGGAGGAAGGGAATAGGCCGTCTTCCATACCGCAGAGAAACACAAACGGGAACTCGAGTCCCTTGGCGCTGTGCAGCGTCATAAGCGATACGCGGCCGTTTCGCTCGTCAACGTCGTCCGCCGTGGAGAAGAGCGCGACGTTCTCGAGGAAGGCGGTCAGCACGTCCACCTGCGATTCGTCGAGGCTCGCGGCAAACTCGCGGATGTAGCCCACAAACTCCTTGACAACGTCCGCGCGCGCCTCGTAGTTCTCCTTGCGGTCCGCGCGCAGATACGCGTCGTAGCCTATGACGTCGAGCAGGTACTCCACGACGTCCGCAAACGGCAGGTTACCGAACTGCGCGTATACGTCCGTGAGCATGGACGCAAACGCGAGAAACTTTTCCCGCGCGCGGGGAAGCTCGTCCTCGCCAAGCCGCAGCGCCGCGTGCAGCAGCGGCAGCGTCCGCTCGGCGGCGTACGCCTGCAGCGCTTCAATAGAGCCGTCTCCGATGCCGCGCCGCGGCACGTTGACTACGCGCAGGAACGCCACGTCGTCGGCGGCGTTCTGCATCAGGCGCAGATACGCCACGATATCCTTAACCTCCGCGCGCTGGAAGAACGACGTGCCGCCGTAGACGCGGTAGGGGATGTCGTAGCTTTTGAGGTACATTTCGAGCGTACGGCTCTGCGCGTGCGTGCGGTAGAGTATGGCGTAATCGTCGTAGCGCTGCGCGCCGTAACGCGCGCCCTCGAGGATGCGGCTGCAGATGCGGGTTGCCTCGTCGCGCTCGTCGATGGCCTCGTAGAGGTCGATCGGCTCGCCGCCGCAGCGCTCGGTCCAAAGCGCCTTGGGCTTTCGCGCAGAGTTGTTGGCGATGACAATGTTCGCGGCGTTGAGGATGACCGTACTCGAGCGATAGTTTTGCTCGAGACGGATCACCTTCGCGCCCGGAAAATCCTTCTCAAATTCAAGGATGTTGCGGATGTCCGCGCCGCGCCAGCCGTAGATGCTCTGGTCGTCGTCGCCGACCACGCAGAGGTTGCGGTGTCGCTCGGCAAGCATGCGCACGATCCGGTACTGCACAAGGTTCGTATCCTGATACTCGTCGACGAGGATGTAGCGGAACTTCTCGCGGTAACGCTCGAGCACGTCGGGATACTGCTCGAAGAGATGCACGCTCAAAAGCAGCAGGTCGTCGAAGTCGAGCGCGTTACTCTGGCGCAGGTATTTTTGATAGAGGACGTAGGCGCTGACGATCTCCTTGCTTTCGTACGCTGCGCGAAAGTATTCGAGCGCGTCGAGCGAATGGTTCTTGGCTTCGGATATTTTGCTTGAAAGCAGGCGGGGCGCAAACACCTTGTCGTTGAGGCCGAGGTCTTTTATGACCTTCTTGAAGAGTGATTGCTGGTCCGCGTCGTCGTAGATAACGAACGTGCGCTCGTAGCCGAGCGCCTCGATCTCGCGCCGCAGCAGGCGCGCGCAGCAGGCATGAAAGGTCGTGATCCACATATCCGATACGCTCTCGCCAACGAGCGTTTCCACGCGCGCGCGCATCTCGCTTGCCGCCTTGTTGGTAAACGTGAGCGCCAGGATGTTCCAGGGCGCGACGCCGCGCTCGACGAGGTAGGCGATGCGGTGCGTGAGCACACGCGTCTTGCCGCTTCCCGCGCCCGCGAGCACGAGCAGCGGGCCCTCGGTCGTTTCGACGGCCTCGCGCTGCTTATCGTTGAGCGTTGATAGATCCATATTGCCTCCCAGCCAGGAATCGCCGCGCGGCGCTTCGTCCGTTTTGCCGCAGCCGGCAAGGCGAACGCCCGTCGTTTGGGCGCAAAGCGGCGCCGCGTGAATTGCCTTGGGTATTATACCATAGAATGCCGCCGCCCGGAACGGAAATGTGGTTACGCGCGCGTCGCAATGTGAGGCGTAACCGGCCCGCAACAGAGAAATAAGTTGTAATATAGAGCGCCAAGCGGCCCGCGCACGATTGATACCGAACACATAGCCGCGCCCCTTGAACCGCGCGGACAATTTTGCTACAATGTCGGCATGAAACTGCTTCTTGCGACGAACAACGCACATAAGGTACGCGAGATCTTTGCGATACTCGGCAAGGAATTCCCCGATATGTGGACGCTCGCGCAATCGGGGCTGGAGATCGACGTTGTTGAGGACGGCGAAACGTTCGAAGAGAACGCGGTGAAGAAGGCTGAAGCGATGCTCGAAGCCTCGGGCTTTCCGGCGGCGCTTGCGGACGACAGCGGACTCATCGTCGACGCGCTCAACGGCGCGCCGGGTGTGCACAGCGCGCGCTACGCCGGCGGGGCGGGGCACGACGACCTTGCCAACAACCGAAAGCTTATGCTGGATATGGCCGGTATTCCCCGGGAAAAACGGACGTGCCGTTTCGCTTCGGCGGTGGCGCTCGCGTGCAAGGGAAAGCAAACCATCTGCGTGCTCGGCACGGTAGAGGGCATCCTGCTCGAAGCGCCGCGCGGCGAGAACGGCTTCGGTTACGATCCGTATTTTTTCTACGAGCCGCTCGGGCGCTCGTTTGCCGAGCTTTCCGGCGCGGAGAAAAACAGCGTGAGTCACCGCAAGCGCGCGCTCGAACTGCTGCTTAGGCGGCTCAAAGAACAGGCATGACGCGCGCGATCGTCTTCTCCGACACGCACGGACGCATCGACGGCGTGCGCGAGGCCATTCTCGGCGCGGGCAACGTAGACGCGGTGCTGCACCTCGGCGATTTCGGCAGGGATTTGCAAAGTCTTGCCGGTGCGCTGGCAATCCCGTATTACGCCGTGCGCGGCAACTGCGATGTGAGCGCCGCCTACCCGCGGCGGCAGGTGGTCACGCTCGAACGCGCCCGTCTGCTGCTTACGCACGGCAACACGGCTAAAAACGTGTTTGAACTTTCCGACGCCGCGAGAACCGAGCGTTGCGCGGCGGTGCTATTTGGCCATACGCACGAGCCGCTCCTGCAGGCCGACGGCCCGATCCTCATCCTCAATCCCGGCAGCTTTTCCGCCCCGCGCGTCGGCTCGCCCTGTTCCTACGCCCTGCTTGAAATTGAAGGCGGCGACGTCAACGCGCGCATCTGCACGCGATAGGTTCGCCCGCCGCAATATAAAAAGCCGTTCGCTTCACGCGGACGGCTTGGTTTTATTCCAGTCAAACATCGCGGGCGAAGCGCCGTTTTGCTACACGCTCGCAAGTTCCGTTTCATCCTCCGCGGGAATCTCGCCCGAATAGCGCGGGTAATCGGGCATCTCTTCTACATTGTGGATGCCGAACTGCCTTAGGAAGCGATCCGTCGTGCCAAACAACGCCGGACGTCCGACGACATCCCTGCGCCCGACCTCGGTGATCAGGCCGAGCTTTTGCAGCTGTGTTACGGCATAGTCGCAGCGTACGCCGCGGATGGCTTCCACGTCCGCGCGCGTGACCGGCTGGCGGTAGGCGACGATGGCCAGCGTCTCAAGCAACGACTGGGAGACGCTCTTCGTCTCCTCCGGGTGGAGCAGGTTTTCCACGGCGTCGATGTAGGCGCGGTTGCTCACAAGCTGCGCGGTGTCGGCCGTTACAAGCAGCTGAATGCCGCGTTCCTCTTCGCGATAGCATTGCTCCATGCCGGCAAGGGCGCCGCGCGCCTCGGCAAGCGAGCAGCCGAGCACGCGGGCAAGCTCCGGTATCGGCACCGGGTCGCCCGCGACAAAAAGCATACATTCGATCGTATGGTAGAGCGTTGCCTGTTCGGGTTCCATCGCGTCCTGTTCCGCTTTCTTGAGGTCAATCCTCGGTTTCGTCCATGTATTCGTAGGTATCGTCGTCGAGCAGCAGCCGATCGGCGCTGATGCGGATCGGCGCGAACGGCGACTTTTGCTTCAGCAGAATTTCGCCGCGCGCGATCATCTCGAGCAGCGCCATGAAGGTGACGATGATCTCCGTCTTTCCGGCGTGCGCTTCGAACAGATCCTCGAACGTCACCGCCGGCCGCTCAAGCAAAATCGCGCGGATGCGGCCCGTCTGCGTGCGAACCGTGAAGCGGTCCGGACTTACGTGCTGCGATTCGACATGCTCCGCGTCGGCGCTCCTGCGTTCGAGCAGGGTTAGAAACGCGCCAAACAGCGCATCCATGCTCGCGCCGTCAAGCGCAACCTCCTTCGGCGGCAGCGGC
>CAYMSL010000045.1:0-5219 GCA_964393095.1 uncultured Oscillospiraceae bacterium | reverse complement strand
CCTCGGGCAGGCGTGTGCGGCTTTGCCGTGCCGCATCGAGGAGCGCGCGGAGCTGTTCGCTCGCTTCCTTATAAGCCTTGTATTCGCGCAGCTGCCGTATCAGCAGCGTTTCGGGGTCCTCCTCAGGCTCCTCGTCCTTCGGCGGACGGGGAAGCAGCTGGCGGGACTTGATGTAGAGGAGCGTCGCGGCCATCGTGAGAAACTCGCTCGCGGTGTCCATATCGAGCTCGTCCGCCTGATCCATATAGGAAAGATACTGCGCGGTGATCTCGGAGACGAAGATATCCTTCACGTCAAGCTGCGCTTGCTCGATCAGGTGCAGCAGCAGGTCGAGAGGGCCTTCGAATTGCTTGAGGCGCACGCTGTAGGTCATGAACGTTCCCTACAGCGCGCCGATGACCCTGCTCGCAAGGGTGATGAACCCGCCCGCGATGCCGGAGACGGCGTAGGAAAGCACGGTGCCGACGGCGCCGGAAACGAGCAGTACGAGGAGCGCGATCTGGCCATACTGCCGCATGAACATGAAAAAGCGCGGCATCTTGCGCACAAGCAGGCTCTCAAGCACATGCGAGCCGTCGAGCGGATAGATGGGGATGAGGTTGAAGACCATAAGGCTCAGGTTAATCGTGATGATCGAGAGGAATATCGTAGTAAACGCCGCGTTGCCGCCAAGCCCCCATTTGAACACGCCCGCGACGTAGACAAACGAGAACACAAACGCAACGAGCAGATTCATCGTGATGCCCGAAAGCGAAACGATGATGTCGTCGCGTTTGAAATGACGGAAGTTGCGCGGGTTGATCGGCACGGGCTTTGCCCAGCCGAAGCCGACGAACAGCAGGCAGAGGAAGCCGAACACATCGAAGTGCGCGAGGGGGTTGAGGGTCATACGCCCAAGGTTTCGCGCGGTTGGATCGCCGAGACGGTAGGCCGCGTAGGCGTGCGCCCACTCGTGTACGGTCAGGCCAATGATGATCGCGGGCAGCGTATAGAGGAGCTGCAGCGGGTTTTGCAGGATCTGCGCGATGCGTGACAAAGCAATCCGTTCCCTTTCTAATTTGGAATGGCCTTATTATAAGGCAAAACGGATTCCGATGCAACTTAGGGTAATATCCTACGCAAGAAACGCCGCGATGACGCGCCGCAGGATGTCCTTGATGCCGAACGCTTCGACCGGTACGCTCGGATAGAGCGGCGCCGTGGCGATCACCTCGCCGGAAGCGTTCGCAAACGTAACCGTGCCGATGCTTACGGTTACGTCAAGCGGGGCCTCGAGGTATTCCGGCAGTTCGAACGTCTGCGTCAGGTCTCCGTCGGCTGTGCGCGCAATCGTCGTTACGTTCTCGCGCGCGACGATGTCGATAAACTTGACGTTGCCGTTTCGCACGGGCACGTTCGTCTTGATCGGCTTGCCGGCGGCAACGAGCGTTTGCGTGCGGAAGGTGGCAAAGCCGTAGTCGAGCAGCGTGGTGGCCGCGCCCGCGCGCGTGCTTGCGTTTTGTGCGCCGAGCACGACGGCGATGAGCCGCATGCCGTTTCGCTCGACGAGGAACACGCCGCCGTAGCCGACCTCCGATGAGGAACCGGTTTGCAGGCCGATACAGCCGGCGTAGCTCTTGAGCAGGCGGTTTGCGCTGACAAGCTCCGTTTCGCGCCCATCGGAATGTTGGATTCCATCGTAGAATATACGGCTGCAGGCGAGAAAGGTATCGCTCTTTGCGGCGGCCATGCCGAGCAGGGATATATCCCAGGCCGAGAAGCCCGCGCCCGTACCCATGGCGTCCGTGAGCGCAACCGTAAGCCCGAGCTGGCGGAGCGTTACGTTGATGTTATCGACAAACACGCTTTCCGAACCGTAGGCGTTTTCGCCGAGCGTCATGATGGCGTCGCCGGCGGAGATCATCACGGCGGCCTTCATGAGCGTGCCGGCGTCCAGTTCCTCGTTTGCCTCGAGGAACGCTGTCGGCCCGGAGACGCCCGCCGCGCGTTCGGAAACGCGCATTTTGGCGGAAGCGTCGATCGCGCCGTCGTCGAACGCCTGCGCCAGCGTCAGCAGCGCGGGCAGCTTGCTTAACCCCGCCACGACATACTGTTCGTCCGCGCGGTTGGCCCAGAGGCGCGTACACGTTTCCGGTTCGATAAGCAGCGCGGCGGACACGGCCTCCGCGTCCGGCAGCGTGGCCTGGCTTGCGCTCGCGAGCGCGGGAAAAGACAGGAGCAACAGCACCATAAACAACACGGAAATCCGCCGCATGAAAACCCCCCCGTTTCACCACAAGCATATGTCGAAACAGGGGGCAAACATGCCCGCAGGCACGAAAACGGGCGCGGAGACTCTCTTATTCTTCTTCGCTGCGCAGCGCGCGGCAAAGCGCCGCGTCGGGAGTGACGTAGAGCGTGCGGTTTGCTGCGTAGACGACCATGCCGGGGCGCGCGCCGGAGGGCTTTTTGACCTGACGGCGGGGCGTGTAGTCGACCGGCACGTTCGAGGAGCGCTGCGCCTTGGAATAAAAGGCGGCAAGCATCGCCGCTTCGCGCAGCGTCTGCTCGGGCGGCATGCCGTCGGAGGCGACGATCACGTGTGAACCGGGGATGTTCCTGGCGTGCAGCCAGAGGTTGTCCGGCCGCGCAAGCTGGAGCGTGAGCGCGTCGTTTTGCCGGTTGTTCTTGCCAACGTAAATCGGTATCCCGTCCGAGGAACAAAAACGCATCGGCTTCGAGGCCTTGTTCGCGCTCTTCGGGACATTGCCGCGTCCGGCCCGCAGGTACTTTTCGCGCACGAGTTCATCTTGTATCTCGACGAGCTCAAACGCCGTTTCGCACTTATCGATGTTTTCAAGCTGCCCCTCGAGGTAGGCGATCTCCGCGGCGAGTGCGTCGATCTGCCCCTCGGCGTAGGCCTTTGTGAGCTTGCCCTTGCGGTACTGCTTAAAATATCTTTTGGCATTGTCGGCGGCCGAAAGCGCGGGGTCGAGCGCGATAACGCGCTTGACGGGCGGGTCGGCGTAGTAGTCGTCCACAAAAAGTTCGCGCGCGCCCGGTTTGGCATGGGAAAGGTTTGCGAGGATCAATTCGCCCGAAAGGCGTGCCGCTTCGAGGGCGTCGGCGGAGGCGATCGTTTCGCAGAAGGCCGCGTACTTGTTCTGCGCGCGGCTTAGATGCGTGTTCACGGCGCGGCGCAGCGCGCCCGAGCGGCGGCGCAGCGAGAGCAGAGAATCGCGCTCGGCATAGAAACACTCGAGCGCTTCGGATATGCCCGCAAACGGCTCGACACGCGCAAACGACGTGCCCGGCAGGAACGGCAGTACGGCGAGCGGTTCATCCGCCGGCCCGAACGCGACGCAGGGGGAAAAGCGCCCAAGGCGCAGATTTTGCAGCAGCGCGTGGAGCGCTTCGGCGTCCGCCGCGGCGGAGACGAGAGCGTTCGCCGTCTGCCGGGATATGCCGTCGAGCGCGGCCGTCAGCGCGCGGGCAGGATCGGCCGCGTCGCAGAGTATGGCAAAAAGCGCTTCGGCGGAGACATCGAAGGGAGGCAGTTTCTGCTGCGGGGGGACAGGGGCGTAGGGAAAACCCGGCAGCAGGATACGCGCGCTCGTATCGGAGGCGGAGACGCGCCGCAGACAGTCGACGATCGTTCCGTTCGCTTCGAGCAAAAGCGCGTTGCCGTGTTTGCCGGTGAGCTCGAACACGAGCCGCAGCGAAACCTCGTCGTAAAGCTCGTTTCGCGCGAGCACGACGACCTCGCACACACGGTCGGCGCCGCACTGCGAAACCGTCCGTATGCGCCCGCCCGCGAGGCGGCGGCGCAGCAGCATGCAGAAAGCCGGCGCCTGCGCCGGGTTGTCATAGGCGCGCCCGGTAAGCTGCATACGGCCGTTTTCGGCGTGTGTGCTCACAAGCAGGCGGCGGTTGCCCTCGCGCGTATGCACGGTGAAAAGCAGCAGATCCTTTTCCGGCTGCTGCACCTTGTCGATCCTGCCGTCGACAAGGCAGGAGAGCTCCGCGATCACCGCGCCGAGCGCAAGTCCGTCCATCGCCATAGACGCATTACTCCGATTCTTTTTGCTTGAGCCGATCCAAGAGCAGGCGGTAGCCGCCCGCCCCGTATTCAAGGCAGCGGTTGACGCGGCTGATGGTGGCCGTGGAGGCGTTGTAGCGGCGCGAGATATCCTGATAAGTCATGCCCTCGTCGAGGTGGCGCGCCACCTGCCAGCGCTGGGCGATGGCGAGCTGCTCGCCGATCGTGCAGACGTCCTCGAAGAAGCGGTAGCACTCCGAACGGTCCTTGAGCGAGAGGATTGCGTCGAATACGTCGTCCATCTCGGGGCCTTGGAGCTTGGAAACGTACGGTTCCATACAATCGCGCCTTTCATTCGGGATGGTTTGATTCTAGCCGCTTTCGCGTGATAAAGCAAGAAAAACGGACGCGCTCATACGAACGCGTCCGCGTGGGGTGCGTGGGGAAACGCCTTACTCGGCGGCGTACTTCTTGGCCATCTGCGCCTTTTTGCGCGCGGCGGCGTTCTTGTGGATAATGCCTTTCGCGGCGGCGTGGTCGACCGTGCTCACGGCCGTGAGATACGCTTTATCGGAAGCGGCCTTGTCGCCGGTGCGCAGCGCTTCGTCAAACCGGCGGATGGTCGTCTTCATCTCGGACTTGGCCATGCGGTTGCGAAGGGTCTGCTTTTCGGCGACCTTGACGCGCTTGATCGCGGACTTGATATTTGCCAAACAATTCACCCCCTCTGTCGTAGATAAAAATTCATTCGAACAGAGGAGATTTTAGCATGCGTACCGCCCGATTGCAAGAGAAATTTTACCGCAGCCCGGCGTCATAGCGGCGCGGCCGCCGCAGGCCATGGAAGCGCGCGGGCAGGCAATCCTTCTCAAGCCGGGGAAAATATAGCATATTTCACATTTTCGTTGCATTTTTCAAGTTGACTTGAAGCACAATCGTGCTATAATGTTCAACGTGATTAGCACTCAACCAAACGGAGTGCTAACAAACCGATAAAATCGAAGCGAAGAACATATGAAAACAGGAGGCGTAAACGGTATGAATCTGAAACCTTTGGCGGATCGCGTTGTCGTGATGAGCATCGAGGACGAAGAGGTCGTAAAGGGCGGCATCGTCATGCCCAACGCTGCGGAGGAAAAGCCGCAGATGGCGGAAGTGGTCGTGGACGGGCCGGGCGGCGTCGCGGAGGGCAAGGACGACG
>CAYMSL010000044.1:0-13385 GCA_964393095.1 uncultured Oscillospiraceae bacterium | reverse complement strand
TTTCCCGGCGGCGGCACCGCCGGGCATGTGACGCCGAACATCGCGCTCATCGAGCGGCTGCTTGCCGAGGGCTGGGAGGTACACTACATCGGCTCCGAGCGGGGCATGGAGCGCGGCCTCATCGCCGCGTTGCCGCAGGTAAGCTACCACGCCATCTCCACGGGTAAGCTTCGGCGCTACTTTTCCTGGCAAAATTTCGTCGACCCGTTTCGCGTGCTGCGCGGCTATGCGCAGGCAAGGCGGCTTATCCGCGAGATCCGGCCGCACGTCGTGTTCAGCAAGGGCGGCTTCGTATCCGTACCCGTGGTGCTCGGCGCGGGCAAAACGCCCGTCGTCGCGCACGAGTCGGACTTTTCGCCGGGCTTAAGCAACCGCATCGCCTGCGGCTTTACGGACACGGTGTGCGTTACCTTCGAGGATACCGCGCCGCACATACCCCATGGCAAAGGCGTCTTTTCGGGAACCCCCATCCGCCCCGCGCTCTACGAAGGCGATCGCGAGCGGGCCAAGGCGTTCACGGGCTTTTCCGGCAGCCGCCCCGTGCTGCTCGCCATGGGCGGCAGTCTCGGCGCGCAGAAGCTCAACGAGCTGCTCCGCGCGGCGCTGCCAATGCTGCTGCCGAAGTTCGATATCGTCCACCTCTGCGGGCGCGGCAAACTCGAGCGCACCTGCAACCGCGAAGGCTACGTACAGTACGAATACATCGATGCCGAGCTGCCCGACCTCTTCGCGCTTGCGGACGTCGTGCTTTCGCGCGCCGGGGCAAACGCCGTCTTCGAGCTGCTCGCGCTGCACAAGCCCTCCGTGCTCGTGCCGCTGCCCAAGACCTCGACGCGCGGCGACCAGCTGCTCAACGCCGCCTATTTTGAAAAGAAAGGCTACGCCGTCTCGCTCGAGCAGGACAGCGCCACGCCGGAATCGCTCTGCCGCGCGCTCGAAGCGGTCTATCGCGACCGCGCGCAATATACGCGCGCCATGCGGGAGGATGAGGGAACCGATGGAACCGAAGCCATACTCGAGATCATCAAAAACGCGGCGGACGGCGCAGGCCGCGCAAGCCGCGGCTGAACCGCCCGATATCGCGGCGCTGATCGCGGCCCTGAACGACACGCCGGCCGAGGCGCTTTCCTCGCTCTGCGCGCTTGCCAAAAAGCAGGTGTTCCGCGAGGAGATCGACCGCCTTTTTTCCGAGCGGACAAGCCTTTATGCCCAACTGCAATCCCCGCTGCCCAAGGCGCGCAAAAACGCCGCCCGCCTGCTCGGCCTGCTTCAGCGGGAACGCGACGCGCGGGCCTTGATTGAGGCGCTGGGCCGCGAGGAAACGCGCTTTGTCGTCCCCTCGCTGCTGCTCGCGCTCGGCAGCGTCGGCGGCGAGACGGCAAAGGAAGCGCTATTCGCCTACGCCGTGCCCGAAGCGCGGGACGAGTCCGACGAAACGCACATCGCCGACATCCGCCTTGCGCGGGAAAGGGCGCTCTCCGCGCTACAACGCGAGGCGCCGCTGCCGAGCCGGCCCGAACCGGCCGCGGCGCTCGACGTTCTGCTTGCCGCTCCCAGCGGATTTTCCGGCATTCTTGTCGGCGAGCTTGCCGCGCGCGGCATTCCCGCCCGTGAAACGAATGAAGGCGCGATCGTGCGCACCGCCCGTCTCACGCCGCTGATGAACGCCCGCTGCGCGCTCGAACTGCTGCTGCCCGCCGCGCGCGGCCTGCCGCTTGATTGCGCGCGTATCGCGCTGGCGGCGGACGCGCTGCTTACGCGCCCCTACCGCGTGGAATTGCGCGGCTACGAGGGCGAGCGGCACGCCTTTATCCGCGCGATTTGCGCCGCGCTCGGCGGCGGGGACGATCCCTCGCGCTACCTCGACGAGCTGCGCGTCGTCTGTTACGGCGATCGCTGCGACGTGTTCGTCAAGCCCGGCCTGCCGGATACGCGCTTTGCCTACCGCAAGCGCGCGCTGCCCGCCTCGATCCAGCCCGCGACCGCCGCGTGCCTTGCGCGCTACGCGCTTTCGTTCCTGCCCGCGCGGAAAATCAGCGTACTCGACCCGTTCTGCGGCAGCGGCACGCTGCTCTTCGAACTTGAAAAAGCCGTCCGTCCCGCCGCGCTGCTCGGCGTGGACATCTCCGGCACGGCGCTCGACGCCGCGCGCGAAAACGCGAAGGCGGCAAACAGCGGCGCGCGCTTTTTACGCAAGGACATCCTCTCGTTTGAACCGGGCGAGCCGTTCGACCTGCTGCTTGCCAACATGCCGTTTGGCAACCGCGTGGGTACGCACGCCGCGAACGAAACGCTCTACCGCGGCTTCGTGCGCCTGCTGCCCCACCTGATCAAGCCCGACGGCGTCGCCGTGCTCTATACGATGGAATACAAGCTTTTAACCGCCTGCCTTGCCGTCGCGCGCGGCCTCGCCGCCGCCGACGGGACGCGCACCGAGGCGGGCGGGCTGCACCCGCGCGTCGTCGTCGTCAGGAGAAGATAGCGGCAAACCAAGCCGCGCATGAAAGGCGGCCGGAGGACTTTAAAGTCCTCCGGCCGCCTGTTTATTACCATGCGCCGGTTTGCTACGCCGCCCTTACGCCGAACACGCGCGCGGCAAGCCGCCGAATCGGCGGCAGGGCGGCGACGATCACGCACAGCAGCGTGTCGACGCCGATCGTGGAGGCGTTGTAGACAAGCGAGTAAACCCAAGCGTTCGCGATGCCGTAGTCGAGGCCGGAATCCCGAAAGAAGACCGCGCCGGAGACGAGCGAAACCAGCATGCGGGCAAGGCCTCCGACCGCCGCGCCGAGCGGCAGGCTCCGCGGGAAAAAACCCGCGAGGCCCAGGCATGTAAACGCCGCAAAATAATCCAGCACGAACTGCACGGGATGCACGATGTACGCCCCCTGCACCACCTGCAAGAGCGCGTAGGCAAACGCCGCGAGGAAGCCGTAGCCCGGGCCGAACGCCGCCGCGTAAAGGAAGATCGGCAGCATGGAAAACAGCGTGATCGAGCCGCCGAACGGCATGGAGAAGAGCTTGAAATACGAAAGCACGAACGCGAGCGTGATGCTCATCGCCCCGTAGACCAGCGCGCGCGTCGTCTTGGGTTTTTCGCGTGCCGGCACGTTGGCGGCCGCCTTTTTACGGTATGCGAGCGCCGCGACGAGCAGCGCAGCGAACACCGCCGCCGCTCCGAGCAGCAGGTAGAACTCCATGCCCTCGAGCGAGCCGAGCTTCTCAAACAGTTTGAACTCCATCGTTTCCATTCCTCCCTTTTTCCAATCAAAACCAGCCGCCCATCGGACGGCCTTCACGAAAAATGCTACCTCTATGTATCACTTTTCTACGATGGCATAACCCAACAGGTTCCAAGGGTACTTCTCAGTCCAAGCAGATGCCGGACGCCCCCGTGACGCATAGAGCATACACCGTTTCGGCCCGGATTGTCAACCTTGACAATCCCCGATCGCAGCGCCTATCATGAGCGGGTAAGCACGGTGTGCTTATGACTGCGATGCGTCCAAGCCGTGCGGACGCGAAAGGAATTTCTAAACCATGCGACTCGACAAATACCTCAAGGTCTCGCGCCTCATCAAGCGCCGCACCATAGCAAACGAGGCGGCCGGCGCGGGCCGCGTGCAGATCAACGGCCGCGTCGCCAAACCCTCCTCCGAGGTAAAGGAGGGCGACGTGCTAGACCTGCTGCTCGGCGGAAGGCACCTGCTTGTGCGCGTTGTGCGCGTGCAGGAGGTCGTGAAAAAGGACGACGCGGCCGCCATGTACGCCGTGCTCAGCGGGACGGACGACCTATGACGCGCGCCGCCGGCATTTTGCTCTGCGCGGGCGGCAGCGCCCGCATGGGCTTCGACAAGCTCGCCTTCCCGATCGCCGGAAAAACCGCCGTCGAGCGCTCGGCCGAGGCCCTCGCGCTTGGCGGCGTCGAAACGCTCGTGCTGACCGCTTCCGGGCAAAACCTTGCCGCACTGTCCGCGCTCAGCCTGTCCGTTCCGCACAAGGTTGTGCCCGGCGGCGGCACGCGCGCGGAATCGGTGCGCCTCGCGCTCGCCGTCGTGGAGGATGCGGACGTCGTGGCGATCCACGACGCGGCGCGCTGCCTTGTCTCCCCCGCGCTCGTGCGCGCGAGCATCGAAAGCGCCCGCCTGCACGGCAGCGGCATCGTCGCTTCCCGCGCGGCGGACACCACGTTCCTGCTCGAAGCGGACGCCTGCACGCCGCTCCCGCGCGAAAAACTCCTGCGCACGCAGACGCCGCAGACCTTCGATTTTGCGCGCATCCGCCGCGTCTACGAGGGCGATCTGTCCGGCGCGACCGACGAGTGCTCGCTCTACCTTGCGGCGGGCTACGTCCCGCGCTTCGTGTTTGCCGCGCAGGCGGAGGCCAACCAAAAGCTCACGACCCCCGAGGACTGGCTCTCTGCTCTCGCGCAATTTGCCCGCTTCGGCACGGGGTTTGATACGCACCGGCTCGTTTCGGATCGGGCGCTCGTGCTCGGCGGCGTGCAGATCCCCTTTGAAAAGGGGCTGCTCGGCCACTCCGACGCGGACGTATTGACCCACGCGCTCATCGACGCGCTGCTCGGCGCCGCCGCGCTCGGCGACATCGGCAAGCTGTTTCCGGACACCGACCCCGCCTACGCGGGCGCAGACAGCATGGATTTGCTTCGCGAGGTCATGCGGCGGCTGCAGAAAGCGGGGCTTGCCGTCGGCCACGCGGATATGACGGTGCTCGCCGAGCGGCCGAAACTCGCGCCGTACATCCCGCGCATGCGCGCGGCGCTCAGCGAAGCGCTCGGCGTGCCGCTTGCATGCGTGAGCGTCAAGGCCACGACGACCGAGGGCATGAACGACGAGGGGCGCGGGCTTTGCATATCGGCCTACGCCGTCGTGTCGCTGCGCTAGGGGCGCGGCAAAATGATCATCATAAGGGGGGAATCGTATATGGAACGCAACGCGCGAACGAACCAATCGATATGGCTGTTTATCCTCATAAGCTTTCTGCCCGTCTGGGCCGCCTGCTTCTACATGCTCTTCGTGCGCCAACCCGTGAGCACGCTTATGACCGTCATCTTCGCGGCGTTCATGCTCATGCCGGCGCTCGCGTCGATTTTCACGCGCCTGCTTCGCCGCGAGGGGTTCGGCAAGATGTTCCTGCGCCCGCGCTTTCGCGGCCATTGGGGCAAATACGTTGGCGCCGTGCTCGTGCCGCCGCTGTTGACCGTGCTTGGCGCGGCCGTGTATTTTCTGTTGTTTCCGAACCTGTTCGACCCGCGCTTTCAGGCGCTTGCAACCCTCGCTCCCACGATACCGGAGAACATGCTCCTCCCCATCGTCTTGGCGCAGTTTATGCAGGCCGTGCTGCTTGCGCCGTTTCTCAACCTCATCCCCTGCCTCGGCGAGGAGCTTGGCTGGCGCGGCTACCTGCTGCCAAAGCTGCTCGAGCGCCACTCCCCGCGCGCGGCGACGCTGCTCACCGGCCTGATCTGGGGGCTTTGGCACGCGCCGATGATCGCCCTCGGCCACAACTACGGGCTGGGCTACGCCGGCTACCCGTGGCTCGGCATCCTGATGATGATACTCTTCTGCATGGCCTTCGGCACGTTCCTTTCCCGCCTGACCATCAAGACCCAAAGCGCCATCCCCGCCGCGCTCGCCCACGCCTCGATCAACGGCGTTGCGGGCGTAGCGCTGCTCGTGTCCGCGGAGGGTTACAACGCGCTGCTTGGCCCCACGCCCGTGGGCCTCATCGGCGGCATACCGACCATACTGCTTGGCCTCTGGCTGCTGCTGAGAAAGCGTGCTTTGTCCGCGCCGGTCCCGGCGGGCGGCGGAGATGCGGAGGATGCGGTTCTCGCAATCCCGGCGGACGGCAAAGATGCGGAGGATGCGGTTCTCGCGGTTTTGGCGGACGGCAAAGACGCGGAGGATGAAACAAACGCCGGCGAACGCGCCCCGGACGGAGCAAACCCACAAGCGTAGCTTCGGCCCGACGGCATAACAGCCGTACGCAGCGCTCCGCCGCGGCGGGCGCCGGGCTTTGTGGTTTGCCGACGGCCCAAAGCGCAGTCCGGCGCGCTGGCGGTATACACAAAAACGGCTTCTCCCCGATCGGGGAGAAGCCGTTTTCATTCGTGACAACGTTGGTTTAATGCGGGATGTTGACGTAGCTCGTCGGGTCGACCGGCGTTCCCTCGACAAGGAAAGCAAAGTGCAGGTGCGGCAGATCCGCGCATTCGGAGATGGCGCTGGCGCCGACCTTGCCAATCACGTCGCCCGCGTTGACCTTCTGTCCCTCGCTGACCGGCACACCCTCCTCGAGGTTGGCGTAGACGCTCGCGCGGTCGTTCGTGTGGGCGATCTGCACCGTCCAGCCGAGCGCGTCGTCCTCATACACGCGCTCCACCGTTCCGGCCATCGCCGCCTTGACCTCCGTGCCGGCCTCGGACGCGATGTCGATGCCCATGTGGGTCGTCCATTGGTCGAGCGTGCGCGAGTAGAGCAGCTGATCGGCGGCGTAGGTCATGATGATGTCGCCCGAGACGGGCGCCGCGCCCTTCTTGGTATACGACGCGTTCGCCTGCCGCGGGGTGGCGGTGGGCGTGGCGGTCGGGGTCGGCGCGGGCGTCGCGGTCGGCAGCGGCGAGTTGGTCGCGCGCGTGTTGAGCGTCTCGTCGCGCGACTGGTTCGTCTCAACGACGACGGACGGGTCCTCTCCCTGCGGCTGCTCGGCCGATTCGTCCGGCAGCGCCGTCAGCACGATGGCTGTGCCGACGATGAGCAGGCAGAGAAACAGCACGATATAGAAGCCCTGCTTCCTCAGAAAACTGCGATTCCCCTGTTCATAGTCTTGTTTTTCTTCCATGGTTCATCACCTCTGCCCTAGTATGGACGGCGTTGCGCACCCATTATACATATCCTGCCATCGCCCATGCGGCCCGGCGCATTACCGCCGCCTTAGTATGGCCGCCGCGCCGCGCGCGATACCCGTGCGCGCGTTTGCATGGCGCAAAAATACGGCCGCCGCGCCGCGCGCGATATTCGCACGCGCGGTTGCATGGCGCAAAAAAGGAAGCCATACGGCTTCCCCTGCCTGTTAAAACCGGTCTTTTAACGGGATAACGCGCTTTGCCTACAAAAGGAAAGCGCCTTTTCCCGCCACCCTAAAAGGCGTTCTCCAGTACAAATTCGGCCTCATGAAAGTAGCCGTCGCGGTAAAACCGATCACGATAGGGCGAATACGTCATCACGCTGAGGTCGCGCGAGAGCGGATCGAAGGTCAGAAGACGCAGCTGTCCGCAGTCGGTATCATAATCCTGAAAGTTATAGATCATGGCGTGCACGCGGCGATCCGCAATGCCGTCGCCATCGTCGTCGAGATCGTCGATACGCGCGCCCGAACCGGGGATGTGGCCGCAGAGAACAAGCCGTACATTCGGGTTTTGCCTGACGACTTGCTCGAACATCTGCTTGCCGGTCACGGTAAAGCCGCCCTCCGGGTTGATGTAGCCGTGAAAGAGCAGAATCGCGACGGAATCCGGATGCGCACGCAGCGTATCGTTCATCCAGTCGACGGCGTCGAGCTCGGCGTTCCAGCCCGCGCCAAGCAGCAGGAAATTGATCCCGCCCGCCTCGAACACGGCAGAGGCCGCGCATCCGCCGTCAAACGTCTGATCGCTCGGAAGCGAGCGTACATATGGCCGTGCAAGAAATCCCTCGTAGCTCTTTTGCCGGATACCGATATCATGATTGCCCGCGATGGCAAAGAACGGCAGCTCGTTTTCAAGCTGCGAATAAAGCCGATCGAAACTCTCCCACTGCCAGTCGGAGAAGCCGTTTTCCACCGCATCGCCCGTCTGCACGACATACTGTATGCCGCGCGCGTTCTTTTCATTGACAATCCATGCCCCCATACTCTCGAGCGAACCGGCGTAGTCTTTGCGGTGATACGAAAGCGTCTGCGTATCCGCAAGCCACACGATCGAAAACGGCGTCGGTTCCGGCGTCGGTTCCGGCGTGGGGCTGGGCGAAGGGGTAGGGCGCGGCGTGGGCAACGGCGTCGAGAAGGCGATCGCCTGCGGCGTTTCGGCGGCCGCGGCCGGCATTGCCGACAGATCCACGGTCGCGGTCACGGCGGGAGCGCACGCATAGAGCGCAAAACACGCCGCAAGCAGCGGCAGCGCAGCGACCCGAATGGCAAATAATGCACGTCTCACCTCTTCATTTTATCACCTCCGCCGGGGCGCTGGCAATAATACTCAAACGCACAAACCCAGAAACCCATCCGTGCATTCGTTTTATTACATCTGTCGTCTTTGGTATAACAGTTGCGCCGCCGCCATGTAACAACACTGGCCGCGCTCTTCCCTTTCAGCGAAAAATCCTGTATACTGTCGTAATATGAAACGAGTCCCGCGCTTCATACGTCTCATAGGCGGCCTCGCCGCCATGTTTTGCCTTGCGGCCGCCGTTTTGGGGTGCCGCGGGGCGGCGCCGCCCGCGGAAACGCCCGCGGCAAGCGCGCCCGCCGTTTCCGCGCAGGTATTCCGGCTCGACGTGGCGGCCGCCGCTACCCCGGAGCCGCAGTCGCTTACGCCGACGCCCGGCGCCGCCCCGAAATTGCCAAACGAGCTGCTCACCGAGGCCTCGGCCGTCAACGCGGCGGCGGTGCTGCGCGCGGGCGAGGACAGCGTCTCACTCGATTACTGGGACACCGCGCAGTCCCACGCCACGGGCCTTTCCCGCCTCAAAAAGGCGGTCACGGCGATGCTTTTAGTCAGCGTCGGCGCGGGGCAGACGCCGGTCGGGCGGGAGGGCATTCGCTTTCAACCCTGCCTTGAGGTGCCGCCGCTTGCGGAGGGCGAGGAGCTTCAAAAGGATCTCGACTTCAACCTCCACGGTTCGATCTACACCGACAGCCCGCTTACGAGCGCCACGGCCTCGTTCCTCCCGCTTGGCGAAGGCAAGGGCGAGAGCGAAACCGTCACCTTCGACCCCGCGGCCAACGTGCGCGGCTATTCGCTCTGCTCCTACGACGAGACGCTCGAAGGCAAGGCGCTCGACACCTACTTTGACATCAGCGCCCTGCGCGCCGGGCGTTACCGCTTTACGCTCACTGCCACAACCGCCGCGCAAACGGCGCCGGTAACGCTGCTGTCCGTCACCTGCAAAATCGTCGATACAAAGCGCATCGCGCTGACGCAAAACAAGTTTGACGACAACTATTTCGCGGCGCTCCGCTTCTTCGGCGGGGATACGGATAAGTTCATCCTCCACTATTCGCTTAAGGATGACCGCGGAATTGCCACCGAGAACGCCTGGCGCGAGAAGTATATCGTCGAATCCGACCTCGGGCGCGTGCACGCCGACGCGGTTGCTTCCTTCAATAAAGCCAACGAATACCTCGAAAACACCTACGTCTGCGTCACGATCCAAAACCCCAGAAACGGCAAGATCACGGCGGGGCGCGTTACGCTGCTGAAGCTGCTCATCGACAAGGCCACCTCCTACGTGCCGCGCTTCCAGTCGAACCTCGAGTATGTAAGTCACCATACGCTCGGCACCGCAATCGACGTCAACGACAACATGTATCCAAACCTCAACATCCTTTCAAACCACGATTTGGTCGGCGACGACGTGAAGAACCACCTTGTTTACAACGGCATCCTCACCGCGGCGAACGGCGTGCGCTACTACGACTTTACCTATAACGGCAGCTATCCCGCCCGCTACGAGCGTGTGCCGAAGACCATCATCAACTACCTGCTCTACGAGCTTGCCTTCTTCCGAGCGGGTTTCCAGTGGGGCTACTATTACGAAACCGCCTGCGACGGCATGCATTTCATGCTCTCGGAAAACGACATCAACCGCCACATGCACTCCGACATCGGCCTGCGCAAGGTCTACGAATACGCCGAAGCGCAGCTCGCCCCGTAGCCGGGAGACTTCGCGGCTTGCCTGAATTGCATCGCCCGGCGCATAAAAATCCGGCGCGCATCACCACAATTGTTTCAATCTATGGTTTCGACATAAAAAAGCGGGGGCGCGCCCCGCTTACGTTTACCCCGCTAATCGTCCCGCGAGAACCAGTGTTCGTTGATGTGCTTGGCCAGACAAACGTCCTAATTCGCCCAATCCAGCGGTTCCCAGACGCGTTTTTCGAAACCGTCCGCCTCGTCCCAACCCGTCAGCTGTTCGGCATAGAGTGCACCCCGACTGCTTTCACTGAAAAATTGAACATTCATCCAGGAACCATAATAGTTTGCCAGGAACCGGAGCGGTTCGTCCGGATCCGTGCCGGTCAGTCCTGCCGCATGTTGCAGATATAGCTCCAGCGGAATGGCCAGCGCGCTTCCGGAAAGCAGCTTGTTTCCTCCCGTGTAGGAACGTCCGCTGCCCTGCTCATGCAAGGCCTCGATCAGTGTACCCGAAACGGGGTCAAAGTGGAATTCCTCCGCCTCGATATTGCCGCCCTCCATGCTTTCGTCGATGTAGCGGTAGTATTCGAGCATCAGGGTTCCGCCGACGACGGCGCCGTTTTGCAAATCGATGTTCGCCTCCGCGCCTACGAAAGCCAAACCGACGCACTTCTCCGGGTAATGCGATTGCACGTATTCATCCAGCGCGGCGAAATTCAGGGAGAACTCCTCGACGGGTACATTTAGCATCTCGCTTTCAAGTTCGATCTGCTCGCGATTCGACTCAATCAACCCCATAATCACAATAAAGATAAAGCTCGCAAGCAACAGGATGCCCGCTATAATCAGTATCCGCCTCAGGCACGATTTCGGCTGCGTCATTCGTCTCCCCTCCGTTGGTTCCGGGTGTGTGCGCCCGGCGCGCTGTCGCTATGATTTCATTCTATCAAATTCAAGCCTCGCCCGCACGGGGTCTTGCGGGATGTTCGCGTAAAAAACGGGGCTTTTCAGCCCCGTTTTCAACCGGCATCCGCTTGGCGCCGCACTAGTTTGCCGGCGAAGCATACGCCATGGATTCCACCTTGCCCTGCGCATCGTAGCGAAACAGGATTCGGCACCAGTCGTCACCGTAATATCCTTCGTCTACATGAGGAAAATCGTCGGCGCAGTATACGAGGTCTTCCGCATCCATTTGCGGGTCCTCGGCGTATGCTTGATGTACTTCGTCCATCGTACTGCCCAGGCCGATTTTCATGCGGCCAAATCGAAGATTCTCGTTGGTAACAACAATCAAAATCATATGAAGATCTTCCGTGCCATCCATATCCTGCGATGCTATGAATAGGGCGTCGAAATTCGGATAGGTGTGTTTTACCATGGTGATGTCCGGATATGCTTCCTCTACCCATCGTTCGGTTTTCTCCGGCTTGCCGTAATGATATCGATCCGTAAGCGGGTTATACCGCAGGCTTGGAATGCCTAACGCATGCGCATAGGCCCGATCCGAAAAATACTTGGCGTTTCGGCCGTAGTCCGTATACTGGCTATCCCAGAGAACCCCGGCAATAAAAAGCGCGCCTAACAATCCTATCGCTGCGCAGAAAAAGATGACGCACCCTTTTTTGTTGTTTTGCCTTTGCTTCATTGCTCCTCCTTAATCCTCGCTGTCGTAACGTTGCAGGCCGGAAGGCGTTCCCACCGGATAAGGCAATCCAAAATTGGAATAGACTTTAAAATATCCGCTCTGGTCTAGAGCAAGCCGCGGCTTCAAATTGTGTTTATTAAAAAGGGGAACACCAAAGCCGGCACTTCCATCATAAGCGTAGACCGTATCGACATTGTCCAGATCCCGGAACGCATCCGCGACGTTCGTCCCTTCATACTTTAACAATTCCTCGTGCGCCGCATTGCAGGTATAAAGATAAAGCGCCGCTATTTCTGGTCCTTCCAAATCACGAATTGCTGGGAGAACGGTTTTATCGTTCATTGCTTTTCCTGTTGCACTTATGGCGTTCGTACTGGAATTTTCCTCAAAAATCAGCGACATTCCATTGCAATGGCTGATAATCACTGCGGCACCTGTTTTAGGATCCATGTGGTTCCAAGAATCCGAAAATGCGGTAGCGGTGTTTGTACAAACCAACTCAACTTCATATCCTTGCCGCTGTAATACCTTTCGTTGATGCTCCGCTTGCTTCTTAAACTCTGCTCCAAGGCTATTCGTGTAGAACACGTAAGCAATTTCCCCGTTCGACGGATATGGTATCGGCGTAATTACGGGGATTTTAGGACCCGGGACAGGGGTCGGCAAAGGCTTTTGTGTTGAATAATCGTACCATATCTCTTTCTCTCCATCATCCTCC
Source organism: uncultured Oscillospiraceae bacterium (assembly GCA_964393095.1). Lineage (GTDB taxonomy): Bacteria > Bacillota > Clostridia > Christensenellales > CAG-138 > UBA7703. The sequence goes on along the minus strand of CAYMSL010000044.1, from coordinate 1,106 downwards.
TTCGCTGCCTGCTTCGCGGCCTGCTCTTTGTTCCATTCTCTCATATACAGCTTCTCTTCTAAAGGGGTCGTTTCACGCGCATTGCCGCCGTACACGCTGTTCTGCTCCCGTTCGCGGTTCATCTGCTCGAGCAAGCGCAAGGGCGTAGGCGAATTGAGCAGCGTCCACTGCTCCCGATCGTTCAGGCGCGTGTGCCGCATCCGGATCAGCTGCGCCTTTGCGGGCATATCGTCCCATTTGTCAAAGGGGAAGCCGTCCGGCAGGCGCGAGACGAGCGTCATCGCCTCTCTCTGCCCGGCGGCGGATCCGCCGGAGTCGCCGTCCGTCTCCGCGGTCATCCGGAAGGCGGGCCGGCGGGCGATCCTCGCGGGCGAAACGCCCGCGCTCTTTGGCGCCGGGATACGGACGGTGCTCCCGCTTCCTGTGGATGGGATACGGACGGTCTTGCTTGCGGCGTTCGCGGCCAGGGTGTCCGCGTCGGCCGGCGCCCGTTTGGCGTCGGCCAGCAGATCCTTCTTGGGCTGCAGGATAGGCGCGATTCTTTTGATCATGATGGTTCTTCTCCTTATTCCCGTTATAAGGAGAATACCGCCAAACGGACGGTGAAATTTCTTAGAATTACGCTCTCCGCAAATGGTAAGAATTTTCCGCCGCGCTTGGCCGCCCGCCGTATCAAAAAGGCCGTGAAGCCGCCCATACGACGAATCCGCGGCCTTTGCCGATGCGCTGCCTGCGATAGTTGAGGCTTCCCGCCTCCGCTACTTCCGCGAACGCCCCCTGCTGCGGCGCTTCGAGCCGATCGTGCCGGGCTTCGGCTGCCGCGTGCGCTCGAGCGCCTCCTCGCCGGAGAGCTTGCGTATCTCGTCGCGCAGCTTCGCCGCGCGCTCGAACTCGAGCTCGCGCGCCGCTTGCCGCATCTCTTCGCTGAGCAGCTTTACGCGCGCCTCGCGTTCCTCGGCGCTGAGGCTTTCCCCCTCGTCCTCAACCTTCGTGGTAATCGCAAGCGTCGCGCGCACGGCCTTTTTGATGCTCTGCGGCGTAATGCCGTGCGCTTCATTATAGGCGGTCTGTATGCGCCGCCGCCGTTCGGTTTCGTCGATGGCCAC
>CAYMSL010000043.1:0-13509 GCA_964393095.1 uncultured Oscillospiraceae bacterium | reverse complement strand
TTGGCAACATCTACTCCGAGCGCGGCGATATCACGATTACGAACCGCACCCTGTATCAGGTATACGAATACGCCCATACGGACCCCGTGACGCTGATTACGACGCTCTCTAAATACTATCTGGCCGAAAACGGCACCGTGCACGTGCGTGATGCGCTGGGCCGCCTGATGGTACAGACGGCGGTTACAAAGGCCGATCTGTTTGCGAGCGCAAGCGCGCCGCTCGGCGTCTGCCTCGGCGGCGGCGGCATACTCGCCGCAAGGCTCGACGATTCCAACCCGCTCTATCGAGAACAGGAGAGCACGGCGCCGGGCGCGAACAACTACAAGAACGACGGCGTCAACGACGAGCACCAGGACGAGCGGGCGCACGTCAACGGCAATCTCCTGACCCTGATCGCCAAGGGCAATATCGGCACGGCCGCGAACCCGCTGGTCACCGAGCAGCGCGGCAACGCGCCTGTCAAGGTCGTCAACGCTGACGAGGAACTCTACCTCGGGCAAGGCGCGAACGAGACGGTGCATCAAAGCGCGTTCGGCACCGTGTTTGGGAAGCGCTTCGAGGAACTGCTGGATCCGCTGCGCAACCTCTATCTGACCGGGGAAATGCAGCCCTTATCGATCGATATCGCGTTCCTCCGCGCAGCCGGCGCGCAGTTGGGTAGCGGCTGGACGCTCGGCGACCTGCGCAACGCGCTGAAGGTTGCCAATACGACGGGCGGGTACTGGTACAACCTGCTGACCATCGCGAGCACGCCGTATTTACTCGCATTGCAGGTTGCGGTGCGCTACGACTGGCTGCGCGTGGACGATCGCGAGGGCGGCACCGACCTCAACGCGCGTTCCGAACAGGGCGGCGTATTCATCCGCGAGTTGAGCGGCAACATGAACATCGGCGAAATCTACGCTCGCGGCGATGTAGAACTTTCCGCGCCGGGCAGCATTCTCAGCACACTGACGGCGGAGGAGCTAAAGCAGAACAAGCTCAACATCGAAACCGACGGCTCGGCACGTGTTGCGGCCGCAAACGGAAGCGTCGGCACGAGCGGCAGACCGCTGTATGTCAACATCAGCAACTACGATCCGGCCGACTACAGCGTATATTATGAGGATACGGCCCCGGCGCCCCTGCGGTCCGGCGAATACATGGGCGGGGTTATGAATGCGGTATGCGCCGGCGGCGTGTATCTAAGGAGCGAGGATAACCTCGTATTGAACATGGCAAGCGGCGCGCGTGTTGTCGAGGTGGAAACCATTCGGCTTACCAGCGCGGAGCTGTACGCCGCGGGCGACATCACGGTTCACGACATCGGCAACAGCGCGGTCCCGGCGCTCAGCGGCTATGCCAACAGCCGCGGCAGCGTGGCGGTCACAAGCACGGCGGATATCGGAACCAAGACAAAGGCGTTTGAAATCGTTTCGATCGTAGACCCGGCAAGGGGCGTTTACGGCACCGTGACGCTCGAGGGCGGCAATGTCTATGTAACCCAGCAGGTCGGCGACGCGATACTCAATTCGATCATCGCGCGTAAGGATCTCGTGCTGCGCGTGCCGAACGGCAGCATAATCGACGCGGGTAGCAGCGGCATCAACGAACTGCTCAATCGCCTCAAGGAGGCGCTCAAGAGCGCAAACGAAGCCCAGAACGCGTTGGATGTGCTGCTTGCGCTCAAGGACGCGATTACAAACAGCGGCGCTTCCCGGCAGGCTGCCGCCGATGCGTATGACAACGCCCAAACGGCCCTGACGGCGGCGCAGGGTAAGCGCGACGCGGCGCAGCTGGCGGCGCTGGCGGCGAACGCGGCTTACAACGCGGCGCTGGCGGCGCATCTGGCGGATTCGGAGGATGCGGCGAAGAGGCAGGCGCTGCTCGACGCCTACGAGGCACAGCAGGTCGCCGCCGCGAACATGGCCGCAACGCAGGTCGCATGCGACGCCGCGCAGGAGCGGTTTAACAAGGCCGCGTCCATCAAGCAATTGTTCGAGACGTTTGACGCCGCAAACGCGGCCCTGGCGAAGGCGATATTGGAACGCAGAACCGCCGCGGAGGCGGAGACGAGCGCGCAGGCGGCGGTTGAAGCCAAGCAGAAGGCTTACAACGCCGCGCTGGCGGCCGCGGGCGGCAATTTGAATGATCCGGCAGTCGTCGCGGCAAAGGCCGCGCTGGACGCGGCAAAGGCCGCGAAGGCTGCGGCTTTGGCCGTGACGCAATCGAAGCTGAATGCGGAAACGGCGGCGGGTGCGGCGTATCAAAAAGCGTTCGACGCCATGACCTATTACAGTAACTTCATCGAGCGCGGGCAGATCCATCTCGAGGAGGCCGAGGAGGCGTTCGAGAATAAAGCTAAGGACAACGGCTACAGTTCCGGCAGCGCCGCGCTTGCCGCCGAAACAAGCAAACTCGACGCGGCTAAACGCAAGCTCGCCGATGCGCAGGATGCGTATGATGCCGCGCTCGCGGGCGCTGCCGCAAAGCCCGGCGATTCCGTTCTTGCCGCCGCGCTGCGTGCCGCGAAGACGGCCCTCGAGCAGGCGCAGCGGGAATACAATGCGCAGTACGCCGTATGGAACGGCTATGAAACGCTGAATCAGAACGCCGTTGCCGCGGAGGCCACGCTAACCGCCGCGACGCTGCGGTTGGCCGACACCAATACGAACCTGATTGCCGCCCAAACCGCCGTGGCGAACGCGGAGCTTGCACGAAAGCTCATAGAGGACGCGCTGGCGGCCCAAATGCTGGTCAACACCGCGCAGGACGAGATCGACGTGTATCGGGCAAAGGCCGTCGCCGCCCAAAGCCTGAGAGACAGCGCCGCTGTGGGAAGCGCCGCGTATCTGGCCGCGCAAAAGGCGCTGGACGACGCGCTGCGCCGCGGGACACAGGCGCGCTATACAAAGGATGCGGCCGCGTATCTGGCCGTGGCCACAAAGGCCGCCGCGGACGCCTTCGCCGCATATCTGGCCGCGCTTGCCGTGGGGAGCGCCGCCGCCGAGGAAGCCGAATACAACAAGGCCTCTCTTGCCGTGGCGGAGGCGCAATCGATACTCGATAAGATCAACGAAACCAACGCGGCGCAGGACGCGCTGGATGCCTTTACCCGCGACAACGGACTCGCCGCGGGCACGAGCGCGGAGATCGACGCCGTGATTATCACGGTTAACGGCGATTTGGCAAGCGCCAAAGCGGTGGCCTCGCTGGCGCAGGACGCGCTGGCCGCATCGCAGACCGCCTACGATCTTGAGGCGGCGCGTCTCGCGGCCCTTGGGCTGACGGCGCGGCAGCAGCTTAAAGCCCTTGCCGCCTACCTCGATGATGTCCGGCAAAAAGAGCAGGCGCTTGCGGCGGCGCAGGCGGAGGTTTCGAGCCTTGAGACGCTTCGCGACCGGCTGATGACGCAGCGCGCGCTGGCGGCCGAGTTGGAACTTAAACAGAGCGGCGAGCGCCGGCAGGGTACGCAGCAGCTGGCCGTCGATGTGCTGGCCGCGCTGAACCTTGCCAGGGAACTCGACAGCATGAAGAAGCCGTACAGCGCCGAGGCGGACGACCTGCTCAAGTGCGTCAAGTACGCCTTCCGGCAGCAGCTCATTTTGGACGCCGGCAAGGAAACGGCGGATGATGCGAGCGAAGTGCTGCGCCGCGCGATCGAAGATCTCACTCTGGCCCAAACCGCTTACAACGACGCCTTTGCCGCATTCGAAAAGGCCGAGACGGCGCTTGCGAAGGCGCAGACGGATTACGATAAACTTGTGCTCAGCGGCAAGGCGACGAGAGCGCAACTCAAGCAGGCGAAAGCGGAAATCGAGCTTGCCGCGACGACGCGCAACGCCGCTGAAACGGCGCGTGCGGCGGCCGCGCTGGCGCTTGACGCGGCGCGGACGGCAGAGGCAAATGCGCAGGCCGCACATTTCATGGCGGTAACGGCGCTTGGCAGCGACGACGATCCCGCGACGATTGGCCTGAACGAGTCGACACTGCTCTATTACAACTTCTATGACGCCCTGCGCCTGCTCGCGCTTGCGGAGGATGCCGACAGCACCGCAAAGGCAGCCGATGCGGCGGCGGCGGCCGACGCAAAGCTCAAGGACAGCGCGAACGAAATCGCCGCCCTGCTCCCGAAACTCGGCGCCGCAAACGAGGCCGTGTATGGAAAGGATGGCTTGCAGAGTATCGTCGATCTCGCGCTGGCACAGTATCTCAATTCGGCCGCCGGCGTGGATTCCGTAACCGCCGACTACCTCAAAGCGCTTTACACGCTCGCGTACCTCGAGCGTAACGCAGCGTCCGCCGAAGATATCGCGGAAGCAAAGGAAGCGCTTGCGGCCAAGACCGCGGAGTTTTACCAAAAGAGCAACCCGGATATCGCGGCGATCGCGGAGCAGGAGATCGCAAAGAATCTCGCGGCGCTGTCGGACGCGCTCAGCGCCAGGGATCGTGCGCTGGATGTCGTGCGCGAAATCGAATCTTGGATCGACCGGCTTATCGAGGAAACCGCGACGCTAAACGGCAGCGGCGAATACCGGGATAAGCAGCAGGCCGCCGCTGCGGCGCTGGCAAAGTACTGCGAAACGGAAAGGGCGTTTGTTCAGGCCGCGGAAGCCATGCGGGCGGCGCAGGCGGCACGCGACGCGGCACAGAAGGCTTATGACGATGCGGCAAGCGCCGCGATCCCGAACGCGGCGACCGTTGCCAATACGGCGGCCGCGCTTATGGAGGCGCAAAGCAGGTTCTACGAGGCCAACGATCAACTGGCCGCGGCGACGACGGCAAGAGACGATGCGCTGAGCGCCTATAGCGGCGCCATGAAAAACGGAGCCGACGGCATGCAGGACATCACCGAGACCGCCGCAAGCGACGCGCGAAACGCCGCAAACAAAGCCAAGGACGCCTTGACGATGGATCCGCTCTATACCGATCCCGCGGCAAACGACGCGGTGGGTCACGATTACGCGCCCGGCGGCGCCGGCGCCGAGGATCCCACCGTGCAGGTGGGCGGCAACGCAACCATCACGAGCGGCGGAAGCGTATCGGGTGAGGGCGGCAAGACACTCTCGATCAACGTAGGCGGCGTATTGACGATCGACGCGGAGGGCGACGTGCGCATCGCAAGCACGGATTCGCTCCGCCTTGGCACGATTGATGTTGGCGCCGGAACAACCGCTGAGATCGTGGCGGTAGGCGGCATCACAAGCGGCGGCAATCCCGCGGTGCGCGCGGAAAACGTCGAACTCGTCGCGCTGGACGTTCACGGCAGCGGCGCGGATATCTCCGGCGCAAGCGGCGCGCCCATCAAGGTGAAGACGGATACGCTCTCGATCATCGCAAACAACGCGTCCGTGCAGGACGAAGGCAGCACAAGGCTCGGCGACGTGATCGTAAAGGGCAAGGCCCTCATCATAAGCGGCGGCAACGTTACGCAGCTAAGCGGCACAAGCGTGCGGGCGTCGGATCTGACCATCCTTGCGGCGGGCAATATCACGGGCGGCAGCGTCTATGACGTATACGAAGACGCGCGCGGCAACACCTACTATGTAAGCCGGGATGGGCAGGTATACACCCGCAACAACGATGGAACGCTCATTAAGGCGAAGATTACGACGCTAAGCGGCCTGACGAAACAAAAAACGCAGTATCAGGACGCGCTGATCACCTACGTCGACTCGCTGAGCGCAAACGGCAAGGATATCCACATTGCCAACCGCAAGAAAGCGCTGCTCGTCCGAACGCTGAAGGGCGAACATGTTATCATCTCCGGCAGCGGCAGCATCCAGACCGATCCGAACGGCGGCGGCATCTATGGGCGGCGCAGCGTAATGGTGACGGCCGACGGCAACATCGGCGCGCCGGATAACTATCTGAAGGTGAGATCGGGCGGCACGATCCGGATCACGAACGGCAGCTCCACCTACGGGTTGGTCTTCTTCCGGCGAATCGTTGAACCGCGTACGCTCTATGACGATCCGAACGCGACCGGCTACTACATGCTCGGCGCAAACGGGAAAGCGCAGCGCTTCGACCGGCCTGGAACCGGGCTTATGCTGACCGGGTATTTTACGGAGAACGCATATCTCTGGGTTGGCACCCGCGAGCAGACGGCGCAGATCGAGGGCGCGGCCGCGCACACGACCCACCTTAGAATCACCGCCGGCAGCGTCGTGCTCTTCGACTACGATATCCGTATCGACATCATCATCGGATACATTGCCGATCCGGCGACCGGCAGAAGGCTACCCCTCATCGCGCTTGATCGTCTGGGCAGGAACGTCGGCTTAAGCATGCTGCTGCGCCTGTTCATCGGAACGGAGTACAACGGCAGGACATTCCTCGTCACCTATACGATAAACGGCCGCGCGTATGAACGACGGTACACGGTTACGAACGGATATCTGTCGTTCTACATGCAGAATACGGCCTGCGAGATCGAAGTAACGTTCGATCCGCCCGTATAGGCCGCGTGGTCAGCCGGTTCGGCCGGGCTGTATGAGCAGAAAAAAAGCTAAGAAAGGCCGCCCGTGCGGGCGGCCTTTTGCCTGTGAAAAACCCTCCGGATTGTCGGGGCCGCAGCCCTTTACCCGTACGTTCCGGCTGCGTCGGCTTTTCCGCTGCGACGAATCGCACCCGCGGAGTGGGGCGGCTTCCTCGTGCATATCGTCTCTCTTGCATTATTCCTATACCTTGTTTTTCCGTTTTCTGCAAACGAGCAGCACCGTTCCCGCCGCGATGAGGACGGCGGCGCAGGCTGCGGCCACCCACCACCGGGCAAAGCCGCCCGCCGTCGTTTGTACGGGTTCGGCGGCAGGTTCCGCGGTCGGTGCCGCGGCGGCATTTTGGCTCGACAGGCTCTCGCTTAGCGTGACGGTGTCGATCACGGTGTATTCGGAGAACGTCTCCTTCCTGGCGATGTCGCCCGCTTCGGCAAGCTGGTAGGCCGTCACGACAAGGCCGCTTTCGCCCGCGGTTACGCGTGTAAAATACTGCCGCTCGTCGCCGGAGCCGCCCATCTGGAACTGCAGCAGGTCGTCGATCACGCCGGGTTCAAAGTCGTCGAACTTGCAGCCCATGGGGCTCGTTGTGATGAACGTCGTGCCGGAGCCGACCTCGGCGGCTTTGCCATCGCGTACGCTCGCGCGGTAGTAGTTGTGGATGTGGCCGTTGAAGTAGAGGTCGACATCCAGTTCGTCGCACATCTGCTCGAGGAACTCGGTTGCCCAGGGATCGTCCTGTATCAGACCCGCGTGCGCTGCAATGATGCGCCAGTTGCAGCCGGAGGTCTCGAACGCCTGTTTGGCGTAGGCTTTCTGCACCTCGTAATACGCCGCCTTGTCCGCCGTCACGTCCGCGTCTGCAAGACCCGAATACGGCTCCGTGTTCAGCATCACAAAGCACACGTCGCCGACCGAAAAGCTCCCCGTGGTCTCGCCGATGGCCGGGTCGGCGACGCCGTCCGGCAGGTTCGTCTCCGCCTTGTAGATCGTGTAGCCGGGGTCGCCGCTGCCCTCGTGGTTGCCTGCGACAAACGCGTTGAGGTTCGTGGCGAAATACTCCCCGAGCGTTTGGAACATATACCGCCACTGCGGCATCGACGAGCCGTCCTCAGTCAAATCGCCGAGGTTGATCACAAAATCCGTTCCGCCGAGCGAGTCGGCCACGAACGTCTCCATCGTGTAGAGGAACGGGTAGTAACCCTCCTCGGTCGTCGCCTGCAAATCCGACACCACGAGGAACGAGAAATCGCCGCCGGGCAGCGTCGTGAACGCGCGCGTCTCGGCCGCGTACTCGTTCGCGCCGTCCGAGGTGACGGCCCGGTATTCGTACTGTGTGTCCGGCAGAAGTCCGGAAACGTCCGCGGAGTAGCTGGCAACGCTGCCGCGGTTGTTCGCGATCTCGGCTACGTAGATTTCGCTCACGTCAAGCGTCGTCCAGTCGGAGCCGCCGGCAACGCGGTAGAGCAGCTTTGCATCGAGGCCGCCCGCATCGGTGATCCAGCTGAACCCGACCGCATCGGCGGTTTTGCCCGGGCTGATCGTCACCTGCTTTGGCGTGTACTTTGCTGCGGCCGAGATGAGTTCGAGACGCAAACACTCCGACAACTCGTTCGGAAACGTGATCGTTTTGCCGTCTACGGAGGCTCCAAAATAGTAGTACCAAACGCCCGCTGCCGCCTCGGGGAACTGCGCCGTGAACGCGCCGCCTCCGCCGTCCGCCATTGGAACCGAGCGGGTGAACGCGGCGCCGTCCTTCTCCGGACCGTAGCACAGCGATACATCGCCGGCCGATACGCTGTCGGGCAGCGTGAGCGTGCAGGCCAGCGTGACCGCGTCGCCCTCGTATCCCACGTTCGTCATCGGCTCCGACGGGCGCAGCACGGGCTCTTCGATCACAAGGTCGTCCGAAATCCGCTCCATCAGCGTCGTGAACGCGCCGCCCGAGCCGGTAAACTGCCCAAGCATCGGGTAGCCCGCGTCGTCCGCGCCGACCCAGGTCCAAAGCACGCCGAAATCCCAGCCGAGCCGGTCGGTGTAGAATGACTTCGACAGGATCGACGCGGCGTCGGCGTCCGCGTAGGCCGCGGTGTTCGGATGGTCGCTCGTCACATGACCGGCAAGGCGCGTGCCGTTCCAGACGTAGTTGTTGACAAGATGCGAACCCGTCTCGCCGCTGTAACCGCCGCAGAGCAGGCCGACGGATTTGCCGTCCGCGACGTCTATGCCGCTAAGCAGCATCACGCAGTTCCCGAGCGCCTGCCCGGCCTTAAGGTTGCCCGTGATGCCGCCGACGTTCTCGGCCTTTTCGCCGAGCACCGTGATGCTGCCGCCGACGTAGCAGTTGTAGACGCGGCCGCCGTCGGACTGCGCGCTCGTGATGCCGCCCGCCGCGCCGTTTTCTCCGCCTTCGCCGCGCACGAGGATGTCGGCGTAGACAAAGCAGTTGCGCACGGTGCCAAGGTATCCGTTGTCGTTCTTTTTGATCTTGCCGGCAAGTCCCCCCGCGGTCTTTTCCGCGCAGTCCAGCGTTCCGATGACGACGCAGTTGTCCACGTCGCCGTAGAGGCCGCCGACGAGCAGACCGGCGGAGGCGAGACACTTGATTGAGATGTTGATGAGCGCGAGGTTTTTGACGAAGCCCTCGCCAAAGTCGTGGCCGACGTTGCCGAACAGGCCCGCGTACTTATCGTGCATGCGCTCGATGCGCAGGTTCGAGATCACGTGTCCGTTTCCGTCGAACGTGCCGAAGAAGGCACAGTTCACGCCGCCCTCGCGGGCTTCGTCGGTACTCGCGGCGATCGGCGGCATATAGCCGTCGGTTGCCTTGCCGGCCAGGCGGCTCAGCGCGTCGCCAATGCGGCCCATCAGCGGCGCCATGTCAAGGTCGGCTGTCAGCACATACACGCCGTCGCAGGGTGCGTCGGGCGCACCGTCGCCGTTAACGTCCTCCGGCTTCCAGACGCCGCTTAGGTAGAGCAGCTGCTCCGGGGTGGCGATCTCGTATCGCTGTAAGGCCGTGTTATAGGCTGGAATCTGGGCGCCTAGTCTGACGAGCTGTTCGGTCCCCCAGATATCGCTCTCCCACCAGGCATTTTGCGATTGCTCGGCGTGCGTGCGCGCCGTGCCAGTTGGGAGCATGATCAGCAGCGCGCAAACGGCGGCCAGAATACGTCTCTTCCGCATAAAGTTCTCCTTTCGCGGCGTTCCAGAAAGGGTGGGGGACCATAGCTTGGTCATGATCCCTCGATGTGACTGCCGACGCCGTTGTGCGCGGGCCGAGGTACGCAGGATACACAGATCGGCGGGGACGCCCTCCGCGATGGCGCAGTTACTGTACTTGCAGCGGCTCGGGATCGCCGCCGTCATAGGAAACTTCGGCGAGGCCTGGACCCACGGCGCCTTTCATCGAGATCTCGCTGCGGGGAAAGCCGTTGCCGATTAACGTGAATGGATCGATGCCCGGGTCATCAGCGTCGTGCCGTATTCCCCGATGACGGCTCACCGGCCTTTGAGCGGGCAGCCGTCGGGAGAGGACGCCGTGCTGTAATAACAAGGGCGTAGGCTGCGTACACCGGCATGCCGTATTTTGGCAGGCTTGGATCGATATGCCCGCAGACGGCGGTCGGGTAGCGGATGTTTGGGTAATCGTGCGAAAAAAGCTCGTAATAGACCTGGACGCTGTTGTGCCGCCCGTTTTACAGATCGGGGGCAATGTTAGGAAAATAGGAATTCCGGATAACGGCGGGAACCGGAGTTTAAGGGGCGGGCGGCCGCCCGCCAAGGCTCAAATGTACTCTGATTTGATTATAGTGGCAAACCCGACGCTGCGTCAACACGTGCGCTTCTTACACCGATAATCGAAAGCAAATGACAGCCATTTGGCAGCCATTTGCTCTTGCTTATCATTGACAATGCGGTAAAAATCTTGTTTTCGTTGCGCTGATTCTTTTCCTGTTTATTGAGCTTCTCTCTTTATTGTCCGGGACCTGAATACCTCTTTTGATATTTTTTGCACCGGATCAATACTACGTTGATAACCCCCGCTTTTGTTTCGTTTGTTCCACACATAGTTGTGGGTTTCGGTGTACCCGCACACCAATGTGTTTATTTCGGACAAAGTTTCTTCCTGTTTCGCTTCCGAAATTTTCCTGCCTTCGGCCATCATATATCGGACATTCTGCAAAAGCCGGATCAAAACAAGGGTATTTTTCCATTCGGCCTCTAAAAGTCTTGCATCGGCACACTGCATATTGTGACCGGCAAGTCTTGCTTCCAAATGGTCAAGATAATCCAACAATGGTTTGCTGGCAAATTGTTTACGGTGTTTATATTCTTGTTGATAGGTAACAAACACAGCTTGCGGGACAAATTTCTTCAAAAAAAGGTTCATGAACAGATATAACATGATCTTTAGCCGAATATTCCCACGCAAACTCCCGAGCAGGAGGAAGGAAACGATTGTGCGGCAGGGCATGCGAAACTCTTCGTACCGGCAATAACGCCCGGCATCCAGTGTAAGCCGGCCCATTACCTTTGCTTCATCTTCAAAGATGAATAAATCAAGCCAAGCCGCAAGAGCAGCTTCTGAAGGTATGTCGTGTGACCAGGCTGCCGCCGCCAAACAGACAATGCCGGGATAGCTTGCAAAAAAGTATTGCTGGTGCCCGCCATCGCCCCAATCGGTCACAATCATTCCTTTGGCCCCATACCGGCAAGCTGCCTGCACGGCTGCGGCCGCATTCCCCAGCATGTTATCGGTCAGCCCGAGATAAGAGCTCCAGCTGTTTGTTCCCGTACATAAGCAATAATCCAAACCGGCAAGCTGCAAAAGCCGGGCACGTTCCTCAAAAGGATGCTCCGCCTCATAACCCCATTCCAAAACGGTAATATCCTTCGGCAACAAGGGCAAAAGCTCGGGGTGTTTTGCAAGCATATCACCCCACATCATCATTTTTTTACCGTGCTTCTGTGCGATCCTGTGCATTTCTAACGTGTAATTGAAATACAATTTCCCCACACCGCCCTGTTTTGCGGAGGTCTTGGTTTTCCCTTTTCCCAGTCCAAACGGCTCATCAAGGCATAGGTTGTAATACTTTGAAGAATAACAGGGCAGCAGATCGTCGGTGATTTGCTCCACCATGCGGACACTTCCGGGGTCCCTTGGGTTTAGCGTCATGGGCGGTATGCGAAACCCTGCCGGCGCTGATCCGGATTCCCGCTCGGCCAGATGCCGAAAAGCGTCCCGCTCCAGCCATGGGCCCATATGTCCCAAGGTATTCTGACAGGGTACCAAATCAACAAACCTTGATGAGCAATATTCATCCAGCCGGGTGATTTCTTCCGGAGTAACGGGCGTCTTATTTGCCCAGTACTCACGAAAAGACGGGTACGCAAAGGAAAAGCCTTCTATGTATAGCTGCAAATGATTCAGCTTCAAAAGCACCATGCGATCTACAATTATCATAATGGTATCCAGCTTGGGTATCTTGCCCCGGCTGATATCCAAAAGTACACCGCGTAAAGGCATTGCCGGCTGATCCTCTATGACGCAGCAAGGTACTTTGTCCGGGTATTGCTTCACCAGCTGCAAAAATGTCATAGCCGCATAAAAAGCGCCTCTTTGTGTAGCAGCTTCAACCGTGATTTTTTCAGGCGTTATTTGCAGAACATACCCTTCTTCTGCTAACGTTGCATGATGCACGACAATAAAATCCGCTTCCCGCTCCTTTTTCAGATCTCTGTATGGCCTCTTGAGCATTTCCATGGCAATATGCAAGGATGTCCACGAATCGGGCCAGAACACCAAAAAACCGTTTTCAGAGATGTCAAAAAACCCATCCCTCCAGTGTATAGCGGAGGGCTTTGGCACGATAACAGTTTTATTTCTATCTTCCATATGCCATCTCCAACGATAAGGTTAGTCCCACTCCGTTCCTGTTACGGTACTTAAATCCAGTCCTTTGGTATCCTTCACTCTTAGAGCAAAGATAACAAGACCCAATAGTATACTAGGAGCGGCAATACACAGGCATAGCATGCCAATGTTCTTAACAAACGGCAGCGCAATAATCAGTACAATATTAGAAACAAGATATGAAATCATTAGGATTAAGGTTTGGGCGGCTATTACGGATGCACGCAGATGCGTAGGCGCCGATTCGCCGCACATGATGCCGCCCATGACGTCGCCGGCAGCATTGAAACCACCAATGTACAATCCATACAAAGCGCCTATGAGGTATGGCGCCCAACCACGGCCAATGCCCAGGACGAACAAAACAAAACCCGCAAGGCAAAGACCGCTCATTATAATGGAGGTAGCCTTCCGGCCAAACCGATCGCACAAAAAACCGTTTATGAGTGTAAGGCCTGCGTTGAAAAACGGGAAAACAAACAAGGCTCTGGTGATGTCGGAGGTGGACATGCCACCGGTAGACATAATAGGCTCGTAATAGCGAATCGCCGCGACACTGAGAAAGAAAACGATATTTACAATTGCAAGCCAACGCAGTTGTTTATGGCGAAACATAAATTTGAAAGCACGGATGATTCCACCTTTTTGAGCATTCTTGACTTCTTTATTTTTCAACTCCGCTTCCAAACGCTCTTCGGGAGTTATTCGATTCGATCCTTCAAAAATTGTGGTGATTCCGGTGCGGTAATCATGGCGGCAAGACCCACGATAACGCCTAAAGCAGCAGGGAAAATGAAGATAGTACGCCACATGCTGCCATCTTCACCCATCGTAATTGCCCGCAGCACGGGAATCAGTATAATGCCGACGGAAGCAATGCATTTGATAACCGAATACAAGGTTGCCCGCCACTTCGGGGGCGCAACTTCCATAATATACACGACCTGCATATCGTGAGAGATAAAGAACATGGAAATAGCCATGCCGACAATAAACATAGGCAGCGTAGTGGAAAGACAGCAGATAAAGAGACCTGCGCCCATGCCTATCGTGTTGATGTACAAAAAAATCTTTCGTCCAAACCGGTCGGATAAGGCTTTGTAGAAGGGGGCA
>CAYMSL010000042.1:9399-13872 GCA_964393095.1 uncultured Oscillospiraceae bacterium | reverse complement strand
ACGCCGGCTTTTCCAAGGCGCTTGGCCGCCGGCTCTGGAAGGGTCGCTTTACGAGCCGCAACGTCAACACGATCCAAAAGGTCTTCGCGCGCATGCAAAGCATCGCGCGCTGAAACGCTTTTCTTACCCCGATCGGCGCAGCGGATCATAAGCCGCGGTCAACCCCGTTCGACCAAGACAAGCAAAATTAAAAAAAGCTTGACATAATAGAAAGGTACCTGCATAATAAGAAAAGAAGGTACCTTATATTATGTTGGAGGAATCACTATGACAAACGATTATGAACTGATGGAGCGCTTTGCGCGCGTGTGCGGCCTGATGCATCGCCATCAGATGATGGGCCAGCGTTTTCGCGGCCCGTTTGGCAGCCCGTATCGCGGACAGGGGCGCGTGCTGTCGATCTTGCGGATGAAGCCGCAGATCAGCCAAAAGGAGCTTGGCTATCTTTTGGATATGCGCAGCCAGTCGCTTGGAGAGCTGCTTGGCAAGCTTGAGAAAAACGGCTACATCACGCGCACGCCGTCCGAGGAGGATCGCCGCACGGCGAATATCCATCTGACGGCGGAGGGCGCGGCGGCGACGGACGACGGGAGCGCGGCGCGCGAGGAAGATATCTTTTCCTGTCTCAATCAAGAAGAGCGCGAGCGGCTGAACGGCTATCTCTTGCGCATAGCGGACGGTCTGGAAGAACGGTTCGCCGCGCTGGAGAAGACGATGCCGGAGCGGGAGGACTGGGATCCCGAGCGCTGCGGCAGGCCGATGCCTCCGCCGCCCGGGCCGCATGGTGAATTTGGCCGCGGCGGCATGCACCGGCACGGGCCGATGCGCGGACATGGCAGGGGCCATATCGCACCGGAGCGCCCGTACGCGCCGGAGGACGGCCGGCCGAACGGGGACGAAACGGATCGCTGACGCGGAAAGCGCCCGCATGAAGCGCCGCTTTGGGACTTGTATGACAGGCAGGAGCCGGCCCGTACGGGCCGGCTCCTGTGTTGATCAGATACAAAAGGCGAGGGGGTTGCCCTGCGCGTTTGGCCGGAAACCTTGCCGCCGCAGCATCTGCGCCGCTATTGCTCCGGCGCGGGTTCGTCCGCCGCGATCGCCGCGGCGTCGGCCGTGTCGAGCAACAGTTCGCTCGCGCGCTCGTCAAGCTGCTCAACGGCGCGAAGCTTACGCGAGATGGCGTTTGTACGCGTACCGATGAGCTGTTCAAGCTCCTCGTCAACTTTGCGCAGGCGCTGGCGGGAGCTTGCGAGCACGTCGCCGAACTTGAGGAACTCCGTCTTGACCGCGCCGAGCACGCGCCAGACCTCGCTGCTGCGCTTCTGGATTGCGAACGCGCGAAAGCCCATCTGCAAGCTATTGAGCAAGGCGGCCATCGTAGAAGGGCCCGCGATGTTGACGCGATAGTTGCGCTGCAATTCCTCGACGAGTCCGCGGTTGACGACCTCGGCGTAAAGACCCTCGAACGGCAGAAAGAGGATGGCGAACTCCGTCGTGTTCGGCGGATCGACGTATTTATTGCGAATCTTCCCGGCCTCCTGCTTGATGCGCTGCACGAGCGCGGCGGCGGCGGCGGTGACGGCCTCCGGCGAGCCGGACTCGTAGGCATCCTGCAGATGCGCGTAGAGATCGGCGGGAAACTTGGAGTCGATCGGCAGCAGCACGGGCTCGCCGTCGTCGGTCGGGAGCTTGATGGCGTATTCCACGCGATCGGCGCTGCCGGGCTTTGTGGCGACGTTCGTCTCGTACTGGCTGGGGGCGAGGATTTCTTCGAGTATCGCGCCAAGCTGTATCTCGCCGAGTATGCCGCGGGTCTTGACGTTTGCGAGCACCTTTTTCAGGTCGCCGACGCCGGCTGCGAGCGTCTGCATCTCGCCAAGGCCCTTATAGACCTGCTCGAGGCGCTCATTGACGAGGCGGAAGGACTGCGCGACCTTCGTTTCAAGCGTCTGCTGGAGCTTTTCGTCAACGAGCGTACGCATTTCGTCGAGCCGCTGGTTGTTGTCGGTCTGCAACTGGAAAAGCCGGCGCTCGATGGTCTGGCGGATGGCTTCAAGCTTTTGCTCGTTTGTGTATTCAAAGGTTTTGAAGCGTGTTTCGGATTGGAGATCGGAGGTGCGCTGCTGTTCGAGCAGCATGCGTCCGAGCGTGGCGACGGCGGACTGCACGCTGTCGCCGACTTCGCGGCGCAGCTCCGCCTGCGAGCGCGTGACCGTCTCAAGCAGTTCGTTTCGAAGCGTCTGCAGGCGGATGACGATCGCGATGAGCGCAAGCATGGCAAAAACGAACACGCAAAGCGATACGATGAGTAAGATGGTCTCCATATTGACCCTCCTTAGGCAAGCGCGAGCGACGCAAAGAGCATCGTCTGCGCAATGATATAGGTGCCCATCACGATAACGGAGCGGTAGGGAAGCGGCCGCCGGAAGCGATCGACGGCGAGCGCGGCGTCGGAGGCGACAAACAGGCAGCCGCCAAGCGCGGCAAGATAGCCGGTATGCGCGCCGCCGCGGGCATAGACAAACGCGCTGCCCGCCGTGAGGCATACGAGAAATCCGTATATTAGACCCGGCGCCACGAACGAATCGGGCAATTCGCCGCCGCGCAGATAACGCGCAAACACCGCCGCGGCGAGCGCGCAGACGAGGCAGAGCGGCACAAGCGTTGCCGCGCGCGGGAAAGCTGGCATCAGGTCGAAAAACGTGAAGATATAGAGCGCATGCCCCATGGCAAAGGCGGCAAGCCCCGCGCCAAAGAGACGCGTTTTCGTGCGAAAGAGCAGGAACAGGTCGCCAAGCAGGCAGCACAGCATCGCAAGCAGCGCCGTGGTTTGGAAGCGCCGCGCATAAAGAAGGTAGCAGAGCATTAACAGCGGCATGAGGAGAAGCTTCGTTACACGCCGGAGCCGCTGCTTTTCCGGCGGGAAGCACGCGTATAGCTGCAAGGCTGCGTCGATGCCAAAGAGCGAGAGAAGAAAAAAGCGCATGCCGTACCCCGTAGTCTGTTTTGATCCGCCAAGTCGAATCGTTACCAGTATAACACAGCGTTTCACAAACGGGTATCGCGCTTTCTCAAACGGCAACGCGACATGTTACGCGGCAAAACACAAAACCGTTGACAAGCCGCTATGATCGTGCTATAGTCGTCTACGGTAACGAACGCCCAAGACAGTCGGCAGCGGGAAACCGCGTAAGTCCTGCCGAGGTGACGCGTGCAGGCTTTGTTTGTATGCATCCTCCCGTCTTGCCGGCGGGAGGATTTTTTTCGGATCAAGGAGGTGAAACACACATGGCAAACGTTCAGAACATCGAGCGTAAAGCCGAACAGGTCAGCCTCGTGCAGGACAAGGTCAAAAAGGCGCAGAGCATCGTGCTTTTCGACTACCGTGGCATCACGGTTTCGGAGGATACGGAGCTGCGCGCGGAGATGCGCAAGGCCGGCGTGGAGTATGCGGTCATCAAAAACCACATCGTAACACGCGCCTGCGAAGCGGCGGGCGTCACGGGCGAGTTTGAGCAGATGCTCAAGGGCCCGAGCGCATTCGCGTTCGGCTACGACGACATCGCGGCCCCCGCGCGTATCCTCAAGGCTTTCGTCAAGAAGGCCAAGAAGTGCGAGATCAAGGGCGGAATCGTCGAAGGCGGCGTGTATGACGCAAAGCAGATCGACGCCATCGCCGACATGCCGAGCCGCGAGGTGCTTATCGCGCGTCTGCTCGGTTCGATGATGTCGCCGATTTCCAAGTTCGTGACGGTGCTCGACCAGATCGCCAAGCAGCAGGCCGGGCCGGAGGCGCAAGCGGAATAACCCGCGGGTGAACCCAACAAAAAACATTGCGGGCTTCCGCAAAGAAAGATTGAGTGGAGGATTGTTATGGATAAGGAAAAACTGATCGCCGATATCAAGGCGATGTCCGTTTTGGAACTGTTTGAAACCGTTAAGGCGCTCGAGGAAGAGTTCGGCGTATCCGCCGCCGTGGCCGCCGTGGCCGCCGCGGGTCCCGCCGCCGGCCCCGCCGAAGAGGTCGAGGAGAAGACCGAGTTCGACGTTGTGCTCAAGGAAGTCGGCCCCGAGAAGATCAAGGTCATCAAGGTCGTGCGCGAGCTCACCGGCCTGGGCCTCAAGGAAGCAAAGGACGTCGTCGACGGCGCGCCCGCCAAGGTAAAGGAAGGCGTCAACAAGGACGAGGCCGAGAAGATCGTCGCGGCGTTCAAGGAAGTCGGCGCGGTTTGCGAAGTTAAGTAACCATCCGGGTAAACGTTCATGCGGCGCGGAGTTTTCCGCGCCGCTTTTCTACGCGTTGCCTTACGCGCATAAAGATGGTAAACTAACAAAAAGTCGAATTCCGGCGAATGGCGCGCGCATCGGGGGATGCGCCGCATCCAATCGGAGGAGAAGCGCATGGTTATCGTCGGCATCTGCGGCGCGAGCGGGAGCGGCAAGAGCACGCTGGCGCGGCGCATCCAGGAC
>CAYMSL010000042.1:0-9389 GCA_964393095.1 uncultured Oscillospiraceae bacterium | reverse complement strand
GTCACGATCGGGCAGGACTGTTACTATCGCGACTTTCCCGACATGCCCTTTGAGCAGCGCATTAAGCTGAACTACGACGAGCCGTCGATCTTCGATTTCGACGAGCTTTTCGCCGACGTACAGGCACTCTCGCGCGGTGAGCCGATCCCGGCGAAGGGCTACGACTACGGCAGTTATCTGCGCGCCGACTCGACGGATGTATGGATCAGCCCGCCCGAGGTGTTACTCCTCGAGGGCATTCACATGTTTTACGACAAGCGTCTTTGCGAGCTGATGGCGCTCAAGGTCTACCTGCATGTGGATGTGGACGTCTGCTTGCTTAGGCGCATTCGGCGCGACATCAAGGTGCGCGCCCGCACGATCGACAACATCGCCGAGCAGTACCTCGAAACCGTCAAACCCGCCTACGAGACCTACATCAAGGGCTACATCAACGACGCGGACTTCGCGGTGATGCGCGGCGGCAAGAACCGCATGGCCATCGACGCGATCTCCGCCTACCTCACCACCAAGGTGCTGGCGGACCGCTTTGAGACGGCTGAAACCGAATAGAAGACGGGTACGTCCGCCGAAACACATTTTACGCGAGAGAGGAATGAGGACGGCTATATGAAAAGACATGGCCACGGCGGTCCCGGAGGACCGGGGGGAGACGAGCGTCGCCGCCACGGCGGCGGGCGCGTCGTCGCGTATTTTCTTGTGATGATCCTGCTCAACGTCTTACTCGCCGTCTACGCGCTCTATATGCTCGGCACGGCGCTCGAGTACGATTGGGCTGCCCTGCAGAGCGGGGACGCGAAGGTGATCGCCGAAGCGGCGTTCCAACTGCTGCTTGTGTTTTCGCCCGTGATTCTCACGATTCTGCTCAACCGCCTCCTGTATCGCGGCTTTCGCGGGTACGGGCGCTTTCCGCACGGCACGGCGCTGCTGGCCTTGCTCGCGGTGCTGATCGTACAGGCGGCGACGATACTTCTGATTCTCAAAGGCGGCTTTGTCGAGGGCGTGGACGGGTTCCGCATCGACACGCTCACGGATCTGAATCTGCCGCTCGGCTAAGCGCGCCCGGCTGAGTGACGCGCTTTGACCGTGCGCTTACAAACGTATTTTTACCTCGCGCGCCGCGCGCATCCCGCGATGGAAGCGGCGCATCGGGTATAAGACGCATAAACCCGCAAAGCGATGTCATCCCGTACGTACGATCGGCTGCGTGAAAACCTGTCAAACGAAGATTTCGCCGGAGAGGTACAGCACGGCCTTTCCGGCAATTTTAACGCGGTTGCCGCAATGCTCGCACGTAAGTGAGCCGCCGCGCTCGGAAAGCTGCCTGGCCAACATGCGCGCTTTACCCAGCCGCCCTGCCCAAAACGGGATCAGTGTGGAGTGGGCCGAGCCGGTGACCGGATCCTCCGGAACCCCTAGTTTGGGCGCAAAGAAGCGCGAGACGAAGTCGGCCTCGTTTCCCTTTGCCGTAACGATCACGGCGGGACAATCGGGGATTTGCCGTATCGCCTCCATGTCGGGCTGCAGATTTCGCACCGTTTCCTCATCTTCCAAGAGAAGCAGCAGGTCGCGCGAGCGGTGCGCCTCCAGCACGGCGCATCCGGCGGCGCGGCGCATGAGCGGCGTTATCTCCGCGCCGACGGGCGGCCTTGCGGGGAAGTCCATTTCGAGCAGTCCGTCTCGCTTCGTCACGCTCAACAGCCCGCTTTGCGTGTGGAAGCGCATGGTTGCCAGGCCGGGATGAACGAATCGGGAGACGACGTATGCGCTAGCCAGCGTAGCATGCCCGCACAGGTCGATCTCGACCTTCGGCGTAAACCAGCGCAGGTCGAAATCGGCTCCGTTTGGCGCGACAAACGCGGTCTCCGCAAGGTTGTTTTCGGCCGCGATCCTCTGCATGGCGTCCGGCTCAAGCGGCCTGTCCAAAAGGCACACGCCCGCCGGATTCCCCTGAAACAGCGCGTCGGCAAACGCGTCTACCACAAAATATCGCATCGACAATCCGCCTCCTTGTAACGCGACGCTTTAAGGCGCCCGCCGTCATTGGATTTATTATAGATAGAAACTTCCCGCGTTGCAAAGCAAAGGTGTGTCCGCGCGTGAAAAGGCGCTGCGGCGGGCGGGTCTTATTCGATATGCTTGTACATAGCCTGTACAAAAGCGGGGAGGACAGGCGTGGCGAGGCGGTTAAGCGAGCTAAAGAGTGGAGAAAGCGGCATTGTCGATTATCTCGAAGGCGAGGATCGTACGCTCGTGCGGCTCGCGGAGCTTGGGGTGACCCGCGGGGCGCCGGTTACGCTCAAGAAGGTTGCGCCGATGGGCGATCCCATCGAAGCCAGCGTGCGCGGCAGCGCCCTGACACTGCGCGGCAGCGACGCGCGGCGCGTCGTGCTGATGAGTCAGCGGCAGGCGGCCGAATACCGAAGCCGCGCAAGCGAAGCGTATGCCTGCATGGCTTGCCGCCGCGCCCGGCAGCGCCCGCGGCCGCAGGGTGCACCTTTCAAGATCGCGCTTATGGGCAATCCCAACGCGGGCAAGACCACGCTTTTTAACGCCTTGACCGGCGCGCGGGAGTACGTGGGCAACCGTCCCGGCGTAACCGTAGAGCAAAAGCTCCGCCGCCTGCGGCGAAACGGCCGGGAGTGGCAGATCTGCGACCTGCCGGGCATCTACTCGCTCGGCACATTTTCGCAGGAGGAGCGCATCTCCCGCGATTTTCTCGAGCAGGAGCGGCCGGACGCGGTGCTTAACGTCGTAGACGCGACAAACCTCGAGCGAAACCTTTACCTGAGCATTCAGGTGCTCGAGCGCGGCGTGCCGACCGTGATTGCGCTCAACATGGCCGATGAGCTCGCGCGAAACGGGCTTACCATCGACACGGCGCGGCTTTCGGAACTGCTCTGCGTGCCGGTGGTGCTCATCAGCGCGCGCACGGGGCAGGGGATCGACGGCCTTTTTGCCGCGCTTGAGCGGGCGATGCGCGAGCCGCCGGAGCCGCGCTGCCCCTGCGAGAAGGTCGCCGACCCGATCAAGATCGCCAACGCGCGCTATGAGCTGATCGCACGGGTCTGCCGCGCGTGTGTGCGCTATAAAAGCGCGAAACAGCGCAACAGAACCGACCGCATCGACGCGATCCTGACCCATCGCTACCTCGGCGTGCCGATCTTCGCGCTCGTGATGGCGCTGATCTTTACGCTCACGTTTGATACCGTCGGCGCGTGGCTGGCAAACGGCGCGGAACAGCTTGTACAGCTCATCATCGCGGCGGCCGGGGCGCTGCTGACGCGCTTGGGCGTCTCTAAGTGGCTGATCGGGCTTGTGTGCGACGGCGTGCTATCGGGCGTCGGCGGCGTGGCGGCGTTTCTGCCGCAGATCGCGCTGCTGTTTTTCTTCCTCTCACTGCTTGAGGACAGCGGGTATCTTTCGCGCACGGCGTTTCTTGCGGATCGGCTGCTCCGCCGCTTCGGGCTTTCGGGCCGGTCGGTGATCCCGATCCTGATGGGCTTTGGCTGCACGGTGCCCGCCGCGATGTGCGCGCGCACAAGCGAAAGCGACGACGCGCGGCGCATGACGCTACTGCTATTGCCTTTTGCGAGCTGTTCGGCCAAGCTGCCCGTCTACGGCATGATCGTTGCGGCGTTTTTCCCACGTGCGCGGGCGCTTGTGCTCATTGGGCTGTATCTCTTCGGCCTGCTCTGCGGGGCGCTGACCGGTCTTCTTTTAAGAAAGACGCTCTATCGCGGTGAACGCGCGCCGTTTTTGATGGAACTGCCGCCGTATCGCCTGCCCGCGATGAAGAATACGCTTCTGCACGTGGGCGAGCGGGTATCGCACTTCCTGGAGCGCGCCGGCACGGTCATCTGCCTTATGAGCGTTGTCCTCTGGTTTTTCTCGCGCTTCGACTGGACGCTTCATATGAGCGCGGACGCGCAAAGCAGCATGCTCGGCCGCTTTGGCACATTGCTTGCGCCCGTGTTCCGCCCGCTCGGCTTTGGCAGCTGGCAGGCGGGCGTGGCGCTGCTTACGGGGCTCGTCGCAAAGGAAGCGGTGGTTTCGGCTATGACGCTGCTGCTTGGCGGCGGGAGCGTGGCCACGCTGTTTACGCCCGCTTCGGCGTTTGCGTTTCTTGTGTTTGTGCTGCTCTACGTGCCGTGCGTGGCGGCGGTGGCCACGATGCGCCGCGAGCTCGGTTCGCGCCGGCTGACGCTCCTGATGATTGTCTACCAGATGCTGATTGCCTACGGGATGGCGTTTTTGGCCTACCGGCTGTTTCTGCCGCTCTTAACGTAGCATACACAACCGGGAAGATTGGGGCCTTTTGTGCAGGGAAACGGAAAATTCCCTGCATCATTTTACATTTGACTGGTTTTCCGGGGGCGGGTATGCTACAATATCATGAATTGATTATGACGGAGTTCCTGCATGAGAATCCTGCTTAGCAACGACGACGGCATCACCTCGCCCGGCATCCGTGCGTTGGCCGAGGCGTTTTGCCGCGAACACGAGGTCTATATCTCCGCGCCGGACAGCGAGCGCAGTGCGGTGAGCCGCTCGATGACGATCTTTACGCCGCTGCGCGCGCGCGAAATGCGGCTCGAGGGTTTGCCCGACGTAGCGGCCTATGCCGTGAGCGGCACGCCGGTCGATTGCGTGCGCCTTGCGCTCGGCAACCTTTTCCCCACGCCGGACATCGTTGTCTCCGGCGTCAACATGGGCCCGAACCTTGGTACGGACGTGCTCTATTCCGGCACCGTGGCCGCCGCGCACGAGGCCGCGCTGCTCGGTTACCAATCCATCGCGGTATCGTGCCTTTCCTATCGCGGCGAGCATATCGAGACGGCGGCGCGCGTGGCTCTTGGCGCGGTCGAATACGTGCTCCATCATCCGCTGCGCTTTGGCGCGCTGCTCAACATCAACGTGCCGGGACTGCCGTTTGAAGAGCTTAAGGGCGTCAGGCTCGCGCCGGCCTGCGTCGAGCAATACGAGCTCAAGTACATCGAGCGCGAGGATCCGTTTGGCATCAAATATTACTGGATGCCGCACGGCCGCATCTCCTGCTGCGACGGCATGGACGTTGATGATCGCTGGGCGCGCGAGGGATACGTCACCGTAACGCCTTTGACATATGATTTGACCGACCACGCGAGATTGGGCGCGATGGATGAGACTGCGCTCGACTGGGCGGGCCGAAAATAGACGGGGGATCGACGATGGACGCACTGCTTACGACGATTGAAAAGCTATACCCGACGTTCTCGAAGGGCCAGCGGCGGATTGCGGAATACATCCTCAACGCCTATGACGACGCGGCGTTTTTGACCGCGGCCAAACTTGGCGCGCGCGTGGGTGTTTCGGAGTCGACCGTGGTGCGCTTTGCCTATCTGCTCGGGCTCGACGGCTATCCGGCTTTGCAGGAGGCGCTACAGGATTTGATCCGCCACCGCCTCACGAGTGTGCAGCGCATTCGCCTTGCGGCGAACATTCCGCCGCAGAACGTGCTGAAAACCGTGCTCACCGCCGATATGAACAACATCCGCGTCACGATCGACATGATCGATAACGAGAGCTTCAACGGTGCGATCAACGCGATTTTGCACGCGCGGCGCATCTATGTGCTGGGCATTCGCAGCGCGATGGCGCTTGCGCAGTTTTTGACCTATTATCTCGATTACGTCTGCGACAACGTCATGTTTGTCAACGGCGCCGTGCAGGATATCCATGAGCGCATGCTGCGCGTCAACGCGCAGGACGTATGCTTTGGCATCAGTTTCCCGCGCTACAGCGCGCGCACCGTCGACGCGATGAAGTACGCCAAGGCCAAGGGCGCGACGCTCATCGCGCTGACCGATATGCCCACCTCTCCGGTGGCGCGCATATCGGACTACTCGCTCTGCGCCCGCAGCGACATGGCCTCGTTTGCCGACTCGCTGGTCGCGCCGCTTTCGCTCGTCAACGCCATCATCGTGGCGGTCGGTCATGCGCGCAAGGAGGAGGCCTTCCAGCACCTGACTCAGCTCGAGGACATCTGGCACGCCGAAGGCGTGTACCTCTCCGAAGCGATCAAAGAGGAGAAGGCATGATCGTATTCGTCGTCGGCGGCGGACCGGCCGGCATGACGGCCGCGCTCGGCGCCGCCTTAAACGGGCACCGTGTTACGCTCTTTGAGCGCAACGAAAAGCTCGGCAAAAAGCTCTATATCACGGGCAAAGGCCGCTGCAACGTGACAAACGCCGCCGAGCGGGACGTTTTTTTTGCACATGTGCTGCACAATCCGCGCTTTCTCTACAGCGCCTACGCGCGCTTCGACTGCAGAGCGCAGATGGAGCGGCTTGAGCGCGCGGGCGTGCCGCTCAAGGTAGAGCGCGGCGGGCGCGTGTTCCCGGCGTCGGATAAGTCGAGCGACGTGCTGCGCGCCATGGAGCGCCTCGTGCGCGAAGCGGGCGTAAGCGTGCGCCTGAACGCGCGCGTCGAGGAAATCTTTACGCAGGACGGCGCGGTCTGCGGCGTTGCCGCGAATGGAGAAACGCTGCGCTGCGACGCGGTCGTGCTTGCCACGGGCGGGGCAAGTTATCCGCAGACGGGCTCCACGGGCGACGGCTACGCGTTTGCGCGCTCGCTCGGCCATCGCGTCGAGCCGCCGCTGCCCTCGCTTGTGCCGCTCAATACCGTTGAGGAATGGCCGCGTTCGCTTGCGGGGCTGACGCTGAAAAACGTCACCTTGAGCGCATGGCAAGACGGCAGGATCGTTTTCTCCGAGCTTGGGGAACTGCTCTTTACACACTTTGGCGTCAGCGGGCCGCTCGTGCTTTCGCTATCCGGCGTGATCGCTAAGAACCCGGCGGGCACGCGCCTTGCAATCGACCTCAAGCCGGGACTTTCGCATGAGCAGCTTGACGCGCGGCTCGTGCGCGATTTGACGGCGGGCGTGCGCCAGCAGGTCAGAACCGCGCTGCACGCCCTGCTGCCCGCGCGGCTGCTTTCGCTCGTGCTCGCGCAATCGGGCGCGGCGGAGGATTGCATGGCGGGTGAATTCGGCCGTGCGGCGCGCCTGCGGCTGCTCGAAACGCTCAAGGCGCTGTCCCTCAGCGTCGGCGGGGCGCGGGGGCTTGCCGAGGCGGTCGTTACGCGCGGGGGCGTGAACGTAGGCGAGGTCAACGCGTCGACGATGGAATCGCGTCGCGTCAGGGGATTATTCTTTGCGGGCGAGGTGCTCGACGTCGACGCGACGACGGGGGGCTATAACCTCCAGATCGCCTGGTCTACGGGCGCGCTCGCGGGCGAAAGCGTCGGCAAGGAACGGAAGGGAACATGATGAACAACAGCGCGCGCATCAATATCGCGATCGACGGGCCGGCAGGCGCGGGTAAATCCACGCTGGCCAAGGGCGTTGCGGAGCGCATGGGCATTCGCTATCTCGACACGGGGGCCATGTACCGCGCGATGGCGCTCTACGCCGCGCGGCTTGGCGTGGACGTGACCGACGCGGAGGGACTCAGGGCCATTTTGGACGGCGCGGATATCCGCATCAAATATGACGAGCACGGGCAGCGCGTGCTGCTTTGCGGCGAGGACGTCACCGGGGAACTGCGCACGCCGCCCCTCTCGATGGGCGCTTCCACCGTGAGCGCGCACCCGTTCGTACGGCAAAAGCTCGCCGAATTGCAGCGCGCGGTCGGGCGCGAGTACGACGTCGTCATGGATGGGCGCGATATTACGACGAACGTGCTGCCGGATACGAAGTACAAGTTTTTCGTCACCGCCCGGCCCGAGGTGCGTGCGGCGCGCCGCCTTGCCGAACTGCGTGCACGCGGCGAAACGGACGAGACGCTCGAAAGCGTGCTTGCGCAGATCGAGCTGCGCGACCACAACGACAGCACGCGCGCCTACATGCCGCTTCGGCGGACCGAGGATGCGGTTTTGCTCGATACGAGCGATCTGACCATTGAGCAGGCGCTTTCGAGCATGCTCGCGGCCATCGCGGAGAGGAGCGGGGCATGCTCTATATAATCCTCAAATATCTGCTCACTCCGCTTATGTGGCTGATCTTCCGGCCGCAGGTGCGGGGGTTCTCGCATCTCTTCTTTCGCGGATGCGCGATCTTGATCTCCAACCACTTTTCTCTCGGCGATCCGATCCGCATTGGGGCTGTCGCGCCGCGGCCGATCCACTTTATGGCCAAGTACGAGCTGTTCACCTCGCCGCTCAAGCGGCTGCTCCTCAAGGCGATGCTGGCGTTCCCGGTCTATCGCAAACAGGCGGATATGCTTTCGCTCAAGCAGGCGATGTCCGTGCTCGAGCACGGGCATATCTTCGGCATATTCCCCGAGGGCAGGCGCTCGATGACAGGCGAACTCGACGCCTTTGAAAAAGGTGCGGCGTTCCTCGCGCTGCGCTGCGCCGCGCCGATCATCCCGCTCTACGCCGACCCGCAGTGGCGAAAGCACGGGCGCGTGCGTATGATCGTCGGCGAGCCGATGAACGCCAAGGATATTGCGGACGCGCACGCGGGCCGCGGCGTCGACGCGGTGACGGACGCGATACGCGACCGCATGCAGGATTTGAAGAACGAGATGGAGCGTGACTTCTAGTGCGCGTTCTGGTGGCCAAAAACAGCGGGTTTTGCTTCGGCGTGCGCCGCGCGGTCGAGATGGCCGAGCGCTGCGCCGCCGAGCGCGGCAAGGTCTGCTCCTTCGGAAAGATCATCCACAACGAATCGGTCGTAGCCGAACTCGAAGCGCGCGGCGTACACCCGACGCAGGATATCGCTTCGCTCAACGAGGGAGACACGCTGATTATCCGCGCGCACGGCGCACCGCCGGCGGTATACGAGGAATGCCGTACGCGCGGCGTGCATCTGGTAGACGCGACGTGTCCGTTCGTCAAACGCATTCATGGGATCGTGCGTCGCGCGGCGAAGGATGGGCGAAGCGTGTTCATCGCCGGCAAGGCACTGCATCCCGAGGTGGTTGGCATCTGCGGCTGGGCGGGCGGCGGCGCGGTCGTGCTCGAGAACGAGGCGGATGCGCAAAGCGTGCCCCTGACGGCGCGCGCGGCGCTCGTTTCCCAAACCACGCTTTCGGAGGAGCAATTTTGCGCGATCCGCAGCGCGCTTTTGCTGCGCTGCGGCGATTTAAGCGTATATGACACGATCTGCGATACAACGCGCGCACGGCAAAGCGAGGCGGAGCGCATCGCCGCGCAAAGCACCCGTATGCTCGTGCTCGGCTCGCGCGAAAGCGCCAATACGCAAAAGCTCTTTGAACTTTGCAGGGCGCGTTGCGACGATACTACAAACGTTACGTCGATTGATAAACTTTTTCTTGATAATTTGCAGTCCAATGATATAATAGGTATTGTTGCGGGCGCATCGACGCCGGACCGGATGATTA
>CAYMSL010000041.1:0-14097 GCA_964393095.1 uncultured Oscillospiraceae bacterium | reverse complement strand
GCGTGGATACGGAGGAACCGTCAGGGAGAACGATACTTGGGCTGACATACGGGGCTCGGTCGCAGCGAACGCGGTTTCCCCTTCCGGCTGCGCCTCGGCGGGAGCGAAAGCGAGCGGTTCCGCTACGGCCGCAGCGCAAGCTTCGGGCGGAAGGCCGATGGCTCTTGCGATCATCCATATCGCAACATCGACGATATCCGCAATGCGCTCCGCGAATTCCTCCCGCGGCAAACCTACGGAGGAGAGCAGCCAGGGGCCGATGGAAACCGAAGAAAACAGGGCGCCAACGACAACCAGGGATACGAACCTTGCGTCCGGCAGACTTGGATCGTTCCGCTTTGCCTGCTGTGAGGCGATCCACCTCGCGATCACATTCGCGGCCCTATCGTTTGCTCCGTTAAGGTAGGCCTCCTGCGGCAGTCCATCCAGCCCGAAGCGGACGATCAGCTTCATCGTATCCCGATCGGCGGCCAGCGTATACAGCAGTATGCTCCGTAGGTTCGCCAGCGTCTGAGCCGGGTTGTCGGCATGCTTAATGGGATAAGAGGTGGTCAGCTTCGAAATCTCCCGTTGCAGGATTTCGCTCACCAAATTGTCCTTGCTTCCGAAATAACGTATGATCAGCGCATGATTGATCCCGGCTTCCGCCGCGATTCTGCGAATGCCGACACCGTCGACGCCGTATTGCGCGAAAAGCTCGGTAGCGACCCTTAAAACCCTGTTCTTTACAATCTCGGCTGATTCACGCTGCTTAACCAATGCAGTCACCTCATCATCATGATTCGCCATGCGTAAAACGCAATAACCCAAGGGTAGGTTTTGGCTGCGTACTTATTATACATCAATTAACTCTTTGATGGGATGTTATAAACGGAAAACCTTTGTCGGCCGGGTTTATTTTTTGATTGATAAAGAAGAGCAGCCGCTGCAGCCTTGTTGAAGGGGGCGGCTTTGAGGGGCAGCTCGAACGCTTTGTACCTGATCCGGCAGATTGTGAGCGCTGTGCGAGAAGCGGCGGTAATTTGATGCAGCGCCCGACAAACGCATGTCCAAGAGCGATGCAAGCATGTTTTAAACTCAATTCATGAAACGCATATGCACGCATGAAGCAGGTAAGTTTTGCAATGCCTGCTTCTGACGCCCGAACTGCTTTGCATGATCAATGGTTCATGTCAAATACGTCTGTTCAGCCCGGCATCATGTGCCCGCGGGGGAGTGGCTCAGCGCGTCAACTCCTGCACAAGCGCCTGCATCTCCTCCTTGGACTGAATGGCGTGCGTGCGCGAAATAAGCGCCTGCTGTTCGGCGCGCGACATAGACGCGAAGCGATTCATCGCGTGGATGTCCTGCGCAAGCGCCATTCCAAGTCCCAAGGGTATTTCGGGGCCGTCGACAAGATTTTTCATATACTCACCTCGCTTTTAAGTTTGCGCGGGGGCGGCGGAAGTATGCGAGCGTTTGGAAACAAACAGAACCAAAGGACGTATCGCGGCCTTGTAACGGGCGCGGCTTTGGGCATTGTCGTGAGCCGATTTTTACCGGTCACGCACGTCGAGGGCGACATCTGCCGGGCAGCGTCGGGACTGCCGGTTTCGATCCTTTAATGCGGATGCGGCTGTCGTTGCGGAACCGCCGGAAAGAGTAAGGCGCGCGATTTCGATACCGGGACGAATTTTGCCAAAGCCGCGATTAATCGCGGCGACGCCGTATTAGAGTTGCAAAAAGTCGGCGCCCGCTGCTTTGGGGAAAAGGCGATGTACATTTTTGTAATCCCGCGGATTATGCAGGAGCATTCTGATGGTCATATCATGTATACTACTATCGGGTTATCGATGAAGAAAAGGGGGTGCGTTGAGATGAACGAAACGCTGCGGACAATTGCGAGCCGTTACTCCTGCCGCGATTATCGGGAGCAGATGCCTTCGGACGAAGCACTGCGCCTGATTGCCGAAGCGGCGGTGCAGGCGCCGAGCGGGATGAACCGCCAGGCCTGGCGCGTGGTTGTCGTCAAGGACAGGGAACTGATGCGGGATATGGAGCAGGAGGGGATGTCCTACATCACCGCGCTGGAGGATCGGTTTCTCTACAACCGCATCATGGATCGCGGCGGACGGCTGTTCTACGGCGCGCCGTGCATGATTGTCGTGCCGGTCGACGCGGCGCAGGGTAATCTCGTAGAGATCGACTGCGGCATCCTCTGTCAAAACATCACGCTCGCGGCGGCGTCGCTCGGCCTCGCCAGCGTCATATGCGGTTTTGTCTCCCTGGCGTTTGCAAGCGGCCGCCGGGCGGCGGAGTTTGCCGAACGGCTGCGCTTCCCCGCGGGATACAGGCTTGGCTGTGCCGTATTGCTTGGCTACGCCAACACCGTCGGCAAACCGCACACGCCGGATCTCGGGAAGATCATCCTGATCGAATGAGGGCTTTGCGCGGCGCCGCCGTACTATGATGAAAGGCTGCGCTGCTCTGATATCACCCAAATCTATGAAGCAAGAGGCCCATGCTGCTTGTTGCACCATGGGCCTCTTTGCCTGCTGAAAGTCCGCGTGCCTGCGGGCGGCAGCGCCTGATTTCGCGACGGGCCGAGGGGCGGTTACTTCGTCCCGGGTCTGTATTTAACGGCTAGTTTGCGTCCTCTGCCGGATTGAGCAGGAAATCATCCACCGTGCCCCAACCGCCGCCGTTGCAGCGCACGGATACGCCGATCGTGATCGTACCGCCCTCGCAGGGGATGCGCTCGATCACGGGCTGTACCCAGTTGGCCCAGCCGTTTACGGCAAAGGGCATGGTATAGGTTATGCCGTCCGCGATGGCGTAGATGTACAGCGCGGCGCTGCCGTCCATATCGCCGCCCTGCGCCTGCATCGAAAAGCGGTATACGCCGCTTTTCAGGTTGCCGATCACCTGTTCGGCTTTCCATTCAACCGCGTTGGCGTTCCAGAAGTGCAAAGCGACGCTGCCCGTGTGCGCGTCCGATTTTTTCACCTGAAAATCCGTCTGTTTGCCGGGCGCGATGTCGGTCACCGCCCACATCGAGGTATCGCTTTCCTCGAAGCTGTAGTTATCGACGTAGTTTTCATCGACGAGGTTGATATAGCACGTGACGGGCAAGCCGCCCGCCTCGCCGTAAACCGGGTATGTGCCGACAGCGGAAGCGGCGATACCCGGAAGGTCCGCCGTCTCCCAGAGTACGGGGATGTCGGCTGTTGTGCCGTCGTTGTTGAGGGCGGCGACGTGCTCGGGCAGCGAGATGGCGTTGTTGCGGCGGACGGTGAGGTAGAGCGGCTCGATCGTATCGACCTTGACGGGGCAGCGTGTACCCGTTTTCACATAGGAGAAGACCTTGAGCGACTCGAGCGGATGCCCGGCCGCGTCGAAGAGCGCCTGATTTTCGCAGGCGCAGCCGCCGTAGTAGACGCCCGCGTCGCTTGGATCGTACGCTGCGGCATAGCTCGAAGCCCAGCCGGAGCCGTATTGCTCCCACAGCGCGGCGCGCGCCTCGTGGGATTCCGCCGGCACCGCGATCCAAGCCGGCTCCCAGTAGAATACGCCCGCGCCCGCGTCGCCAAGCGAGGCGATGGCCGCGATTACGCTCGAAAGCGCGTTTGCCTGTCCCTGCACGGTAAACGGATAGCGCTTTTCGTAGGTAAGCTTTTCCCCGATCGTGTTGCCATGGCCGTCGCTGTCGTCAAGCGTATAGGCCCAGGCGGTCTCGGCCACCATGACCTGTTTATCATAGGTATCCGCGATATTGCGAAGCTCCGATACGAGATCCTCGAGCGTTCCGTGCCAGTAGGGATAGTAGGAGCTTGCGAAGATATCGTAATCCACGCCATAATGGTCGAGGAGGAAGGCGTAGTTGCCGTATTCGCCGTCCTCGGGGTTTGTAAAGTGGACGGCAATACGGATCTCGTCGTCAAACGCGCGCACGGCGGCGGCGCCGGCGGCGAGCAGGCGGTAGATTGCGGGCCAGGTGGTTTCGCCGCAAAGGCCCTTGGTGGTCTCGTTGCCGATCTGCACCATGCCAACGGTTGCGCCCGCGTCCCTGAGCGTTTGCAGAGAGGCGCTCGTATAGGCGGAAAGCGCCTCCGCCTTCTGCTCCAGCGTCATTTTGGCCCAGGCCTTCGGCGCTTGCTGCTTGGAAGGGTCGGCCCAGAAGTCCGAATAGTGGAAATCCACAAGGAGCTTGAGGCCGTACTGCGCCGCGCGCTTGCCGATGGCCGCGGCGGTTTCGATATCGCAGTTGCCGCCGCCGTAGCCGTTGCCGTCCGCGTCATAAGGGTCGTTCCACACCCGCACGCGGATGTAGTTAAGCCCCGCCTCACGCATGGTCAGCAGCGGGTCCTGTACCGCCCCCTCGAAATCGTAGTAGGTTACGCCGCTGTTTTCAAGGGCGATGAGGCTTGAAACATCCGCCCCGAGCGCGAACGCATCCGTCAGGGCCTCGACCTTGTTTACAATCAGTCCGGCTTCCACCGGCCCGGATACGGCAGGGGAGGCCGGCTTTAACGTGCAGCCGAAAGAGCCGGCAAGCAGGGCGATAAGCAGCATCGAGCAGAACCGTTTCATGGGCTTATCCCTTGACCGAGCCGCCGGTGACGCTCTCGACGTAGAACTTCTGCATGATGACAAACAGAACCGAAATCGGAATCGAAACGAGTACGCCGCCCGCGCAGAAGCGCGAGAAGTAATTGTTGACGCTGCTCTTGTGCAGCATGTTATACAACCCCACCGCCACCGTCCAGTCGCCGGACAGGCGGGATTTGATGATGATGTTTGAGAAGATAAAATCCATCCAGGGCGTCAGGAAGGAACTGATGACCGTGTAGACGATGATCGGCCGCGAGAGCGGCAAAATCACCCGCCAGAATACGTTGGCCTCGGACGCGCCGTCGAGCTTGGCCGCGTCGATCATCGAGCGCGAAATCGTATCGAAAAAGCCCTTTGCGATGAGATACCCAAGCCCCGAACTGCCCGCGTAGACGAGGATGAGACCGAGGTGCGTATCGGTCAGCTTGAGTTCTTTGAGGATGTAATAGATGCAGATCATCGTAAGGAACCCGGGAAACAGCCCGAGCAGTACGCCGATGTTCATAAACGCGCGGCGCCCGCGAAAGCGCATGCAGCTTGTGACGTAGGCAACCATGAGCACAAACAGCGAGGAGATCAGGCACGTAAAGCAGGCTACGATGAACGTATTTTTAAACCAGGCGGGGAAGTTCGAAACCGAGTCGGTATCGCTAAAGAGCCGCGCGTAGTTCGATAGCGTCCATTCCTGCGGGAAAAAGCGCAGGATGTTGCGCCCCTGAAAGGCGGAAAAGGACGTGCACACAAGCCAGATGATCGGCACGA
The DNA here is from genome assembly GCA_964393095.1 of uncultured Oscillospiraceae bacterium. GTDB lineage: Bacteria > Bacillota > Clostridia > Christensenellales > CAG-138 > UBA7703. Next base: position 8,745 of record CAYMSL010000041.1, on the reverse strand, counting down.
GCCAGATCAGGGCAAGCAGCGTAAGCACGGTGTGCCGGGCGATGTCGCCCGTGAGCAGCCGGGGGTTGACGCGGCGTTTCTTCATTGGAAGCGGGCCTCCCTTCCCTTTCTGAAGGTATAGTTGAATGCGAGCAGGGTAAAGACGGCGCAGACCACAAACACCAGTATGCCGATGACGGAGGCCATCTTATAGTTGTAGTAATCGTTGGTCAGGCGGTAGAGCCAGGTCACAAGCAGGTCGATGTCCTTGGCGTTGGAGGCGGCGAGCTTCGTGTCCATCGTAAAATAAACGTCCTGCGTAAGCAGGTAGATGACGTTGAAGTTGTTGATGTTCGCGATAAACGAGGTGATGAGGTACGGCCCCGTGACGCTGAGCATAAACGGCATCGTGATGCGGAAAAACGTCTGTACGCCATTCGCGCCGTCGATCTTCGCGCTTTCATAGTATTCGGTGGGTATGTTCATCAGCACGCCCGTGGCGATCAGCATCAGGTACGGCACGCCGATCCAGAAGTTGATGAGGATGATCATAAACCGCGCCCAGCCGACCTCGGTCAAAAACGGGATGTGGTCGAGATAGGCGCCGACAAGTCCGACGGACTTTAGGAAGTCCGTTATGCCGAGGTTCGAGCAGATGGTGTTGACGATGCCGGTGTCGGCAAAGAAATTCCGCACGAGCAGGAGCGAAACAAACTGCGGTACGGCGATGCACACGACAAACAGCGTGCGCCAGAGTTTTTTGAGCCGCGTGCGGCGGTTGTTGATGAGAAGAGAAAGCATGATGCCGCCGAAGTAGCAGGTAAACGTGGCAAAAAACGCCCAGGTCAGCGTCCAGCCGAGCACCTTGCCGAACGAGTAGCCGAAGGTTTCGCTGAGCGAATCGTGAAACAGGCGCGTGAAGTTATCAAACCCGACCCAGGTAAACAGCTCGGTCGGGGCCATGTGCTGCTGGTCGTAGTTCGTAAACGCCACAAGGATCATAAACAGCAGCGGAATGATCGTGAACACGATGATGCCAAGGCACGGCAGCGAAAGCAGCGTAATGTGAAACTTGTGGTCGAAAAGCTCGACGATGTCCTCGCGGAAGGTGTTGATGTGCTCGCCGCGTTCGCTTTTTTCCTGCAGCGCGCGCGCCTCGACGAGCGTTTGCAGCGCGATGATAAGCGCGGCCGCGAGCACGACGAGGGAAACAAGGCTAAAGAGCAGGATCAAAAACGAGTTGTCATATTGATTGACCTCGTTTTTAAGCGTGGCCGGGTTGTAGACCGTCGCGCGCTTTACGGTGCCGAGCGTCGCAAACTGCGCGAGGTTTGGCACGCCGTAGACGATCGTAAACAGTGCGACGACGAACTCGAATACGGTCGCGAGCAGCCCTTTGAGATACTGCCGACGGCGGATGTAGCCCGCGCCCCAGAACAGCGGCGTGAGCTTGACGAACGCGTCCCCGTCAAGCCAGCTTCGCGCCGCCCGTACGGGTAAAAACGTCCGCCTGCCTTCATGCGTTTTTCTTTCCATGGTAGCAGCCCTTTCGCGGTTGAATCTTGTGCGTCCGGTATGCCCCGGACCGGCATGGTATTGAAAGATATGAGAAACCGCGCGCTGCCGCGCGCCGCAGGATGTTCAAGTCGGGCGTTTCCGGCGGGCGCGTACGTCCAGGGCAAAAATCGCGCGGGCCGGATCGGTAAAACGGAATCGCAGCGCCTTATTTTCATCATAGCAGGTTTTGTATCGAATGATAACGGGGTTGTTCAATACGGGTTTTACGGCAAACGATAATTGGGGTTAGCAAGCGAACGGAATGCCCGCCGCGGAGCAAAAGCTCCGCGGCGGATGGGTGAAACACGGGGACGATCAACCGACGGAGGCCGTGATGCCGGCGACGGTCTCTTCAAGCAGCTGCTGCAGATCCGTACCGTCGGGGTTGCCGGCGGCAAGGATGTTGCCGAGCGTCTCGGTGGGCGTCCAGTAGTTGCCGCCGACGGAGAGACTCTGCGCGGAGGCGAACTGGCTCTGCGTGGCGAGCGCCGCAACGACGGGGTTGGACTGTACGCTCTCGGAAGCGGCGGCGTTGACGTTGGAGGGAACCGCGCTGCCGTTTGTGGCCTCGTAGATGAAGACCTGGTTCTCCTCGTTCGTGAGCCACTCGGCAAGGCGCATGGCCCAGCCGACATTCTCGGAGTAGGCGTTTACGCCGACGAGCTTGTAGCCGTCGAACGAGCCCATCTGCACCTCGCTGCCGCCAAGCGTAAACGTCGGCAGTTTGACGCAGGCGTAGTTATCGCCCCAGGCAGCCTGCACGGAGCTGGCGTTCCAGCTGCCGTTGACGCCGGCGATGATGGTGCCTTCCTGCACGCCGGTGACAAAGCCGGCATCGTCGAGGTTGATAAAGCCCTTATCGGCCGTGATGTTGAGTATGGACTGCACCACGTCGGTGCCGCCGGCCTCCGACCAATCGCAGGTGGTCGTGACGCCGTCCTCGGCCAGCGCGCAGCCAAAGCCCGCGCCCTTGAAGAAGCCGTAGAGGTACCAGCCGCTGTTGAGCTGCATGGTCACCTGCTTGCCCGCGGCGTTGGCGGCCGCGAGCAGCCCCGCCCAGGAACCGGCCTGCTCGGCCGTGACGAACTCTTTGTTGTAGTAGAGGAAGTAACCGTTGCCGCCCATGGCCGGATAGGCATAGAGCGTGCCGCCGACGCTCGCGGCCTGGATGCCGCCCGCTTCGGCGCCGCCGTTTGCGGCCATGATCGCATCGGCGTTTTCAACCGCCTGCAGCGCGCCCGCGTTAACAAGCTCGCCGGTCTGGTCGTCGGCATAGTAGAACACGTCCGCCGCGGCGCTGATGTCGGTGAGGATGGTGTCCTTCGCGGTCGACTCGGACTGTGCGCCGATCTCGATTGTGATGTCCGCCTCCTCGGCGTAGCTCGCAATAAAGCTGTCGCACATCGTGCGCAGGGCGGTCTGGAATTCGGGCAGCTCCGAGCCCCACAGCGTCAGCTTGATCGCCGGCTTCTCAGCCGTTGTGGCCTCGCTTGTTCCCTCGGTCGGGGTCGCGGCTTCGCTTGTTCCCGCGGCGGGCGCTTCGGTCTTGGGTGTGCAAGCTGCCAGCGAGAAGACGAGGAACAGAGCCATCAGGATGGATACCAGTTTTTTCATCTTTTTTTCTCCTTGTTTTATTTTATTTCACTGCGCCGTATGCAGGAAATAACGGTGTTTTGTTCGCGGTTTGGCAGGGCGTTGAACCAAATGGGCTAAACGCGCTCTGCAAAGCGGCGGAATTCCTTGAGCGCGGGGTTCGCGCCGCCGTGGTAGTCGAAGATACACTGGTTCGCCCACTCGTTGCCGCCGGGCTTGTCCGACTCTTCCATGTAAGCGCGCGCGGCGGCGCTCGCCCAGGTCGAGCCGGGCAGCGGCAGCCAGGCGGGTTCCCAGTAATAGACGCCCGCGCCGTGCCCGCCGTCAAGCCCGCCAACAAGCGAGAGCAATTCGCCAACGAACAGCCGCTGGCCCTCGCGCGTCAGGGGGTAGGGGGCGTCGCTGCCGTCGAAGCACTTGAGCGCGTCGTGGATAACGAGGTTCGCGCCCGCCTGCGCCGGGTCGAAGTGCTCGGAGGTGAACGCGTAGGCGGTTTCAACGACCATCACGTCCCGCCCGTAGCGGCCGATCATGTCGTTGAGGTTTTGGCGCAGCAGGTCGAAGCTTCCGTGCCAGTAGGGGTAGTAGGACGCGCCGATGAGGTCGAAGCCAACGCCGCGCGAGAGCATTTCGTCGAACCACTCGCGCCAAACGGCGTTGTCCCCGCTGCGCTCAAGGTGCAGCATAACCCGCGCGCCGCCGTCCTCGCGCACCGCACGGCAGCCCGCCGCTACGAGCGGCGCTAGCGTGTCAAACCCCGTGCGGCGCACGCCGGGCTGCGGGTCTGAAAGGCGGCCGGCCGGCCAGAGCATGCCGTTCGTAATCTCGTTGCCGATCTGCACGATATCCGGCGTAAGCCCCGCGTTGCGCAAGCATGCCAATACTTCGCGCGTATGGTGGTACACGCGCTCGCAGAGCGCCGCGCCGGTCAGGCCTGCCCAAGCCTTGGGCGGCAGCTGCCGGCCCGGGTCGCACCAGAAGTCGCTGTAGTGCAAATCGAGCAACAGCCGCATGCCGTGCGCCTTGGCGCGCCGGGCAAGGCGCTTGACGCACGCGAGGTCGCAGGTTCCCGCGCCGTAGGGTTCGCCGCTGGGTGAATAGGGGGTGACCCAGAGCCTCAGTCGCGCGGCGTTGACGCCGTTTCGCGCGAGGATATCCACAAGGTCGCCCTCGCCGCCATCCTGCCGAAATGCGCCGCCGAGCCGCTCGGTTTCCTCGAGCGAGGAAAAGTCCATGCCAAGATCAAACATGCTAGTCCTCCCAGCAATCGATGCGCCGGAGCATGTCGCGGTATCGGAAGCGCGCGAGACGGTTCTTTTCGCGAACGTCCGCCTCGTCGCCGTGATAGCAGCAGCGGATGCAGTAATATTCCGCCCGGTCGGCATCGTAGAACATGTCGATGTCGATGTCGCGCATAAAGCACGACGGACAGCGATAGTTCAGTTTGCCTTTGCCAGCCTGAGCCATGTCGTAAGCGCCTCCTTTTCACCGCGTTCGGCCTCGAGCGCAAGTGTAAACATGGGAGAAAACGCGTATCCCTCGCGCAGTAACGCGCGTTCGGCGTCTTTTCCCTCCAAGGTCAGCACGGTATCGATCTGCGGAATCGTCGCGCTGGCGCACGCCGCGCCTTCCATGCTTGCTTCGCGGCAGCGGTAGGCGTAGTCGATCGTCTCGCGGCGGCCCGCGCCGTCGTCAAGGGCCAGCGTAATGCCCGCCATGTCCTCGGGATACTCCGTGGTGCCGTAACAGGCGGTAACGTATTCGAAAAAGCGCAGCCGCGCGCCGGGGCGGCTTACCGAGAGCACGCGCCGCTCGACCTCGATGGCGGAACTGCCCTCGGTAAAACGGTATATGGTTTGTATCACGGCGGTGATGTCGGAAAGCGGCACCTCCACGGGATCAAGCACGAGCACGCGGCTCGTTGCTTCGTCAAAGAAGCGTCCCTTTGTGCGGCAGAGGCAGAGATCAGCCTCCTCGCCGTTGTAGGAGACCTTGCAGCTTTTAATCGTGCCCTCGCCCGCATAGTGGGTAAAGAAACCCGCGCGGTAGTTGGCCTGTATCAGGAAGGGGTAGCTCGCGTCCTGAATGTGCTTTGTGCCGATGCCGACGGGAATCTCGAGCTTGGCGGCGTAGGGCCTTAGATCGATGATCGCGCCGCCCTGATTGAGGTCGATCGTCACGCGCATATAGGGGTCGCAGTACCAGAAGTGCTGCTTCTCCGAGCCGTAGAGGATATCGCGCCAGAGCGCGCACTCGGGCTGCGCGTAGGTGTGATGGGCGCGGTAGTGGTCGGCCAGCTCCGCCATGGTCATGTCGGCAAGTAACCCCTGCCGCTTGAGGGCCGCGTAGTAAGCCATGCCGTCTTCATAGCTCTTGACAAGCAATTCGTAGGGGGCCTCCCAGCGGCCTAGCTTGTTGAGCCAGCCGGGGCCGACGAACATCATATTGTAGCAAAAGCCGCGGTTATAGGCGGCAAGGTGACGGTATTGGTCGATCAGGTTGAAGAGGTAGGGGTATTGGCCGTCCTCATAGATCATGCCGCGCAGCACGTTTTGCGGGTGCGTGCCGAAGTTGGAGCCGTTGCCGTCGTAGCAGGCCATGAGGTCGCGCGAAAGATGCGGAATGGCCACGATGCCGCTGTCCTCGGCTTCGCTGGCCGCGGGCGCGTGCGTGTTCTGTTTTGAGGGAATCCACGGGTTCCACGGCCCGCCGTCGAGCAGGGTGTACCAGGAGTTGTTGCAGGTGTGGTAGGCCTTCGGCCCTTCCTCAAAGCAAGTTGCAACCGCGCACTTGACGCTTGGGTAGCGCTCTTTGATGTGGTTGATGAGCCACGCGTCGAGGTAATAGGAGCCGGTCGATTCGGGGTAGAAACCGAAGCGCTCGAAGAAAAGTTCGAATACATCCTTGACGATGGCCGCCTTATCTTCCTTTGAAAACATCCAGATGCAAAAATCCTTGGTCTTGTATCTGGCTTGAAACTCTTCGCAGGGCAGACCGAGCAGGGTAAGCGAGATCTCGTCGCCGTATGTCTCGTGATGCGCCTTGGCAAGGGCCACGGCCTCGTTGGAAAAGAGCGAGGCGTAGGTCATCTGAATCGTGGTTTTGATGCCGTTTTTATGCGCGATCCCCTGCTGGAGACGAAAGATATCGAGCGACTCGCGCACGAGCTTGGTGCGCCCGGAAGCGCCGGACTGCGCCATGACGGTCTCGGCGTATTCGGGCACCATCTCGGGGCGGTGCACCACGTTGAGTATGAGCGGATCTGTCATAGCTTTCTATCTCTTCTCCACATTCACACGCCGCGCGGGCCTGCGCCGCGGGTTTTCAGGTCGGTGTGCGAATCAATTTGATGCGCGCCGTGCGGGTTCCGAGGGTTCAGGCGCGGTAGCGGATGATGCTGTAGGGAACGAAGGTCTTTTGCTCCACCGGCTCGTGTTCGAGAAGCCTGATGAGCGTTTCCCCGGCGGCCACGCCGTAGCGGCGCACGTCGACGCTGACGACAAAGTCCACGAGGGGAAGGTTGCGGATCATATCGCTGTTGTAGAAGGAGGAGACGCGCACCTGCGAAATGCCGGCGGATGTCAGCTGATCCGCAACCGTGGCGCAGATAAAGTCGTCGCCGCAGAGGATGCAGGAGGCGCCACGTTCCAGCGCGGTTTTGCAGGCCTCGCGAACGGCCCTGCCCCCGTGCACGCCGGTGAAGACGAGCCCTTCCTCGATCGTGCGGCCCCTTTCGTGGAAGGCGGCGGCAAAGCCCTCGTAGCGGTCCTGGTTGACGATGTATTGCAGGTTTCCAAGGATCAGCGCCACACGGCCCGCGTTTTCCCGAAGAAGCTGTGCGGTGAGTTCGCGGCAGGCGGCGGCGGTGTCGGTATCCACCTGTACGATGCTGCGGTCGCTCGAGGAGCCGACCGTCACAAACGGCACGCGCGCGGCCTTGAGGAAATCCGCCGGGTAGTCGACCACAAGCGAGCGCGTGAGCAGCACGCCGTCGGCTTTGCGGTTTGAAACGATGCGCTTGAGCGCGGAAACGTCGCATTCGCCGATCGTGACGACGAGCACGTTGTAGTCATGTCGGTCGGCCGCTTCACATACGCCCATAAGACACTCCTGAAAGAAGGGGACCTCGTTCGAAAACGCCTCGGTGGGAATGGCCACGGCGATGTTGTCGGTGCGCGAGCGCGCGAGACTGCTTGCGATGCTGTTTGGCGCGTAGCCGCAGGATTCGGCGTAGTCGAGCACGCGTCTGCGGGTGGCGTCGCTGACGCGCCCGTTGCCGGAGATTGCGCGGGATACGGTCGACTTGGACAGACCGAGCGTGGAAGCAAGGTCGTCGAGTATCAGGTTTCTGCGCTTTAAGCTCATATGGAATCCGTTCTGCCGCGTGATATCTTATGACTGAAAGAATGAGGTGCGCAACCGCTTGCGCAATTTGATCATAACACGGTGTGCGCGGTCGCGTCAACAACAAAATAGTAAAGATTCTCCAATGCGGATCGACGAGGCTTTGAACGCCGGCTTCTTCCTATAGGAAACGCGGAGGAAAACATTCGCCGCTTCGATGCGCACGGGCTGTTCGCGCGGCCCGGTTTGTGCGATAATAAATTAATATAGCGGCGTGAGCCGGTATGGGAGGATTGATGATGGAACGAAAGATCGCGGTGCTGGTATATCCCTTTTTCAGTTTGCAGGAGATCTCCTGCCTGACCGACGCCCTGACGATCGGCTTCGGACGGGAATTGGATATCTACGCCTCCTCACGAAAGGCCGTGCGCTCGGAGGACGGATTTGCCGTGCTGCCGGATCACACGTTCGACGAGTTCAAGGCGGCGGAATACGCCTGCGTCGTCTTGCCGGGCATACTCAATCCGCTGCCCGCGCTCTTCGACGAGAAGCTGATCGACTTTCTGCGCGGGCTAAAAGGGGAGGATCTTTTGCTCGCGGCGATCTCCTCGGCTCCGATGCTGCTGGCTAAAGCCGGGCTGCTAAGCGGCGTACGCTATACGGCGGGCGTCTGGGAGGAGATTTCCGAGCATCTCGACTTCATCCCGCATACGAACATCGTCCGCAAGCCCGTTGTACGCGACGGAAACATCGTTACGGCGATCGGCTTTGCGTTTCGCGAGTTTGCAGAGGAGGTCATCCGCGCGTTGGATATCGACGCATGCGCAGGCGGACTGTTTGCGCCGGCAAAGGCGGCGTATTCCGAAGAAGAGTTGACCTTTCATATGGGCGCGGCGGATTTCGCGGAGTTTCAGGCCGAGTACGAGGCCTTTTTACGCGGGGAACGGCAGGAAAACGGCGTATAGCACGCGAGAGGACGGCGTGGATCATGCAGAAATCAACGCCGAAGCGGTCGAGCGCTGGATAGAGGACGGCTGGCAATGGGGCGTACCGATTACGCATGAGGAATATCTCAAAGCGAAAAACGACGTGTGGCTGATGCTGCTTACGCCGACCAAACCCGTGCCTAAGGGCTGGTTTTCCGACCTGTCCGGCAAGCGCGTGCTTGGCCTTGCCTCCGGCGGGCGGCGGATGCCGCTTTATGCGGCGCTCGGCAGCGTATTCTATTGGCGCGTGCGCAAGGGGGACACGCTGAACGCCGGCTTTTCCAAG
>CAYMSL010000040.1:0-14486 GCA_964393095.1 uncultured Oscillospiraceae bacterium | reverse complement strand
ATTATCGTCAACGACGGCTCTATTGTGGTTTGGTACTGTCCGGACGCGATGGCCGCCTCGACAAGCAGCGCCGTAGCCTCGGCGTCAAGTCCGTAGCCGGCCTGCCCGTCGAAGTAGGTAAACGTAGGCTTGCCGCTGCTTTCATCTATGGCGACGGTAAACGACGCGTCGGTCGGCGGCGTGGCGAGCGTGGCGTTGATGTCGTCGATGCGCTGCAAGAGCGCGTCGTGGTCGACGGATATGGTGGTGTAGTAGACCTGCCCTGAACTGCCGGCGAGCGCGGCCGTCAAAATTTCTCCAAGGTTGGAAACGGCGTTCATATCCACGCCGGAGATCGTAGCGGAAACGCCTTCACCGGAGAGTGTGACGGCGATGTTGTTGACGGCGTACTGCTCATTGCTTTCAAGCTGTGGGCGCACCTCGTCGATGGTCTTGCCGGAGACGTTCGCGCCGTTGATGTAGACCTCGCTGCGGAAGGCGTCGGTGATCAAGTCGACCTCGCCAACCTGCGTGCAGCTTTTTACGATGACCATGATTGCCACGGCAAGCAGCGCGAGCAAGCCTGTGGTCATGAGCGCAAGGATGCGCTTGCGTTTGCGCGCACGGGCGCGCTTCGAGCTGCCACGGCCGCCCGAAGAAGAGCTGCTGCGGCCGCCGGACGAACCGGACGAGCCCGACGAGCGGGAGCCGGATGAGCTGCCCGACGGGCGCTTGCCCGAGGAAACATGGGTCGGCGCGTAAAAAAACTCCGCTCCGCCGCGATCCTGGCTGCGGGCGGCGCCGGATGCGTGGCTGTCGGTTTTTTGCTTGGATTTGGTTGTGTCCGGCAAGCCGGTGTATTTTTCGTACATGGTCGTCCTCGGTGCGCGGCCGCTGCCGCGGAATATATGCGTTCATTCCGTATTTGGCTATTATACAACGTCGCGGCCGACGCCGCAACCCATCCGGGCCCATCCGGGCCCATCCGAACCCATCCGGGTGGGATTGGCGCATCCGGCCCGGGAGGCAGCCTTTATCGCGGGGGAGAGCGGCGGCAGGCTAAACCGCCTTCTCGGGCTCGTTTTCCTCCGGACGTACTTGCACGAGCAGGCGGATTACCCGCAGTTTCTTGCGTTTTTTTATCGTGACGGTCAGGTTGCGGTATTCGAAGCGATCACCCACCCGCGGATAGCGCCCAAGCTGCTCGATGGCCCAGCCGCCGAGCGTCGTGTTGTCGTCGTCGAAGTCGCGATCGTCGATGTCGAGCTCCTCGAAAAAATCCTCGATACGCATGTCCGCGTCGACGTCGTAGCGGTTTTTGCCAAGCTCGACGATCTCTTCGTCCACCTCGTCAGACTCGTCCCAGATGTCGCCAACGAGCTGCTCGAGCACGTCCTCCATCGAGAGCACGCCCATCGTGCCGCCATATTCGTCGGTGACGACCACAAGGTGGCTTTTGCGCTTCTTCATAACCTTGAGCACGTCGGGAAGCGGCATGGTCTTATGCACGAACGTCGCGGGCATCATAAGCTGGCGTACGTTGATGCGGCAGCCGTTTGTGAGCTCCTTAAACACATGGTTGAGGTGCAGTACGCCGATGATGCTGTCGATCGTGTCTTTGTAGACCGGTATGCGCGAATAGGGCGAGTCGAACACCGTTTCAAGTATCTCGTCGAGATCGTCGTCGATGTCGATGGCGGTCATATCCACGCGCGGGGTGAGGATTTCGTAGGCGAGCACCGCGCCGAAGTCAAGCGCGCTCTGCAACAGATCCGCGCGGTCTTCGTCGATAACGCCCTCGTCTTCGACGGTGTCGAGTATCGTCTCGAGATCGTCCTCCGTTACAGACGGACCCTCGCGGATGCGCTTGCGCGTGGCGCGGTCGAACGCGCGCAGTAAAAACGAGATCAGCCACACGAAGGGATACAGCAGCGTCATAAACGCGCGCACCGGCAGCGATACGGCCCTAGCAAAGCGCTCCGGCACCTGGGCGGCGATGATCTTCGGCAATATTTCGCCAAAGACGATGATGAGCACCGTCATCACGACCGTCGCAACCCACACGCCGCTTTCGCCAAGCAGCGAGAGCGCGATCACCGTCGCGAGAGATGAGGCTGCGATGTTGACAAGGTTGTCGCAGATGAGAAACGTAACGAGCGCGTTGTCGTAGGATTGGTAGATGTAGTAGGCGACCTTCGAAAGACGATCGCCCGCCTCGGCGGCGGCGCGCAGCCGCAGGCGGTTGGCCTGCGCATAGGCGATCTCGCTGCCGGAGAAGAAGGCTGCGAGCGCGAGCAGGCCGACGATTGAGAGATACGGCAGGATCAAGGACGTCATAGCGCGCTGCCTCCGATGTCGTCCTCGTCGTAGATTTCGCCTACAAGCTCCTCGAGGATGTCCTCGACGGTCACGATGCCGAGCGTTTTGCCGTCGTCGTCGCGCACGATGGCGATCTGCGTGCGCTGCGCGCTGAGCTGCGGCAGCAGATCGTCAATGGCCGTGTATGCGCCGACGTATCGCGGCGTGTCCATAATCGTCTCGAGCGGCGCGCCTCCTTTGAGGTAGGCCTTGAGGTACTTGCGTATCTGCAGCATGCCGACCGGCTCGTCAAAGACGTCGACCACCGGCAGGCGCGAATGCACGTTTTCATGGATGAGCGCCAAAATCTCCTCGCACTTCATCGCCGAGCGCACCTTGACCACGCTCGCCCAGGGGGTGAGGATATCCTTTGCGACCGTGTCGGAAAACTCGAGCGCGCTCTGCACGAGTTCGGTTTTCTCCCCGTCGAAAACGCCCTCGGTGGCGACGGTTTCGATGATGTCGTAGAGCTCGTCCTCGGTGACGGTCGGCTCCTCGACCTCCTTGCGAAAGGGCTTGCCCACAAGCCGCGCGAGCGCCGCAAATACGCGGCTGACCGGCGAAAGCAGCTTCATAAAGAATACGAGGCTGCCGGAGATGTCGAGCGCGTACGGTTCGGACGCGAGCTTGGCAAAGCGCTTTGGCAGCGTTTCGGCAAAGAGAAACACCACGAACGTCATCACAAACGTCGCGGCAGTCACGGCGGACACCCCCCAGAGCCGGTTTGCCAAAACGGTCGCAACCGACGCGCAGGAGATCTGCATGATGTTGTTGCCGATGAGTATGGTGGTCAATGCTTGATCAAAATGATCCAGTATGTATAGAACGCGCCTTGCGCGCTTGTCGCCGCTTTCGCTCAGGCTCATCATGCGGATGCGGTTGACGGTGGCCATCGCGGTTTCGGCCGATGCGAAGTACGCACCGCCGAAGATCAGGCAAACGATCAGGACGATAGATCCTATCGGACTGCCGTCGTCCATGGACGAAATCACACTCCCTAATTTAATGCTTCATGCATTATAACAGATTTTATTCACCATTGCAAGCGCATTGCACCCCTGCGCAGCTGCACCCGTCTTTTGCCCAAGATAGATGCCCTTCGGCTTGTTCGTTGTCCTCCGGGCGGCGAAGAGTGCGCGGCCCTTCCATAACCCGAATTTTGTAGGCGGGCGCTAGGCAAACACGAAAAACGCGAGGCGCACGATTAGGCAAAGCAGCAGCCCCGCGAGCGTCGGCAGCAGCACGCCGACGACGGTCCAAACGCGGCTGCGCGTTTCGCGATAGAGCGTAAGGATTGTCGTCGAGCAGGGCCAGTGGAAGAGCATGAACGCCGCCGTGCAAAGAGCGGTCGCCGCGCTCCAGCCGTTCGCGGAAAGCAGCGCGCCGAGCGCGGAGGTTTCCGGCATGGCGGAAAGCGTACCGGAGGCCGCGTAGCCCATGGCGGCGAGCGGCAGCACGATCTCGTTGGCGGGCAGGCCGAGCAGAAACGCCGTAAGGATCGTACCGTCCATACCGAAGAACCGGCCGAACGGGTCGAGAAGCGCCGTCAGGTGCGCAAAAAGCGAGGCGCCGCCAAGCGTGACGTTTGCTACGAGCCAGATCACGAGTCCCGCTGGCGCCGCCACCGCCGCCGCGCGGCCAAGCACAAACAGCGTGCGATCGAGCACCGAGCGCACGATCACGCGTCCGATCTGCGGCCTTCGATACGGCGGCAGCTCGAGCGTAAACGAGGAGGGCAGGCCGCGCAGCAGCGTTTTGGAGAGGATTAGCGACACAAGAAACGTGACGCCAACCCCGAGCAGCACGCTTAGCGTCAGCAGCGCCGCCGAGGCAAGCGGCGAAACGCCGCCCGCGCGTACGCCGGCAAGAAACAGCCCAAGCAGCGTAATCAGCGCCGGAAAGCGTCCGTTGCAGGGGACAAAGGCGTTCGTGAGCATGGCGATCAGCCGCTCGCGCGGGCTGTCGATGATGCGGCAGCCGGTTACGCCCGCGGCGTTGCAGCCAAACCCCATACACATGGTCAGCGCCTGCCGCCCGCAGCCGCCGCAGCGGCGAAACGGACGGTCCAGGTTGAACGCCACGCGCGGCAGATAGCCCAGGTCCTCGAGCAGCGTAAAGAGCGGGAAAAAGATCGCCATCGGCGGCAGCATGACCGATACAACCCACGCCAGCGCGCGGTACGCGCCATCGAGCAGCAGTCCGCTTAAAAAAGCGGGCGCGCGGAGCGCGGCAAATAGGGCGCGCAGCACATCCTCAAACCAAAACAGCGCGGTTGCGAGACGGTCGGACACCGCGTTGGCTCCGGCGATGGTGAGATAAAAAACCAGAAAGAGCAGCAACAGCATCGCGGGTACGCCGAGCAGCCGGCCGGTCAGCAGCCGATCCGCCCGTAGCTGGCGGCATTCGGCGCGGCTCTCGCCGGAGCAAACGATGCCGAGGAGCAGCGCTTCCGCCGTGCGGTAAACGCTCGATACGATCGCGTCGCGCAGCGTGCCCGCGCCAAAGCCGGCGGCGGCGAGCGCGTCGCGTTCTTGCGCGACCAGGACGGCACACGCTTCGTCGTGCGTCTGTTGAAGGCAGCCTTCTTCCGCCGCCGCATCGCAGGCCTCGATTCCGCGCTCAAGCAGGCGCAGCGCAAGCCAACGCGCCGTCCGTTCGTCCGCAGGAGCGGTCGTTTTGCCGTTATGCAAAAGCAGCGCGTCCATCAGGCGGGAAAGCGAGGTTTCGATCGCCTCGGGGTAGCGCACGGACACGGGCTGTGCGCAGGCCGCGCCCGCCGCCACGCGCGCAATCGCCTCGCGCAGCGCGTCGAGACCGCGTTTTTCCCGCGCGCAGGTGCCGACGACGGGCACGCCGAGCCGCTGCTCGAGCAAGGGAAGGTCAAGCGTAAGGTTTCGCCGCTTGGCTTCGTCGAGCAGATTGACGCAGACGACCACGCGCGCGCTGCGTTCGAGTATCTGCAAAGCGAGGTTGAGGTTTCGCGCGAGGGCCGAAGCGTCGCAGATGACGACGATCGCGTCCGCGCGTTCGAGACAGACGCGCGTAAAGGCCGCCTCCTCGTCCGGCGAGCGCGCGGCGAGCGAGTAGGCGCCGGGCACGTCGGTGAGCTCATATCGCGCGCCGCGGTATTGGTAGGTTCCGCGCGCGCTTTCGACGGTCTTGCCGGGCCAGTTGCCCGTATGCTGCCTTAGACCCGTCAGCGCGTTGAACACCGTGCTCTTGCCAACGTTCGGGTTGCCGGCAAGCACGACCTTGAACACGCGCTCCTCCATGAATGCTCCTCCGGCGATCGGGCGAAATGGGTCGTTCAGCGCAGCAGAATCTCCTTTGCGTCCGCGTTTCGCAGCGCGATCACCGCGTCGCGCACACGGTAGGCGCGCGGGTCGTTGAACGGGGAGGAAAACAGGCATATCAGGCTTGCGCCCGGCGTAAAGCCCAAATCGAGCAGCCTGCGGCGTGTCTCGCCCTCGGCCGACAGTGCCTCGACGACGGCGGCGCCGCCCGTGGCTATGGTGTCGAGCGTTCGCCGCATGATAAAGAATCCCCCTTGCGTAAACGCGTTGCGCCGGTTACGACGCCCGGATCGATAGCTCATTCTATGCCGTGCGCCCGGCGATGTGTGAACACGCCTTCGCCCGCGTTCACCCCGTCTCGACAGGAAACGCTTGCGTGTTTTCCGTTTGGATGCTATGATTATTAAGTTCGCGCAAATGGCATAATAACGCCACAAACCAACCGTGCGCGGCAAGGCAGGGGGGACGGGTGACGATATGACGATCTCATTTTCCGACTTTATCGAAAGGGTCGCGGCGAATCCCGCTCTTTTGGTTACCGTTATTCTTACCCTCGGCGTCATTCTTGTCAACGGTTGGACGGATGCGCCAAACGCCATCGCCACCTGCGTTTCCACGCGCTCGCTGCCGCCGAAAACAGCGATCTATATGGCGGCGGTGTTCAATTTCCTCGGCGTATTCGTCATGACGATGCTCAACGCCACCGTGGCGGAGACGATTTACAACATGGTCGACTTCGGCGGCAACGCGCAGGAGGCGACCATCGCTTTGTGCGCGGGCATGTTCGCCATCGTGCTCTGGGCGACGCTCGCCTGGTGGTTCGGCATTCCAACAAGCGAGAGCCACGCGCTCATCGCGGGCATCTCCGGCGCCGCGGTCGCCATGCAAAACGGCTTTTCCGGCATCAACGGCTCCGAATGGGTCAAGGTGCTCTACGGGCTGCTGCTTTCTTCGGTATTGGGTTTTTTCCTCGGCTTTGCTGCATCCAGGCTCGTTGAGACGCTCTTTCGCCGGGTTGACCGCCGGCGCAGCGAGCGCATCTTTAGGCGAGGGCAGATCGCCGGCAGCGCGGCCATGGCGTTTATGCACGGCGCGCAGGACGGGCAGAAGTTCATCGGCGTGTTTCTGCTTGGCACGTTTCTTGCCGGCGGACAATCGGACGTGACGACGTTTACGATCCCGATCTGGCTGATGATACTCTGCTCGGCGGTGATGTCGCTTGGCACGTCCATCGGCGGGCTGCGCATCATCAAGGCCGTCGGCATGAACATGGTCAAGCTTGAAAAATACCAGGGATTCTCTGCGGACATCGCCGCGGCCAGCTGCCTGCTGCTTTCGTCGCTTACAGGCATCCCCGTGAGCACGACGCACACAAAGACCACCGCCATCATGGGCGTCGGCGCCGCGAAGCGCTTAAGCTCCGTCAACTGGGGCGTCGTCAAGGAAATGGTGCTTGCGTGGGTGCTCACGTTCCCGTGCTGCGGATTGGTCGGCTATCTTATGGTCAAACTCTTTCTCGCAATCTTCTAGGAGGCGGCGCGCCGCGCCGCTGTATAAACGATATGAAAACCCGGCATCTACGGCGATACTAGCGATAAGGGAGGCAGCGATATGAAGCGCCACGGCAACGAATATTTTGAGGGATTTGCGGCCGGTATGGAGTGCGCCTGCAAGGCGGCGGAATACCTGGAAACCATCGTTGAAAACTTCGATCCGGCACAGCTGGAAACGCACGTAATCGAGATGCACCGCATCGAGCACGAGGCGGATCTTAGCAAGCACGAACTCATGCAGAAGCTCGCTAAGGAATTTATCACGCCCATCGAGCGCGAGGACATCATCCTCCTGCTCCAGCAGATCGACGACGTGACGGATTGCATTGAGGACGTCGTGCGCAAGATGTATATGTACAACGTTACGACCTTGCGTGACGAGGCCAAGGAGTTTGTACGTATCATTAAGCAGTGCTGCATCGAGTCGCGTGAGGCGCTGCTTGGCATGGCAAACTTCCATAAATCGGCCGATCGCATCATCCGGGCCATCATACAGGTCAACGAATACGAGGAGGAGGGCGACCGCCTCTATTGCTCGGCGATCCGCCGGCTCTATTGCGAGGACGCCGAGCCGCTTGAGCGCATCACCTGGACAAAGATGTTCGACTGGATGGAGAACTGCTGCGACGCTTGCGAGGATGCGATGGAAAGCGTCGAGATGGTCATCATGAAGAACAGCTAAAACAAAGCGTTTGGCATCAAAAAACGTCCCGTTCGCAGCATTTGCGAATGGGACGTTTTTTCGTGCGGCGCGTTACGGCCAAGGCCGCCTGCCGTGATTCCCTTTGGGGCGTCTATGCCGGACGCGCTTTTTTGCAGCGCATGCAGACGAATCCGTGCGTTCCACCCTCTGTTGTTGCATGCTAGAGCTTCATTAAAAACTCGACCGTGCGCTCGAGGTGCATGCCGCGCGAACCTTTGACGAGGATCGCGTCTCCGTCACGCAATAGCCCGGGAAGCGCGGTGAACAACTCCTCCTGCGTGGGGAAGTAAAGCGTGCGCTCCGGCGCGACGCCGCGAGCGGCGTCGTAGGTCGCCTCGGATTCCGCTCCGACGCAAAGCAGCAGATCAATCCCGTGCGTGGCGGCGTAGAGACCCACAACCTCGTGCTGCTCGCGCGATTGCTCGCCGAGTTCGAACATATCGCCAAGCACGCACACGCGCCGCGCGCCGATCCGTCCGAGCACGTCGATGGCGGCGACGACCGAGGCGGTGTTGGCGTTGTAGGTATCGTCAATGAGAGTAAAGCGGGTCGTGGAGCGGATGTTCATGCGCCCCGGCAGCGGCGCGTAGGCCGCGATGCCCGCGCCGATCTTGTCGAGTTCCATGCCGAGCGTCAAACCCACCGCGACGGCAGCAAGCGCGTTGTATATCGAGTGCAGACCCGGAGACGGCACCCGGATGCGCGCGGAGTCGCCCCTGACGAGCGCGGTAAAGGCCATGCCGTCAAGTCCGCTGTCGAGTATGTCGATGGCGCGCACCTCGCAGGCCTCGCCGAGGCCGAAGCGCAGCGCGTCCGGGATGCGGCAAAGCATGTCGTCGTCGCCGTTGACGATCACGCGGGCGCCGGGCCTGCGGTGGGCAAGCATCTCGGTTTTGGCGCGCAGAGTCCCTTCGCGCGAGCCGAAATTTTCGATGTGCGCCACGCCGATGTTTGTAAACACGCAAAGGTCGGGCTTTGCCATCGCGGCAAGCCGAGCGATCTCCCCGAAGTGATTCGTGCCCATCTCAACGATGGCCGCTTCGTAGCGGTCCTCAAAGCGGAAAAGCGTCAGCGGAACGCCGGTTTCGTTGTTTTCATTGCCGTGGGTTTTTACGACGGAAAAACGCGGCGCGAGCGCAGCCGCGATCATCTCTTTTGTGGAGGTTTTGCCGGCGCTGCCGGTTAAGCCCAGTACGGGGAAGGTGAATTGATCGCGATAGCATGCGGCGATGGCCTGCAGCGCGCTTAGCGTATCGCCAACGAGGATGTACGGCTCCTTTTCAAGCACCCGCGCGCTCAGTACGAGCGAAGCGCCGTTCTCTCGCGCGCTTTCGATGAAATCGTGCCCGTCGAAGCGCTCGCCGACGATCGGCACGTAAAGCGAGCCGGGTGTGGCCTTGCGGCTGTCGATAACGATGTCCGCTGCGGGCAGGGAAAGCAGATTTGCGTCGCCATGAAAGACGCCGCCGCAAGCGCTGCGTATCTCCTCAAAGAGAAACTGCTTCATTCGGCTTCATACCTCGCGAGCGAGCGGGAGACGATCTCCTCGCAAAGCGAGGCGTAGTCAAGCCCATAGGCCGCCGCCATCTGCGGCAGTAGGCTCGTTTGCGTCATGCCGGGGAGCGTGTTGGCCTCGAGGAAGTGCATGTTGCCGTCGCGCGAAAGCAGAAGGTCGATGCGCGCGTAAACCTCGAGCCGCAGCGCGGAAAACGCCTCCGCCGCGCAGGCCTGCACCATGCGCGTCTGCTCGGGAGGGATGCGGGCGGGTACGATCTCGTCCGTCCAACCCGGTTGGTACTTATGCTGATAGTCATAAAAACCATGCTTCGGCACGATCTCGATGAGCGGGAATACGGTCGGGCTGCAGCCGCCGAGCACGCCTGCCGAAAGCTCGATACCCTCGACATACTCCTCGACGATGAGCCGGTCCTCGAGGCGGAAACCTTCCCTAAGCGCCGCGGAAAGCGCGTCACGGTCGCGTACGATGACCACGCCGATGCTTGAACCGCCGCTGTTGGGCTTGACGACACAGGGAATCGGCAGCGCCGCAAGATCGATCTCACGATCCCTGTGGACGATCGTCCATGCGGGGGTGGGGATACCGGAGCTGCGGAAGATGGACTTCGAGACGTCCTTGTTCATCGCGAGCGCGCAGCCGAAGGCAGAGTTGCCCGTATAGCGTATGCCGGAGAGGTCGAAGAACGATTGCAGACTCCCATCCTCGCCGACGCCGCCGTGTAAGGCAAGAAACGTCATATCCGCCGCGCGGCAGAGTTCGAGCACGTTTTCGCCGATCTCCGCCGAGAAGCCGCTCTTACGGCGGGCGCGCACCGCCGAGAGGTCGGGCGCGATCTCGGGCACGGCGTAGGCGGGCAGCATGCCTTCGAAGCAAAAAGCG
This sequence comes from uncultured Oscillospiraceae bacterium, assembly GCA_964393095.1. Taxonomy (GTDB): domain Bacteria; phylum Bacillota; class Clostridia; order Christensenellales; family CAG-138; genus UBA7703. The sequence continues at coordinate 4,202 of CAYMSL010000040.1, read as the reverse complement.
TCCGTCGGGTTTTCCGGCAGAGGGCCGGGGCCGAAAAACAGGTCGACGAGCACCGCGTTATGCCCCTTGTGGCGCAAGGCGTTTGTGACCATGGTGCCGGTTGCGAGGGAAACGTCGCGCTCGGGCGAGAGGCCGCCGGCCAATACGACGATATTCATGCAAATCAGTCCTTTCCGGCGATCGAACCGCCAGGCAGACGCGCCGCTATGCGAGCGTTTGCACGCGGCGGCGCTTTTCTAAAAATTTATACCATGAATCCGTGCATAATTCAATCAAATCTTTGTGCGCGTCTCATACCGTACGGTGTGCGTGTATAGTATATTAGTGCCATGATAAAGAAGTTTGTCAGATCGATCGCATGTTTTTGTGCCGCGCTGCTGTTGCTTGGCTGCGGCGCGCTGCCCTTCGGCGCCTGCCCGCCGAGCGCTGCGCCGAGCGCGTCCGAAACGCCGCAGGCAGTGCTTACACCTACCCCGCAGCCGCACGCGGACGTTTCGTTTTCCGATATGGAGTACGAGCGCCCCGACTTTGAACGCATGCGCGCGCAGATGGACGACCTGCTGCAAGGCTTTGAAAGCGGCTTGGGTGCGCCGCAGCTGCTCGATATGTACACGGCGCTGCAACGGGACTATGCGCGTGCGGATTCGATGATGGCGCTCTCCTACCTGCTCTACGCCTTCGATGTGACCGAGCCGTACTATAAAAATGAATACGCCTGCCTCCAGGCTGAACTGACCGCGCTTGACCTCGACATGACGGACGTCTCGATCACACTCTTCGACGCCTCGGAGGAGTTCAAGCTGCTTGCCGAGGATGCGTTCGGCAGCGGCTACGTGGAGACCGTCTACGCGCAGGAAGATCTCAACGACTTAAAGATACAGGAACTGCTGCGCGCGGAGGAGGCGCAGACGCTCATCTACGACGAGCTGCTCGCCACCTTTACCCTGCTCGACAACGGCAGGCGTTGGACGCTCGACGAAATCCTGATGGATCTCTCGCTCGGCTACGACGAATTCTATCGCCTTTACGATGCCTACTGCGCCGCGCTCAACAAGCAGGCGGGAGCGGTATTTCTCAACCAGCTTGCCATCCGCAACGAGATCGCGGGGCAGCTTGGCTACGGCAGCTACGCCGCCTACTGCTACGATTGCTATGGGCGCGATTATACGGTTAGCGACGCGCGCAAGCTCCACGCCGCGGTCAAAAAGCACATCGTGCCCGCGTTTATCGAAGCCAACGAGCAAAACGACACCTACCCGCTCTATGAGACCGCCTACGAAGAAGACACGTTCCTCGCGGCGTTTGCCTCCGCCGCGGCGGACTTTTCGCCTTTGCTCGCCGATCCGCTCGACTATATGATGCGAAACGGGCTGTACGATTTTTCAATCAGCCCCCTCAAGATGGGCGGGAGCTTTACGACCTACCTCTCGGATTATCGGGCGCCGTTTATCTTCTCCCAATGGGGCGGCAGCGCCACGAACATCGTGACCGTGCTGCACGAATTCGGGCACTTCATGAATTATTATCAAAACGCGGCCGCGGGCTACTCGGCAAACGACAGCCTCGACCTTGCCGAGGTCGACTCGCAGGCGCTCACGCTGCTGATGACAAACTACTTTCCGCGTTTCTATGGCGAACTTGCACAGATTGCGGAAACCGACCTGCTGATCGACTGCATGTATTCCCTGATTGCCGGCTGTATGGAGGATGAGTTTCAGCAGCGTGCCTATCAGCATCCGAACAGTACGCTCGACGAGCTTAACACGCTCTACCATGAGCTTGCGATCGAGTATGGGCTCGACGAGGTGTATGGCTATCAGGGTACGGAATGGGTGCTCATTTCGCATACCTTTCAAACGCCGCTCTATTACATCAGCTATGCCGTGAGCATGGTGCCCTCGCTTGAGCTCTATAAGCTGGCCGAAACCGACCCCGAAGCGGCGGAACGCGCCTATTTCAACATCTTACTGCGGCCGCAGTACGCGCAGCTGCAGCAGACGCTTGCGGCCAACGGGCTTGGCGGCGTGTTCTCCGAGACAACGATCCAGCAGCTCGGCCGCTTTCTGCGGGGCGTAACCTGATGTGCGCGTACCGATAAAAACAGTTTTTCAACGGTGAATATGCCCGCCGCCTTTCTGCCGCGCCTTATCAATGCGTATCCATGGCGGCATACCGCCTGCGGCCTGTCTAAAAAAGCCCGGAAATTGGGAGACCGCGTCGCTCTTTTCAACATCGTGCGAGTATGCTATACTAGAACGCGATGCGAAAAAGAGAGGTTTTTGTTTGGTGAAGATCGGCAACATCATGGAGAGCATCGAACTCGCGCTGAAGCAGAACCACCAGGCGACGCTGACGGACGCGTCCACCGCGCAGCTGCACGCGGCGCTTTCCGAGGTGGTGATGGCCGCGATCGCGGATGAGTGGTATGAAAGCCGCCATACGCATGCGCGCGCGAGGGAGGCCTATTACCTTAGCGCGGAGTATCTCGTGGGCCGCGCGGTGTATAACAATCTGTTTGTGCTCGGCATACTCGGCGACGTCAAGCGCGCGTTTCAGGAGCGCGGGCTCGACCTCGCGGTGTTTGAGGACATCGAGGATGCCGCGCTTGGCAACGGCGGACTGGGGCGGCTTGCGGCGTGCTTTCTCGACTCGGCGGCGTCGCTCAACCTGCCGCTCGACGGCTACGGCATCCGCTATAAATACGGACTCTTCAAGCAGACGTTCGAGGAAGGTTTTCAGGTTGAGTCCGCCGACGACTGGCAGCGTCAGGGCGATCCCTGGAGCCGCCGGCGCGATACGCACGAAGTGCTCGTGCGCTTTGCGGACATGACCGTGCGCGCCGTGCCCTACGACGTGCCTGTGCTTGGCTATGAAACCCCGAACGTCGGCACATTGCGGCTTTGGCAGAGCGAGGCCGTGCTCGACTTCGATTTCCGGCTCTTCAACGACCAGGAATATGCGCTCGCGGTGCTTGAGAAGAACGCCGTCGAGGACATCACGCGCGTGCTCTACCCAAACGATACGACCGAGGCGGGCAAGAAACTGCGGCTCAAACAACAGTATTTTCTTTCGAGCGCCTCGCTGCAGGATATCCTTTTCCGCTTTAAGCGTGAAAACCGCCCGCTCGATTCGTTTGCCGAATACATCGCCGTCCAGCTTAACGACACGCACCCTACGGTGAGCATACCGGAGCTTATGCGCCTACTCATGAAGGAAGGGCTGTCGTTCGAGCGTGCGTTCGAGATCGCGGGAAAGACCTTTTCCTACACGAACCACACCGTTATGGCCGAGGCGCTTGAACGGTGGGATGTCGGCCTGTTTCAGTCCGTGCTGCCGGAGCTCTTCGATATCGTCTACCAGATCAACGCCCGGCTCTGCGGGGAACTGATGGCGCGCGGCATGGACTGCGCGCATATGGCGATCATCCAGGGCAAGACGATCCACATGGCAAAGCTCGCCGTCTACTGCTCGCATACCGTCAACGGCGTGGCCACCCTCCCTACGGCGATCCTCAAAAAAAGCGCAATGCATGCCTGGTATGTTATCTACCCCGAACGCTTTCAAAACAAAACGAACGGCGTAACGCAGCGCCGCTGGCTCGGCCTGTGCAACCCCGAGCTGTGCGCCTTTCTTGACACGCGCATCAGCGTGGGCTACCTCGGCGATTCCGAGCGCATCTCGGCGCTGAAAAACCATATCGGCGACACGGACGTCGTCGCCTTCAACGGCGTCAAACGCGTCAAGAAGGAGCAGCTTTCCCGCATCATCGAGGAGCGCGAAGGCGTGTTCCTGCCGCCGGACTTCCTCTTCGACGTGCAGGTCAAGCGCATGCACGAATACAAGCGTCAACTGCTCAACGCCTTCGGCATCCTCGATACCTACTACGGCATCAAGGACGGCCGCATCCGCGGCTTTACGCCCACGGCCTATATCTTTGGCGCGAAGGCTGCGCCCGGCTACATCCGCGCCAAGGCGATCATCAAGTACATCAACGAGCTTGCAAACAAAATTAACGCCGACCCCGCGATGCGCGAGTTGATGCGCGTGGTGTTCGTGCAAAACTACAACTGCTCCTATGCCGAGCACATCATCCCCGCGGCGGACGTATCCGAACAGATCTCGCCCGCCGGTACGGAGGCCAGCGGCACGGGCAACATGAAGCTCATGATCAACGGCGCGGTCACGCTCGGTACCTACGACGG
>CAYMSL010000039.1:10483-14825 GCA_964393095.1 uncultured Oscillospiraceae bacterium | reverse complement strand
GCGGCCAACGATCCCGATAGATTCCGCTCGACGACGCAATGGACATTTGACACGCGCACGGAGCCTAACATGCCGCCTGTCTCGCAGACTTGGGATCTCATACGCGATTCGTATCAAATGTACCAGTGGGAGAACATGCAAGAGACGTTTTCCCTGCTGCCGAAGGATCTGCGCGTGCTGCGCTTTGATCCGTTTCGGGACGCGATCAGGGTCGTGACGCATCCGCCGTATCTTGACGGCTATGGCTGCGACTGGCCGGGCGGAGACGGTTTTGACGGGCGGCGGCCGCTCAGGGACGCGGGACTTGCGGCTGATCGGACATCGAACGAAAGCGCCGGATCGCGCGGCGGCTGAATCGTCATAGGTGTGTTCGAATCGCCACGAAAAGTTCAAATTTTGGTGCCGGAACGAGCGAAGGAGTATGTTATAATGAGTTTGTTTATCAGGAGAGGCAGAATGAGAGTCATGGTTCGCAAACTGGACGGGCTGCCGATCGAAGAGCCCGTACTCGACGACGAAGGCAAGCGCATTCAGCAGGAGCTTTCGGATCTCGTTGTGCGCGAATATGGGCAAACAGGCACGCTCACCGGTACGGCCGTCTGCGAGCAGGTTGTGGCCTACGAAAACGGCATAGGCGGGCACGTGGTCGAAGAGTAGGCGCTTTAGCGCCGCATTCGCCTCTTTCCGCGCCGGACGCGCGTTCTGTTTTTTCCAAACACAGGCGAAAGGAGACCCCGCAGCTTGTCCTACAACAACATCGCCAAGGCTCTTGCGAGCGGATTCTCCCAAATCACGTTTCTCGACATCCTCGATGTACTCATCATCGCGGTGCTGATTTATAAACTCATCGTCTGGACCAAGGAAACCCGCGCATACGAGGTGCTCAAGGGCATTGGGCTGCTGTTTCTGTGCTCCATCGCAAGCCAGCTGCTCTCCTTAACCACGCTGAGCTGGCTGCTCGATTCGATTTTGACCTCCGGTTCGATCATCATCGTGCTCTTTATCCTCTTCCAGCCGGAGATCCGCCGCGTGCTCGAAAAGCTTGGCCGCAGCGGCAAGCACCTTGGCCGCGCGTGGCTCGACGCCGCTTCGATGCGCAACGCCGACCTCGTGCACGATATGCATGCCACGGTACTCTCGCTTTCGCACCGGCGCACCGGCGCTTTGATCGTGTTCGAGCAGAAGACGGGGCTTGGCGACATCGTCGGCACCGGCACGCGCATCGAAGGCATCCTCTCCGGCGCGCTGCTCGAAAACATATTCGAGCCGAACACCCCGCTGCACGACGGCGCGGTGATCGTGCGCGGAGATACGCTGCTCGCGGCGGGCTGCTTCCTGCCGCTCTCGGATGACCTCGCGGTTTCGCGCGAGCTTGGCACGCGCCACCGCGCGGCGCTTGGCGTATCGACCGTGTCGGACAGCGTAACCATCGTCGTATCCGAGGAGACGGGCGCGATATCGATCGCGCGCGACGGCAAGCTCGTGCGCCATATCGACTCGAAGGCGCTTATGAACACGCTCGAAAGCCTGTTTTTGCAGACGGGTCAGGCGACCCCGCTGAGCCGGGTCAAGCGCAAGGGGGAGGGATCTTATGCAAAAAAAGGTAAATAAGATCGCGGTCCTCGCGTGGCTTAAAAGCTTTTTTACAAAGAACGTTGCGCTCAAGGTCATCGCCCTCGTGTTTGCCACGCTCTTGTGGGGCTATGTGCTGACGGATCAAAAGCCCGTGCGCACAAAGGTCATACCCGAGGTGGCGACGAGCTTCAGCGGCGAGGCCGAGCTCATTGCCCAAGGCCTGTGCGTGCGGGGCAACCGGGCGGAGATCCTCCGGGATGTCTCCGTAACCCTGCGCGCGCAGATCACCAACTACGCCTACATCAGCGCAAGCTCGATTAACGCCACGATCAGCCTGCGCAACATCAGCGAGGCGCGCGAGTACACTATTCCGATCGAGGCGATTGTGACTTCCTCGCTCGGCGTCGTGCAGTCGGTCACCCCCGCGACGGTGGCGGTGGAGATCGACACGCTCGTGACCAAGACCATCCCCGTGAGCACCTCGTTTACCGGCATCCTGCCGGAGGGGTATTGGGCGGACATGGACGCCCTGAGTACGACGACAAAGCTCGACATCACGGGCCCGCGCACGGATATCTCCACGATCATGCGCGCGGAGTGCGTCATCGACCTTGGCGGCCGCACTTCAACGCTCTATAGCACGTTTGACGTGACGTTTTACGACAAGAACAACGAGGTCGTCTCCTCGGATGTCATCGTCGGCACCCTGCCCTCCTCGACGGTGCGGCTGCCGATCTATCCGCTTAAAAACGTGGCCATCGATGTGCGGGGTTCGCTCGTTGGCGCGGACAACGTTGCGGCGAACCACGAGATCGTCGGCGCCGTGGCAACGCCCGCCGCGCTGCGCATCGTCGGCGATCAGGCGGCGCTCGACGCGATCACAAGCATCCAGCTCGAGCCCATCGCGGTCAACGGCCTTGCCGCGACGACTACCGTCGAAAGCGAACCGATCGTGCCCGAGGGCGTGCGATTGCTCGATACCGAACCGGTGTCGGTACTCATCGAGATACGCGAATTTGTGACCAGCCAGACGTTTTCGCAGCTCGAGATCGAGGTGTTTGGCAAGCAGGCGCGCACTACGGTTGCGCTTGACATGACGAGCGTGGATTTGACCGTTGAGGGGCGTTACAGCCTCGTAAGCATACTCAAACGCAGTGATATTCGCGTGCAGGTGGACGTAACCGGCCTTGCGCCGGGCGTATACAAGCTGCCCCTCTACCCGATCGTGCGCGACGAGGACGCCACCATCGAGCTTACCACGAAGCTCTCGGTCGGCGAGGTCAGCGTGATGATCACCTCGCCATAGGGCGGACGAAATAATTTGGAGAACGGCGGGCGGCGGAGCGGACGACTCCGCCGTCGTGCTGCGGAGAGAAGCGTATGCGGCTATGGTTTCGCGACATCAGGCAGCCCCTGAGCGAGGATGACGCTCTGCTGCCGCAGCGCCTTAAGGCGCAGTTTGGCCTGGACGCGTCCGCATGTTCCGACGTGCGCGTGGCGCGGCGTGCGCTGGATGCGCGTAAAAAGCAGGACATTCATTTTCTTCTTGGCGTGCTGGCCGACGTGGACGAACCGGCGGCAAAGCGCCTGCTTTCGCGCGGCGACGCGCGGGTGGAGGCATATTGGCAGATCGCGGCCGCGCCGCTGCGGCCGGGTGCGGAGCCGCTTGGCGGACGGGCCGTCGTCGTGGGGCTTGGGCCGGCGGGGCTGTTTGCGGCGCTGCTGCTTGCGGAGCAGGGCTACGCGCCGCTTGTTATCGAGCGCGGAGGGCCCGTGGAGCGGCGCGTGGCGGACGTTGAACGCTATTGGAGCACGGGCGCGCTCAACGAGGAGAGCAACGTCATGTTCGGTGAGGGCGGCGCGGGCACGTTTTCAGACGGCAAGCTCACCTCGCGCAGCAAGGACGCGCGCGGGGCGCTTGTGCTGGAAACGTTCGCGCGTTTCGGTGCGCTGCCGGAGATTTTGACCGACGCGAAGCCGCACATCGGCACCGACCGGCTGCGCGAGGTGGTGCCCGGGATGCGGCGTGAAATCGAGCGCCTCGGCGGCGAGGTGCGCTTTTCTACGCGGCTCGACGGAGTTCTTTTGCGGGACGGCCGCCTATCCGGCGTACGCCTCGCGACGGCGGGCGGCGCCGAGGAGACGCCCTGCGGCGCGCTCGTGCTCGCGATCGGCCAGGGCGCGCGCGATACCTATCAAATGCTGCACGACGCCGGCGTTGCAATGCAGCCAAAGCCCTTTGCGGTGGGCGTGCGCATTGACACCCGCAGACGCTCATCGACCGCGCGCAGTTTGGCGCTTCGGCGGGCCACGCGCGGCTCGGGGCGGCGGAGTACCGCCTCACGGGCAGGAGCGGGGAGCGCGGCGTCTATACCTTCTGCATGTGCCCCGGCGGGCGCGTGATCGCAAGCGCCTCGCAAAACGACGAGGTAGTCGTCAACGGCATGAGCGGCCATCGGCGCGACGCCGAGAATGCCAACGCGGCGATCGTTGTGCAGGTGTGCGAAAACGATCTCCCGCCCGGCCCGCTCGGCGGGGTGCGCTTCCAGCGGGAACTCGAGCAGGCGGCGTTTGTTCTTGGCGGGGAAAACGCGCATGCGCCCGCCTCGCGCGTGGCGGACTTTCTCGAGGCGAGGACGTCCCGGGGCTTTGGCGGCGTAAACCCAAGCTACCGCCCGGGCGTGACGGCCGCCGATCTTTGGCGGCTGCTGCCGCCGTTTGTGGCGGCGGGCGTACGCGACGGCATCGCCGCCTTTGCCCGGCAGCT
>CAYMSL010000039.1:0-10473 GCA_964393095.1 uncultured Oscillospiraceae bacterium | reverse complement strand
TGCGGGCTTTGACCTTGGCGACGCGGTGCTGACGGGCGTGGAGACGCGCACAAGCGCGCCGCTGCGTCTCCTGCGCGGCGAGACGATGGAGAGCGTCTCCTGCGCGGGACTGTATCCGGTGGGAGAAGGCGCGGGCTACGCGGGCGGCATCGTCTCCGCCGCGATCGACGGGCTCAAGGCGGCCGAGCGCATTGTGGAGCGATACGCGCCGCCGTGCTAGGCGGGCATAAAACTAATATAACAACGCTTTAGCGGGACAACCGCCCGCCGCTGCGCACCGGCGCGAATCGCTTTGGCCGCGATTGGGGCGATTCGGATTTTTTGAAAAACGGACGCTCCCGCCGAAACCGGCGGGAGCGTTGTTTGCAGGCGGCGCGCCGTCTTATACGAAGAAGGCCCTTGGACAAAATGGCGATGCGCCCGGGGCGTGCTGCAACAGGTATGCGGTGCGTCGGGACAGCCATATCGCGATCGCACGGCCATCGCTTCGACCCGCGCCCGATCCGCGATGCAAGGCGGAGTCCTGGGGCGGTTTAGTCGAGGGCGAGCGCGTGCAGCAGGTATTGGCGGTTGGAGTCGACCGCGCGTGTGTCGGGCGGGCTGCCGGTGCGGCGCGAGCGGGAAATGAGCGTACGCTTCAGGCGCGCACAGGCGCGCAGCAGCGCGCGCACGTTCACGGGCCGCGGCTGATCGCGCCCGACAAACGAGAGAAAGTTCGCCGAGAGCACCTTATCGAGCGCTTCGCGCTCAAGCCCGAGCCCGTGCAGCGCGAACGGCTCCGTGTCGATGAGAAAATCGCCGTCGGCGCGGATGCCGAGCGTCGCCTTGCCAACGAGCAGCGCGTCGCAGATCTGTACGCGGCGCAGGCTTTCCGCCTCGTTGAGCGAAACCGACGCGCCGTCAAGCACCGCGCGCGAACCGATGTCCGTGCCGAACTGGATGCGCTCGGCAAAGCGCGAAAAGAAGTCGCGCGTCTGCTCGGGCGTCTTTGAGAGGTTTTCGTAAAGCTCGATGCCGGGCGTCAGGTCGACGTGCATGTTCGGGAAGCGCTCGAGCCATTCGGCAAGGCGCGGCAGGTCGGCCGAAAGAAAGAAGAAGTGCGCGAACGTGACGTTCAGCGCCGGATGCCTTTCGAGTACGGATCGCACCTGACGGTATTGATCCTCGTTGTTGACGTCGTCCGGGCCGTAGCCCCAGCCCGCCGCGCGCGCGAACGCGGGCAGCGTCTCGGGGTTCCAGAAGGTCTCGGGGTCGTTGACGTGCCAGAGGATGGGCAGGCGCGTACGTTCGGCATAGTCCCAAAATGGCTCCCAGGCCGGCAGGTCGAAGTTCGGTATCGGGAAAGCGCGCCGCATGGTGGGCTTGCCTTCGAGGAGCTTGATCCCGTCGCAGCCGAGCGAGAGCAGGCGTTTCGCGCGGCGCACAAAGAGCTTGCCGCAGCGCTCCGGCCGGCGCTCGTAGATTGTGCAGTCCAGGCAGCCGAAGGCAAAGGTCGTGCGCGGGTGCGCGAGTTTGTAGCAGAGAATATCCGGAGTGGAGTCGAGACGGGGCGTGCCGGGCAGCGCGGCAAGGCAGGCCGCGTCCGCGCCCGTCAACTCCAGTACGCGCGCGAGGCTTTCGCCCGTGATGGGCCAGGCATAATGTACGTGCGCGTCGATGCGCCGGATGGGTGCTTCCATTGCTTCACCGCCTTTGGCTTGTGTTCATGCGTTTGCGCCCGGTATATCCGCATCGGCGGGCGGATCGGATTTGTGCCTGCCGCGCGGGGGACGTTTCGCGCCGGCCGCCTCGGGTTCCGCCGGGCGGTAGAGCCGGATTACGCCCTGTCGGTTGAGGCTCTGGATCAACGCGAGCGTGAGCGGCAGCCCGAGCAGCCCGACGCCGCCGAAGAGGAACGTGCCAAGCACCATCGAAAGAAGCGTTACGATCGGGTGCAGGCCTACGCGGTCGCCCACGATCTTCGGCTCCATGATATTGCGCACGACAACCACGACAACGTAGAGTATGCCGAGCCCGAGCGCGCGGATATAGTTGCCGGAGAGCAGGGTAACGATCGTCCACGGCAATAGGATCATACCGCTGCCCACGACCGGCAGGATGTCGAAGACGGCGATGGCCGCCGCGACGCCGAAGGGGTTGTCGATGCCGACGATCAAAAGCCCGATTGCGATCTCGGCAAACGTGATGCCGAGAATCAAGGCGTAGGAGCGCGTATAGCGAAGGAGCGTGCGCCCGAGGTGGTCGCGGATGTCGTAGAGCAGGCGCTGCGTTTTCTCCGAGCACTGGCGCAGGATGAAGTCGCGCACCGCGGGCAGGTCGATCGAAAGGAAGATCGTGGCGATGATCATGATGATTAAATCGAGCAGGACGCCGGGGGTCTTGAGCGTAAAGTTCGTCGCCCACGAAAGCATCCGCTTCGACAATTCCGATATGGTGTCGCCAAGCGTGCCGGTGATGTTGAGCGCGAGTACGTCGTAGGCGGCTGCCGCCTCGGGGTCCAGGCGCGAGGTAAAGGACTGCAGCGAGTCGACGAGACTTGCGATCCAGGGCGCGATCATGTTCTGATAGATCGACGGCAGGCGCATAGAGAAGGATTTGGCTGCGGCGAAGAGCTTGATGCCGATGATGATGAGCAAAAAGCCGATCAGCGCATAGAAGAGCAGCACGACCACGACGCCGGCCACGCCCTTTTGCACGCGGCACCTCTCGCGCAGAAAACGCACGATGGGTCTAAGCAGCAGCGACACGAGCAGCGCCACAAGAAACGGCGCCAGCACGCCGAGCGCGTAGCGGCACAAGAGAAGCGCAAGCCCGAATAAAATGGCGAAATACAGGAAGTTGATGATGAACCGTTTACGCCGTTCGAGTTCCATCTTACACCTCGCTTCGCCGTTACTGTATCACGCCGCCGGCGTCTTGTAAAGCGCGGCCATATCGCATATAATATTGCGCATGAACGCCGAATTGATGCAAAAACAGCTTGCCGAACTGCTCGATGCGGCCGATCCTCCGGTGACGAATCTTGCCAACGCCGCCGCGTTTCTCTATGGCTGGCTCGGCGACGTCAACTGGGTCGGCTTCTATCTTTTGCGCGGCGAAGCGCTCGTGCTCGGGCCTTTTCAGGGAAAGCCCGCCTGCACGCGCATCCCGGTCGGCAGCGGCGTGTGCGGTGCGGCGATCGCGGAAAACCGCACGCAGCGCGTTGACGACGTGCATGCCTTCCCCGGCCACATCGCCTGCGACGCGGCGTCGAGAAGCGAGCTTGTGGTTGTGCTGCGCGACGCGCTTGGCAAGCCGCTCGGCGTGCTCGACGTCGACAGCCCGCTGACCGCGCGCTTTTACGAAGCGGACGCCGCCGCGCTTGAAGGCGCCGCGGCCATCGTCGCCGCCGCCATCGCTCAATAACGGATAGAGGACTTTTTTGTTATGTCTTTTGCGGAGCTGTTCCTGACCGCCGTCGCGCTGTCGATGGACGCCTTTGCCGTATCGATGTGCAAGGGCCTTGGCATGCGCAGGCTGAATTGGAAAAACGCCGTGATCATCGCCCTGTTCTTCGGCGGTTTTCAGGCGTTGATGCCGCTTCTTGGCTGGCTGCTCGGCACGCAGTTTGCCCGCCTTATCGACAAGCTCGATCACTGGGTCGTGTTTGGATTGCTGGCGTTTATCGGCGGCAAGATGATATTCGACGCGCTGAGTGATCGCGGCGGCGAGGCGGACTGCAGCGGCGAGCGGCTTGACCTTCGAGAGCTGCTCATGCTCGCGTTCGCCACCAGCGTCGACGCGCTCGCGGTCGGCATTTCGTTTGCCTTTCTCGATATTCGGATCGGGCCGTCGGCAGGCTGCATCGGGATCACGACGTTTTTGCTCTCGCTTGCCGCGGTGGCGATCGGCCATCGCTTTGGCGCGAAGCACCGCGCGCGCGCGACGCTGTTTGGCGGCGCCGTGCTCGTGCTCATCGGACTCAAGGTTTTACTGCAGCACCTCGGCGTGTTCGGCTGAACCGCCCGGCATAGTAAAACGTACACGCGGCCGCCGTCGGCCGCTTTTTTTTGTTCGGAAAGCTTGACAGCGGCGTAAAGCGGCGTATAATTTTTATGAAAAGTATGAAAAGAGAGAAAAGTAATATTTTAGATGAAAGAGCGGGTAAAACGATGAAGGCGCCGGAGGGTAAGCACATATTTGGCACCGTCAAGGTCGGCGAAAAGGGGCAGATCGTCATTCCCCGCGAGGCGCGCAGGGTCTTTGATATCAAGAGCGGCGACAGCCTCGTGGTGCTCGGCGACGAGGCGCACGGCCTCGCGATGATGAAGAGCGAGAAGTTTCTTGCGGAGTTTGCGGGAGCGTTGTTTGCGATGAAACCGGAGGAAGGCGGCGAGGATGCGTGAAGGCGATCGAGGCGCATGATTTGACAAAGCGCTTTGGCAAAACGCTGGCGGTGGATCATTTGAATCTTTCCATCGGGGAGGGCGAGCTCTTTGCGCTGCTTGGCGTCAATGGCGCGGGCAAGACCACGACGGTGAGGATGCTCGCGGGGCTGACCATGCCGACGGAGGGCGACGCGCTGCTTCTAAACGAGAGCGTGGTGAAAAACCCGCTCGCGGCCAAGGCGCATGCGAGCGTTTCCCCGCAGGAGACGGCGATTGCGCGAAACCTCAGCGCACGCGAGAACCTTGAGCTGCTTTCGCGTCTCTACGGGGCGGATCATCCGACGGCCGAGCGCCGCGCCGGGGAACTGCTCGAGCGACTTTCGCTTGAAGGCGTGGCTTCCCACCGGGCCAGAACGCTCTCGGGCGGTATGCAGCGGCGGCTCAGCATCGCCATGGCGCTCGTATCCGAGCCGAAGATTCTCTTTCTCGACGAGCCTACGCTCGGGCTTGACGTGCTTGCGCGGCGCGAGCTTTGGCGGATGATCCTGCAACTCAAGGGCAAGGTGACGATGCTGCTTACCACACACTACCTCGAGGAGGTTGAATCCCTTGCCGACCGCGCCGGCATCCTGGCAAACGGGCGCATGCGGGCCGTGGGTACGGTGGAGGAGCTTGTGCGGCGCACGAACGCCAGGTCGTTTGAGGACGCGTTTGTGGCGCTGGCCACGGATGGGGAGGGGATCGCATGAGCCGCATGTTCGCCTTTGCCGGGCGCAACCGGAAGGAAATCTTGCGCGATCCGCTCAACCTTGGCTTTGGGCTTGGCTTCCCGATCGTGCTAATGCTGCTGCTCAGCGCAATTCAGGCCAATATACCGGTCTCGCTTTTTGAGGTTGACCGCCTTACGCCGGGCATCGCGGTGTTTGGACTGTCGTTTCTCTCGCTTTTTTCGGCGACGCTAATCAGCAAGGATCGCGCGACGTCGTTTCTGATGCGGCTGTTTGCTGCGCCGCTCGACGCGAACGACTTCATTCTGGGTTACGCGCTGCCGCTGCTGCCAATGGCGCTTGGGCAGAGCGTGCTGTGCTATCTTGCGGCGGCCGTGCTCGGATTGCGGCTCGACGCGAACACGCTGCTCGCGCTTGCGGTTTCGCTGCCGGCGGCGCTGCTGTTTATCGGCATCGGTCTGCTCTGCGGCAGCGTGTTTACCGATAAGCAGGTCGGCGGGATCTGCGGCGCGCTGCTGACCAACGTGAGCGCTTGGCTTAGCGGCACGTGGTTCGACCTCGACCTTGTCGGCGGCGCGTTCAAGCGCATTGCGTACGCGCTGCCGTTTGCGCATGCGGTGGACGCCGGGCGCGCGGCGGTGAGCGGCGACTACGCGGCGATCCTGCCGCACCTGTGGTGGGTGCTTGGTTACGCGCTGCTCGCGCTCATTTTTGCGGCGCTGGTGTTTCGCCGTAAGATGCGCCGCGATCAGGCGTCGTAAAACGTGCGTATGGTAAAGGCGGCGCAAAAAGCGCCGCCTTTCATGTTGCTACGCGCAATGCGTCGCTTAGGCCCGGCTCGCGCAGTAGGCGGCGATCGCCTCGCTCATGAGTTTGGCCGTACCCGCGCCATAGCGGTCGATGCTTTCGCTAAAGCGCTCGTCGGACACGTACATCTGGCCGAGGTCGGCTAGGATTTCATCCGTACACTCGTAGTAGCTCGCGCTGATGTACGCCTGCCAGCGCGTGACGAGCGCCTGTACGCAATCGCTTGCCGGGTCCGTGCCGGCCAGCGCGGCAAACCCGCGAAAGATCGCCTCCGCCTCCGCCTGCATGCGCGCGCGGTCCTCCTTGGTATAGCCCGCCTCGCGCCGCATGCTTTCGCGGTACGCCTCGGTTCCGCCCCAGCGCGCCTTGGCCTCTTCGGCGTAGCGCGCGCGCAGTTCGTCGATCTTCCCCGTGTCGAACGGCGTAAATTCCATATAGCGTTCTCCTTTTTCGTTTTTTTCTATGGCCTGCAAAACAAGCGCGATGAGGCCGTCCAGGTGCGCGCGCTTGTGTTCGAGCAGCGTTTTGTGCGCGTGGAGCGCGCGTGCGCAATCGAACCCCGGCGCGTCGAGGATTGCCGCGATCTCGCCAAGCGGAAAGCCGAGCTCGCGGTAAAAGAGGATCTGCCAGAGCCGCTCGATCGCGGCGTCGTCATAGTAGCGGTAGCCGGAGGCGGCAATCGCGCTTGGCCGCAGCAGGCCGATCGCGTCGTAATGGCGCAGCGCGCGGATCGAAACCCCGGAACGCTTGCTCAGTTCTCCGATGGAACAGGTCATCTTTTCTGCCCTCCAAACGTATCGTAAACCATGACGTAACGGGAGAGTCAAGCATTTTTTAAAATCTTTCTGCCGCGGCGCGCAAGACGGGCATTGCGCGGGAAATACCGTTGTTTGCGCGGACGGATTTGTGATATGATCCATACCATGAAGCAACGCGAATTGTTGGACTTTTTGGCAATCATCGAACGGTTGAAATCGAACGGGCGCCACAGCGTAACGGCGGGCGGCGTATGCGAGACGGTTGCGGCGCATTCGTGGCGGCTTGCGGTGATGGCGATGCTGCTTATGCCGGAATTTCCCGAGGCCGACGCGGGGAAGCTTATGCGTATGTGTCTTGTGCACGACTTTGGCGAGGCGATTACGGGCGATATCCCGACGTTCCTCAAGACCGGAACGGACGAGGAAACCGAAGACGCCGCGCTGCGCGCCCTGCTTGAGACGCTGCCGGAGCCGCAGCGCGGGCAGCTTAAGGCGCTCTTTGACGAGATGAACGCGCTTCAGACGATCGAGGCAAGGCTCTGCAAGGCGCTCGATCGGCTCGAGGCGGTCATTCAGCACAACGAGAGCGACATTTCCACCTGGATTCCGCTCGAGTATGAGTTGAACCAGACCTATGCGGCGAAGGAGGCGGCGGAATTTCCTTACCTAAAGGACTTGCGCGCCCTGCTGCTTTGCGACACGCTCGAAAAGATTCAGAGTGCAAAGGAGTAACGACATGGATGATTATTTTAAACTCATCGAGCGGCGCGAAAGCTGCCGCGTCTACGATGCCCGCCCCGTCGAAAAGGAGAAGCTTTTGCGCTGCGTCGAGGCTGCGCGCCTTGCGCCGTCGGCCTGCAACAGCCAGCCGTGGCGCTATCTTGTTGTGACAAACCCGGAGACGCTTAACAGCCTGCGCCCCTGCGTGCAGGAGATGGGCATGAACAAGTTCGCCTCCGGCAGCCCGGCGCTCGTGGTCGTGCTCGAGGAACATGCGGCGCTGCTCGAACGCGCCGCGGCGAGATTTCGCGGCCAGCATTTTGCGCAGATCGACATCGGGCTGTCGGTTTCGCAGTTTTGCTATGCCGCAACGGAGCAGGGGCTATCGACCTGCATACTCGGCATGCTCAACGAAAATCGCATCCGGGCGCTCTTCGAACTGCCCAAGGGGACGCGTATACGGCTCGTGCTGTGCGTAGGCTACGCGGCGGGCGATCAGCTGCGCGAAAAGAAGCGCAAGCCGCTTGAGGAGATCGCGCGCTTTTACGAATAACGTCCAAAACGCAGAGAAAGACGGCGCCGTGCGCGCCGTTTTTTGTTTCACAAAAAAGGCTCAGCCTTCCGGCAGCAGGCGCACGAGCACAAGCTCCGGCGGGTTGAACACGCGCGGCAGCCAGTACGGCCGCTTGGAGAGCCCGCGGCTGATGATGAGCGTCTGATCGTCAAAGTCGTACCGTCCGCCGCCGTATTTGGGGAAGAGACCCTGCCCCGGCGCGTAAAGCCCGTTGAGCAGGCCGGGGATGCGGATCTGCCCGCCGTGCGTGTGCCCCGAGAGCATGAGGTCGAAGCCGTAGGCCAAATAGCGCTCGACCTCGTCCGGACAGTGGATGGCGAGGATGGAGTAGAGCGATTCGTCGCGCCGGCTTGCGACATGCTTTAGCTGCAGGCGCAGCTTTGCCATACCGCCGCGCCCGTCGTCGACGCCGAAGAGCTGCACGCTCGTCTTACCGACCATGATCATGGCCAGATCGCCGGAGAGGGCCGAAATGCCGAGCGAACCGAGCAGCTCGCGGATCTCGGCGGCGCGTCCGGTTCGGTACTCATGGTTGCCGAACACGAAATAGCACGGATACGTTGCGGAAAGCGCGCTAAGCAGCGTTTCGGTGTGGGTAAAATCCCCATGCATGTCGAACAGGTCGCCGTCGAGCACCACGGCGTCCGGGCGCGTTTCGGCGATGGCCGCAAGCAGGTCGCTCTGCCCCGCGCCCCAGAGCGAGTTGTGCAGATCGCTCACGAGCGCGATGCGAACCTCGCTTTGGATGCGCGCGTCGGATATTTCGTATTCGCGCGTGACGATGCGCGCCTTGCCGAACCAGTCGCAAAGCAGATAGAGCGCGGCCAGCCCCGCAAGGGCGCGCGGCAACCGGCGGCGGCCGCGATGCGTGTCCATAGGCGCACTGTTTCGCGGCGCGGGAGGACTCATGCGGGCGGCTTGCCCGGCGCAGTTTTCACGGTGCAACATGACCATAGTATAGCAGAGGGAACGCGCCGAAAAAAGTCGGAATACGGGTTTTACGAAAACGTCATATTGACCGCGCGGCGCGCATAGAATGAAACCGCCGCGGATGGGGAGGGTGCGCCGGAATTCGGCGCGGCGGGTGGCTCGCGGCGCAAGAGAATATCGGCTGAAAGACGGCTTTGTAAGGCGAATCGGGGAACGGAAGCAAAGGCCGAACAGCCGGCCCGCAGTTTGGCGGGCCGGCTGTTCCGGCTGTTTTGGATGAGGGATGCCGCTAGGAAGCAAGCACGCCCGTAAAGCGGCGGATGGCGGTGAGCTTCATCGCGGAAACGCTCGTGATCTTCACAACGTCGCCCGTCTTTGGCGAGTGGATGAACTTGCCGTTTCCAATGTAGATGCCCACGTGCGAGACCGGGCTGTTGAACGCCACGAGATCGCCGACGCGAAGCTGCTTGTTGGGCACCGAGATGCCGCTTGCCGCCTGCTCGTAGCTTACGCGCGGGATCGTGATACCGGCCTCGGCAAAGGCATATTGCGTCAGTCCCGAGCAGTCGAACCCCGTATCGGGACTCGTGCCGCCATAGAGATAGGCAAGGCCGAGGTACTTTTTCGCGGTGTTCATCACGGTGTTGATGCAACCGACCTCGCGCTGGATGGCGCTAACGGTCTTACTGCCGGCGATGCCGTCGGTGGCAAGCGCGTTTCGC
Source organism: uncultured Oscillospiraceae bacterium (assembly GCA_964393095.1). Classification (GTDB taxonomy): domain Bacteria; phylum Bacillota; class Clostridia; order Christensenellales; family CAG-138; genus UBA7703. The sequence continues at coordinate 867 of CAYMSL010000039.1, read as the reverse complement.
TTCTGGTACTGCAGCACCGCCGCCTTGGTCTTGCTGCCGAAGATACCGTCCGCGCCGTTTGCAAGGTAGCCGAGCGTGATGAGATTGCGCTGCAGTTCCTTGACGGCGCTGCCCTTAGTGCCAACCTTGAGCGTCGTGCCCGTGGCGCTTATGGCGCTTGCGGCGAGCTTGACGTAGGTGCGGTAGACATAGCCGGCCGTGCCGTTGTGCGTGACGGCATACCAGTTGCCGCGTGTGCCGGTGACGCTGATCGCATCGCCCGCGTAGAGCTTTGCCAAGCTTGCGTAGGCCGTGCCGGGCCCGCTGCGGAGGTTGACCCCGTTGCCTGTGATGGTGGCGGAATCATCCGCGAGCGTGAGCGCCGGCACGGCGCATACGAGCAGCGCGATCAACGCAAAGAGGAAGGCGCGGCGTACGCGGGGGCTCATGCCGCGTAGTTACGGCAGCGCAGTGTCAGGCTGCCGAGCGTCGAGGTTACGTTGCCGAGCGTGCCGAGCTGCTGCTGGAGTTGCTGCTTGAGGCTGCTGCTCGTCGGGCAGGCGCTCGTGGCGCAGTTGCCGCTTGTGCAGGCGCTCGTGGCGCAGTTGCCGCTGGTGCAGGCGCTCTTTGCGCAGTTGCCGCTGGTGCAGGCGCTCGTGGCGCAGTTGCCGCTCGTGCAGGCGCTCTTTGCGCAATTACCGCTTGTGCAGGCGCTCGTGGCGCAGTTACCGCTTGTGCAGCTCTTGGCCGCTGTGCTCTGCAGGGCGCTGACAGCGCTCTTTGCGGCGCTGGTGCTCGCGGCGGTTGCGCTCTTTGCGGCGCTGGTGGTCGCGGCGGCCGTGCTCTTTGCGGTGGTGCCCGTGCTCGGGCAGTTGGTCTGGGCAGGCA
>CAYMSL010000038.1:0-15109 GCA_964393095.1 uncultured Oscillospiraceae bacterium | reverse complement strand
GGTTGTGCGCGAGACGATCAAACGCCTGAATGCGGACATCGTGCTCTTTACCTATACCAATTGCTACGAGGCGGAGGGCACGCAGCTTGTAGACGAGATGGTATTTGCGGACAACACGCTTTTTACCGGCGAGGGGAAGCGCACGCTCTATGAGGAACTCATCTCCTCCTGGCGGCTCAACAACCTTTGCATGAAGGCCATCGCCACGCCGCTTGTGCAAGAGGACGACACGCCCTACGAGCGCTTTGCCGACAACGCGCACGGCGAGGACCTGCTCCAATCGCTCTATCCGCTGACCAACGCCGGTCGCGTCGTCTACCGCGCGCGCGCGCTCTATCGCTACCGCCATCACGACGAAAGCATCACATCGCGCCTCATGCCGGGGCGGATCGAACGCCACCTCAACAGCCCGGTGCTCGATCGGCTGCGGTCCTATATGACGATCTGGGGCCTTGATACGCCGCGCATGATCGAGCGCTTCCATGTGCGCAACCTTACAAAGCTCATTACGACCTTCTGGCAGCACTACCGCGCCGCACGGAGCGATATCGAGCGGCGCGCGGTGCTCGACGAACCCTGGAGCGCGTGCGTTGGGGACGAGGCGCGCGCGTATATAAAAAGCCGGATGCTGCCGTGGCCAAAGCGCGTGCAGCTTGCGGCGCTGCTAAGGAAGGACAAACGTATGCTCGATGTGATCGAACGCCTCGGACGCGTCCGGGTGAGGGCTTCGTATGGCAAATGACGCGCCGCTCGTCTCGATTGTATGCGATACCTACAACCACGCGCCCTATGTGGCGGACGCCCTCGAAGGGTTTCTTATGCAGCGCACGGATTTTCCGTTTGAGATCATCGTGCACGACGACGCCTCGAACGACGGCACGCGCGAGATTCTTCTCGCGTACGAGGCGCGTTACCCCGGGCTTATTCGCCTTGTGCTGCGCACGCAGAACAAGTATTCCTACGACCCGAAAATACTCGAGCACTACGTCTTCCCCCTCGCGCGCGGCAAATACGTAGCCATCTGCGAGGGCGACGATTACTGGACAAGTCCCGACAAGCTGCAAAAGCAGGTATCCTATCTGGAGGCGCACCCGGCGTGCACGCTCTGCGTCTCGGCGGCGGATACGGTCGATCCCGGCGGGAATCGCACCGGCGCGGTCGCGCCGTACGAGTGCGATACCGATGTGCCGATGGACGCGCTTATCCGCGGGGGCGGCGGCTTTGTCACGACGGCCTCGATCGTGGCGCCGACGCGTCTTGCGCAGAATCGCGCGGCGTTCTGCGACCTTACGGACGTTGACGATGCGGTGCTGCAGCTCTGGTTCGGCGTAAACGGCACAACGCATTATTTTGCGGAGCCGTTGTGCGCCTACCGCCAGGCCGTGCCGGGCTCGTGGACGGAGACATTTTTTGCCGGGGAACGCGGTGTGCGCATACGCCACCACGAGGGCATGATCCGCGCGCTCGAGGCCTTCAACGAGGAGACCCGCGGGCAATGGCGTGAGGCCGTGGACTTTTGCCTGACGTACCAGCAGCGCTACGAGATTCTGCGGCTTAAAAGCGACGTAAACGCGCTGCGAAAGCCGCCGTATCGCGCGATCTATCGCAAGCTCCCGCTGCGCCGCCGTCTGCGCATGCAGCTTGAGCACTGGATCCTTGATCAAAGAGGGGGCAAACGATGATGGAATCGCCGCTCGTTACCGTCATTCTGCCGACGCACAACCACGCGCCGTTTATCGCCGAGGCGATCGAGAGCGTGCTCATGCAGCAGACGGACTTCCCCTTCGATATCCTGCTGCACGACGACGCTTCTACCGACGGCACCGCCGATGTCTGCCGCGACTATGCCGCGCGATACCCGGACAAGATCACGCTCATCGCGCAGACCGAGAACCAATACCAGCATGATAGGCGCATCCAGTCGCATATACTCATCCCGCGCGTGACGGCCAAATATACGGCCATACTCGATGGCGACGACTATTGGATCGGCCCGCTGCGGCTGCAAAAGCAGGTAAGCTACCTCGAAGCGCACCCGGACTGCACGCTCTGCATCGGCGCGGCGGATTATGTGGACGTAAGGGGGCGCATTGTCGAGCGCAGCGCGCCCTATGCGGTAAGCCGCATCGTCGACCCGGCGGATATGATCCGCGGCGGCGGCGGCTTTACGGCCTCGGACACGATCGTGATGCCCACACAGCTGCTTAAAGATCTGCCGGCGTTCGCCGATCACATCGAGACCGAGGACATCCCCTTCCAACTGCTCGGCGCGCTGGCCGGCTACGCGTGGTATTTTGCGGAGACGTTCGTGGCCTGCCGGCTGGCGGTGCCGGGTTCCTGGTCGACGCGGCAGTACGCCTCCGCGAGAGAGACGCGCGTTAGGACGAGCCGCGACCTCATCGCGCTCAACGAGGGCTACGACGCGTTTTCCGGCGGCCGATATCACGACGCGTTTGCCGACGCGATCCATTATCAGGAGTTTTTGATCCTCTGCTACGAGCATAAGCTCCGCGACGCCATGCGCCCGCCGTATCGCGCGTATTACGACGCGCTGTCCGCAAAGCGTAAGATCCGCCTGCGCTGCGAGAAGGTCTTTCCGCGGCTTACCGCGCGCGCAATCGCCGCGATACGGAGTTTCAGGAGCAAGAGAGTTTAACATGGGCGCATCGTTTCGCAACAAGACCATATCGGGCATGATCTGGAAGGCCATGGAGAGCGGCGGCAGTCAACTCGTGCGCCTCGTGATCTCCATCGTGCTTGCGCGCAAGCTCGATCTCGAGCACTATTCGACGCTCACGCTCGTGCTGATCTTCATCAACCTGGCCGACGTGTTCGTCAAGCGCGGATTTTCCACCGCGATCTTGCAGCGCAAGGACGCGGACAACCTCGACTTCTCGTCCGTGCTGTGGGCAAGCTTTGTGATCGCGGCCGCGCTCTACGCCGCGCTGTTTTTCGCCGCGCCCGCCATCGCGGCCTTCTATGAGCAGCCCGTGCTCGTGCCGGCGCTGCGCACCCTGTCTTTGATACTCTTTACCGGCGCGTTCAACTCCGTGCAGCAAGCGATCGTGCAGCGCAAACTCGAGTTTCGCAAGATCTTCATGGCGTCGCTCGGCACGACGCTCGTCTCCGGCGGCGTGGGCATCTACATGGCCTACTCGGGTTACGGCGTGTGGGCGCTCATCGTGCAGCAGATGCTCGGCTCGGTTGTGTCCACCGCGCTGCTTTGGCTGCTGGATCGGTGGAAGCCGATGCTCGCCTTCTCGTGGGAGAGGACCAGGCACCTGTTTGGCTTTGGCTGGAAGCTGCTGCTATCGAGCCTGCTCGACACGGGTTACGGCAGCCTTTCCTCGCTTGTGATCGGCAAGCGATTCATCGGCAAAGCGCTGGCTTCCTATGAACGCGGGCGGCAATATCCCGAGATGGTCGCAAACAACCTTACGAGCGTTGCGCTCGCGGTGCTGTTTCCCGCCTACGCGGCCAACCAGGACGACCGCGAGCGCGTGCGCGAGATGGTGCGAAAGACCAACCGCTCCGCGGCGCTGATGGTATTCCCGATGATGGCGGGCATGGCGGCGGTGGCGACGCTCATGATACGCGTGCTGCTCACCGAAAAGTGGGCGCCGTGCGTGCCGTATCTTCGGCTCATGTGCGTTGCGTTTGCGTTCTATCCCCTCGAGGCGATCGACCTGCAGGCCATCAACGCCATCGGCCGCAGCGACGTCTACCTGATTACGGAGATCGTCAAAAAGCTCTTCGGCATCGGCGCGCTCTGCGCGGCGGTGTTCGGCTTTTCCACGCCGCTTGCCATCGCGGGCGCGGCGGCGCTTACGGCCGTGTTCTCGATGCTTGTGACGATGATCGTGATGAAAAGGCTCTTTGGCTACCGTCTGCGCGAGCAGATAAGCGACCTGCTGCCGCCGCTTTTGCTCTCGGGCGTGATGGTCGCCGTGGTGCTGGCGCTCTCGCGCGTGCCGTTGCCGGATATCGCGCTGCTTGCCGTGCAGATCGTTTCCGGTATTGCGGTATATGTCGCTTTGGCGGTATTATGTAGGTTACAGAGTTTTACGTATCTCTATCACGCCATGAAAGGGTATTTTTTCAGGCGCCGTTCGGGCGGGGATGGGGAACGCGGGGCGTCATAAAGGGTGTTGTTGCGCGCACCAGCTTCGATATGGAGGTATGGCATGAAACTGGCGATTGCCGGTACGGGATATGTCGGCCTTGTGGCGGGGGTATGCTTTGCCGAGAAGGGCCACGTTGTAACCTGCGTGGATGTGGACGAAAACAAGATCGCGCGCATGCGGCGCGGCGAGTCGCCCATCTATGAGCGCGGGCTGGAGGAGCTGCTTAGAAACAACCTCGCGGCCGGGCGGCTGTTTTTTACGAGCGATTACGCGCAGGCCTATGCCGAGGCGGATGTCATCTTCATCGGCGTCGGCACGCCCGAAATGCCGGATGGCAGCGCGAACCTCTCCTACATCGCCTCCGTGTGCCGGCAGATCGCCGAGAGCGTCACACGCGACTGCCTTGTGGTGGTGAAGTCCACGGTGCCGGTCGGCACGAACGACAAGGTCGAGCGCTACATCAACGATACGCTCGCGCGGGACGTGAAGATACGCGTCGCAAGCAACCCGGAGTTTCTCGCGCAGGGCAACGCCGTACACGATACGATGCACGCCCCGCGTATCATCATCGGCACCGAGGACGAGGTGGCCGAGCGCATGATGCTCGAGATCTACGCGCCGTTCGATCTGCCGGTGGTGTCGGTTTCGCGCCGCTCGGCGGAGATGATCAAATATGCGAGCAACGACTTTCTCGCGCTCAAGATATCCTACATGAACGACATCGCAAACCTCTGCGAGCTCGTCGGCGCGAACGTTGACGACGTGGCCGAGGGCATGCGCTACGACCCGCGCATCGGGGCCAAGTTCTTAAAGGCCGGCGTGGGCTTCGGCGGCAGCTGCTTCCCGAAGGACACGAAGGCCCTGCGCTATCTTGCCAAACAGCACGGCTACCGTCTGCGCACGGTCGACGCCGCGGTCGAGGTCAACGCGGAGCAAAAGACGAAGCTCTTTGAAAAGGCGAAGGGGCGGTTTATCACCTTCGAGGGGGTCAAGGTCGCGGTGCTCGGGCTTGCGTTTAAGCCGGGCACGGACGATCTGCGCGAGGCGCCCTCGATCGACAACGTGCGGCTTCTGCTTTCGCAGGGGGCGCGCGTCGCCTGCTACGACCCGGTGGCGGGCAAAAACTTTGGCGCGCTCTTCCCCGAAGCGGCGCTTGCCGCCTCCGTCGAGGAGGCGCTCGGCGACGCGCTGTGCTGCTTTATCTTTACCGAGTGGGAGGAGATCGTGCGCCTTTCGCCGGAGACGTTCGTTCGGCACATGCGCGTGCCGCTTGTCTACGACGGGCGCAACATATTCGATCCGCAGACGATGAAGAACGCGGGCGTGGAATACTACTCCATCGGCAGATAGGACGGAGATGACGGACATGGAGCAGCCAAGAGAAACCATACTCATCACCGGCGCGGCGGGGTTTATCGGCTATCACCTGAGCCGCCGGCTGCTTGAGGGCGGGTACGCAATCGTCGGCTACGACAACCTTAACGACTACTACGATCCCTTGCTCAAGCGTGCGCGGCTTGAACGGCTCTCGTCCTTTCCCGCGTTCTCGTTTGTCGCGGGCGACCTTGCCGATATGTCCGCGCTCGAGGCCGTATTTGCCTTAAACGAGCCGGAAATCGTTGTGCACCTTGCCGCGCAGGCGGGTGTACGATACAGCATAGAGAACCCGCGCGTCTATATCGAGAGCAATGTGACGGGCTTTTTCAACCTTCTTGAGACGCTGCGTCGCCATCGTGTGCGGCACCTGCTGTTTGCATCAAGCTCGTCGGTATACGGCAACGCGGAGAAGGTGCCGTTTTCCGTAACGGATCCGGTCGACTGCCCGGTGTCGCTCTACGCCGCGACGAAGCGCTGCGACGAGATGCTGGCCTACTGCTACGCCCACCTCTATGGCATGCCGGCGACGGGCATGCGCTTCTTTACCGTCTACGGGCCCTTTGGCCGGCCGGACATGGCCTACTTTAAGTTTACGAAGGCGATCTTCGAAAACCGCCCGATCGAAATCTACAACAACGGCGATCTTCTGCGCGATTTTACCTATGTCGACGACGTGACCGCCTGCGTTGAAAGCATGCTGCTTTCCCCGCCGCAAGCGGACGCGTCCGGCGCGCGGTATGCGGTATACAACATCGGCAACAACCGCCCGGAGCGGCTCATGGACTTTATCGAGACGCTCGAGCGCGCGACCGGCCGCATAGCCGCCAAGCGTTTTCTGCCGATGCAGCCGGGCGACGTACGAAAGACCTATGCGGACATCACGGAGACCGCGCGCGACTTCGGTTTTGCGCCGAAGACGCCGCTGTCGGAGGGAATCCCGCGCTTTGTCGAGTGGTATCGCGATTATTATGGCACGGCCGGCCAATGATGGGAAAAGCCGCCGCAATCTATTGAAACAGGACGGGGAGCAAATGATAGGGTTCTACAACTATACGGTCATCCTCACCTACATCGGCGTGGTCAGCGCCGTGGTCGGCGTAGGGCTGACGTTCTACGGCCGTACGAGCATGGCGATCGTATGCCTCATGATATCGGGCTTTTGCGACCTCTTCGACGGCTCGATCGCAAAGACGCGAAAGCGCAACATACAGGAGAAGAAGTTCGGCATCCAGATTGACTCGCTGGCCGATTTGATCTGCTTTGGCCTGCTGCCGGCGGCGATCGGCTACTCGATCGGCGTTACGCGCTGGTACGAGGCGGCGGTGCTCGTTGCCTACGTGCTCGCGGCGCTGATCCGGCTTGCGTACTACAACGTCACCGAGGACGAATTGCAGTTTTGCGACGGCGTACCGCGTACGCACTACGACGGGCTTCCGGTTACGACGGCGGCGCTGCTGTTGCCGCTTGTGTATACGCTTCGCCCCGTCATGCACGCGGGATTCCTGCTTCTGTACCTAATCGCGCTGCTCGGCATGGCGGCGGCGTTTCTTTGCAAGTTCAAGGTGCGAAAGCTCGGCATGAAGGGCATGATCGCGGCGGCCTGCTGCGGCGCGGCGGTGCTGGCGTTCCTGATCGTCGGCTGGAACATCGTCGGCACGGCCTGAAGCATGCCGGTTTTTTCAGTCGCACTTTGCGGTAAAAGTTCGGCCAGATACACTAGGAGCGTCGCGCGAGCGGCGAGGCTTAAAGCGGCGTAAAAAATTAAGGGGCGTGCGGATCATGCAAAAGTCCCACGCCCCAAGCTTATATGATGTTTTTGAATCCCTGTCAGCGGATTTGTTCGAGCCAGTACCGAACGGTCTCGAGCGCCTGCGCTTTGACGCTGTCGTAGACGGCGAGCGCGGCGGGCGGAAAGGCGTTTCGCACGCTCTGCACGACGGCGTAGATCGTCGCGTGCGCGGGATCGCCTGCGTAGGGCGTGCAGTCGAGCGCGATAAGTATCACCGCGAGCACGACGACAAGCACGAGCAGGCTCGCGATAAAGCGCAGCAGCCCGCCGAAGAAGCCGACGGGACGGCCGACCCCATGACGGCTGCCGCGCTCCGCCCCGCAGTAGGGGCAGAAGCGCCCTTCGAATTTGCCGTGGCAACGCTTGCAGGCGTACGTGCTCACGGCTTTTTCGCGGCGCTTTTGAGCAGCGCGAGCGCCTCTTTTTTGCGAATGACGCGGCAGGAAGGGTGCTGAAACTCGTTTTCCGGGCAGTAGCCGAGCGCAACGCAGTTTGGCCCGGCGTCGAGGAAGAGATCCGGCGCGGCCTCCTTGCACAGGCGCAGCATCTTGTTGGCCAGGTCGCGGATCTCGGCCTGCGCGTTCATGCAGCAGCGAATCTTAAACCAGTCGAGCAGCGCGTGGGCGTTCATGCCGATGAGCGCCTTAAACTCCGTTGCCTGGGGCTTGAGGTAGCGCAGTTCCTCCTCCTTGCAGCCCGCGTCGACGCCCGCGTCGTACCACTCCTCAAGCATGTTCAAAAGCTCCGTCGCCGAGAGCGAAACCTTCGCGCCGTCCGGCAGCGTGCATTCCGCCCGGTGGGGGAGTATGCCGTCCGGCAGCACGACGTCGTAGGAGCGCTTGCCGCGCTTGTCCACGCGGCCGCTCTTGATGAGGTAGCTCGCCACGCGCTTACGCACAAGCTGCACTTCGGTCACGCGCGAATACCCCTCGACGCCGAAGAGGAAGTAGTCGAACTCCGTCGCGGCGAGGTGTCCTTTTTCAACGATGCTGCGCACGAGGTCGGCGTTGTAGGGCGAGGCGAGAATCTCGCCAAGCCCGCGCTCAGTGCGCGTAAAGCGCGCCGCCACGTCCGTATAGATCTTCCCGCCGCCGGCAAGCAGCACCACCGTGCCGTCGCCGACCCGCATTTGATTCATAGCCGAATTTCCCCCTGACGATTGATGATCCGACCGATGCCGGCGTTTTTGATCATGCGCGTACACATGAGGCACGGCGTCGGATTCTCGATCGGCCGCTCGAGCCCCTCGAAGCCCGCGAGATAAAGCGTGCTGCCGAGCATCTCGTTGCGGCTCGCGCTGATGATGGCGTTGGCCTCGGCGTGGACAGCAACGCACTTTTCGTATTGCTCGCCGTGCGGAATGTTGTTGCGCTCGCGCCAGCAGGAGCCGACGTCGCAGCAGTTTTCGTCCCCGCGCGGCGCGCCGTTGTAGCCGGTGGCAACGATCTCGTCGTTTTTAACGATCACCGCGCCGTACTGCCGGCGAAGGCACGTCGAGCGCTTCGCGACCTCCGCGGCGATGCCGAGATAATAAGCCTGCTTGCCGATTCGTTCCATAACCGCACCCCCTTGGCCTATTTTCGCATACGGCGCGGCATGCGTCAAGCGCGACAAAATCCGCGCCGGACGCGCGCTTTTTGCATGCAAGGCGGTCGTTTTGGTCACGCTAACGCCATGTTAACGTTGTTTGTGCGCGCGGCGTTTATGTACGTGTTCGTGTTTGCAACCCTGCGGCTCACCGGAAAGCGCCAGGTATCCGACCTGCAGCCCTTCGACCTGCTCATCACGCTGCTGATTGCGGACCTTGCGGCGAGCGCTATCGCGGATACGGATACGCCGCTTCTCTACAGCATCGTGCCGATTCTCGCGATGTACCTCTGCCAGCAGATGATCACCTATATCAGCCTCAAAAGCGCACGGGCGCGCAAGATCATCTGCGGCAGCCCCGTGATACTTGTAAGCGACGGACGCGTGTGCGAAAGCGCCATGCGCGACACGCGCTATACGCTCATCGATCTGCTCGACCAGCTGCGCGCGCGGGAGGTGTTCGACCTTGGCGACGTGGCCTACGCGATACTTGAGACGAACGGCACGATGAGCGTGCTCCTCAAAAGCGAGGCGCAGGCCCCGGCCCGGCGCGACCTCGGCCTGGACGCGCGGCGAGCGGGGCTTTCCTACATGCTTGTGCTCGACGGTGAGCCCTGTTACGGCGCGATGGCGACGCTCGGGCTTGAGGAAGCGGCGGTGCGCGGCGAACTCACGCGCCATGGGGCCGGGCGCGTGGAGGACGTGTTCTTCCTCTACCGGACGGACGACGGCACGGTGACCATGCAGCTAAAGGAGCGCGCGGGCGGAGCGCGCGAGGTGTGGCATGTATAAAAAAACGAAACGCGTGTGTCTTGCGCTGATCTTTGCGCTCTTGATCTTCCTCTTTGTTGTGCCGCGGCTCTACCTTGGCCGACTTTGCGGGGAACTGCTCACGCTCAACGAGGCCGCGCGCGCGGCGGTATACGCGGGCGGCGACGCGCGCACATATCTGCTGCTCATGGACAAGCGCTATCAGGAGAGCGCGCCCGTTTTGCGGCTCTACCTCAACCATACCTCGGTCGACGAAACGGCCGTGGCGATCGCCGCCTGCGCGCCGCTGACCGAGCGGGAGGCGCTGCTTGCGGGGCTTTCCACGATTGAAATCCTGCTCGAGCACCTAAACGGCATCGAACGCTTCGGCTTTGCGAATCTGCTGTAAAACACGATTGAAATCCCGCCTGCGCGTCGAAACGGCACCGGACGCTTCGCCGTTGCGAATCCGCCGTAAAAGAGGAAGCGCCGAATGCCCGACCCGGCGCTGAAACAAGGCGGCGCGTATGCCTTATAAACCCACCGTAAAATTGCCTGCGATGCGCGTTTCAATTTTGCCAAGCATGAGAGCGGCCTTTTCCTTGTTGCCCGCTTCGATGAGGTTGACCAGGCTCTCGTCTGCGTAGATCAGATCCGTGAGCCAGAAAGCGGTCACAATCGCATACAGGTGCGGTATGCACCGCAATTCAAACGCGGAAAAAGGCCTTACGGCGTGATAGCCGCCGAGGAACCCGCATAACATCTCCCGTTCGTAGTCCTCCGTTAAGCTTTGATCATAGTCCATGAGCCGCGCGATCAGGACGCCCTGCATCAGCGCGTCGCAAAAGAGCACGCTGTCGCCGCAGCGGTTGAAGTCGAACATGCCGATTTCTCCATGCTCCGTACGAAAGAGATTGTTGTTGCTGAGGTCGCCCTGCACGGCATAGCGCTTTTTTTCACGCAGCGGGGAGAGGGCGTTCATTCTCGCGCGGTAGGTTTCACAGATTTTTAGAAAACGGGACGCGTCGCCGCCGGTAAACGCAGACGCCGTCTTCTCGAAGCGTTCGAACGAAAACAGGTCGTTTTCCTTGAACGGATCGAACAGCACCGCGCCGTTGACGTGGCAATCGTCCGCTTCGGCGATGTTGTGCGCCGCCGCGAGGAGCCCGCCGATCTGTTGCGCAACCGCCGGGTTTACGCTTTTGATCTCACCCGGGCGGTAGCGCTCCACGGTGACTAGAACGTCATATCCGTTCAGCGTTTTCGGCACGACAAAGGCGTCTTTCGCGCGGTGAAAGCGCGCGGTCGGTATGCCGCGGTCAGCCAGATGTTCGGAAAACGAAATCTGCCGGCTCATGAGCGTTTGCGTAACGCCCGCCTCGTTTTTGAATTTGATGACGAGCGGAGCCGCATGCGAAAAACAAAGCTTCAGAATCAGCCGAACCTCTTTTGTGTCCGGATCGTAGCGTTCATAGCGGTAGCGCAGCAGTTCCTCCGCGCTTAGAACCCGTTCGCAAATGCCGAACGCGGCCAATATCGCCTGTATATCATCGAGGCTGACGGTGAACACGGCATAACTCCCTTCGGGCTGCGGCGGCGCATGAAAGCGCGCCTTCCCGCCTTGCCATGGGCGCTAGCGCGAAAGCGGCGCATCCGCAAGGTTGAGCACGGGCAGGCCGCGTTCGAGCGCGTAGTTGACGGTGTAGAGCGTGCCGCCGCGCGGGAGGCGCAGATAGGCGACGCAGCAATCGGCGTGGTCGACGAGGTAGCGGTTGCGCGTCTGCATCGAGAGCCGGCCGCAGACGTCGGCGGCATAGTAAACCTCGCTCGCGGCGGCGCGGATGGCCTCGTACCTTGCGGCGTCCTCCGCTGGCCAGCCCTTTGCCTGGTCGCGCCCGGGCAGCGCGAGTACGAGCCGCACGCGCTTGCTTGTCGCGGCAAACGCGAGCACCGACTCGGCGGCGAGCGTGTCAAACCCCTGCGCCCCGCCGGCAAGAAAGGTCGTTACCCCCGCCTCGAGCGCGGCGCGCACCGCCTCGTCGAGCAGGCGGCTTAGCGTTTTCATGCCGCGCCCCGTTTCGCTGCCGCGCTCGGGCAGCGCGTGGGGGCGGTGGCCCGTAAAGCAGCAGGCGCGTTTCCCGTTAAAGAGGCCTTGCATCCATCCTCCGCGCGCCGGCGAGTTTCAGCGCCCGCGTCGCGTCGCCGCCGAGCATCGCTTCCGCCGCGGCGTCGAGCAGAGCGGGCGCCTCGGCACAGGCCGCCGTAAAGAGGTCGGTAAACGACTCCGTGCGCGCGCGCGCCGGCTCCCAGGGCGCGCGCCAGATCGCATGACGCTGGTTCAGGCGATCGTTCGAATCCTTGTGCCGCGCGACGAGATAGGCGCAGACGCGGCATGGCGCGCCTGCGCGCCCAAAGGCGGAAAAGAGGTCTTTCTTGTGGTTTTCGGGGTCGAATGAGAGTGAATTGATCGCGATCCACTTATGAAAGCCGCGCCGGAACACCCCAGCAGTCTCCTCGGCAAAAAGGGTTTTGCAAAGCGCCGCGTGCAGCGCGTCGAGCGTATCGAGCGAATCCGTGCGGTAATAGCGCCGCGGCGGCGTAAGCCATCCCGGCGCGGCGAAACGCTCGACCATCATAAGGTCCATCTGGATCTCCGACGGCGTATGGAGCTTGCCGCCAAAGCGCGCCTCGATGTAGGGGTGCGCGGCGGCGTCGAGCAAAAAGTGGCAGAGAAAGCCCAGTGTATAGGCCATGCGCGCGTCATCTCCGGCGGCAAGCGGCAGCATCGCGCCAAAGAGTGTGCGCGCGTCGAGCGCGTGGAAGCGCGCGGCAAGATCGACGCGGCAGGGCGCAAACAGCGGCTTTGGCATGGCGTCGCCAAAGTACGGATCGGGCCCCATCGTGCCGATACGAAACGCGCCGGCGTGCGCCTCGATGCAAGCGCGCGTACGCGGCAAAACCCCTTGTAACGCCGACTCCCCGAGCAGCGCGTGCGTGTAATTATATGGCATACCGTTATTATAGCGGCGGCGATCGGCACGGCACAACCCCCGCGCCCCAAAAGAGCGGCGTTACGCGGAAAACGGACAAATGCGCGGCAAAAGACCCACGCGCGGGCCGCCGGGGCGGCCGACGCTTCGGCAAGGCGCGCGCGATGCCTGGTTCCGGCGCTTCAATTTTGCGGCCGCGGCACAAAAAGACGGCGCGCGGCGCGACCTGTGTAGAATGCATGAATTTTCTTCGACAAAAACGTGTAAAATTTGAAAATCTTCTGTTTCCCTATGGTACATTGCAAAAGGGGCGTGTTACAATAACCACGAGAGCACGACAGAGGTGAAGAGCATGAAGAAGATCGTTAAGCGCAGGAGAATGTTCCGTATCAACAACCCGCTTGCCTTCGGCATTCTGTGCGCCATGATCTTGATTCTGCTCGCCGGGCTTACCTACGCACTCGTTGCAGGCGTAATCTCACCCGCCGTGGAGTCCTATCGCGTGGCAAACGCCACCCCGAGCCCCACGCCGACCGTCGCGCCCGTCTCAGGCACCCCCTCTCCCGAGGCCGTCACGGTTGAAACGCCGACGCCTTCGCCGTCGCTTGAACCCGGCACCACGCCCACCCCGTCGCCGACCCTCGAGCCCGTGGCGGGAAAGCTCACGGGACACGTCATCGGCATCGACCCCGCGCGCGGCTACAGCTCGAAGGTGCAGGGCGCATCGACGAAGGTCTACGCCAACCGCCTCAACTACGCAATCGCCACGATGGTCAGGGACCTGCTCGAAGCCGAGGGCGCTACGGTGGTGTTCACGCTTTCGGACGTGAAGGACAGCAAGGAGGCGGCCGACCGCGCGCGCATCCTCAACAACGGCAAGGTTGAGCTTGCGGTGCGCATCGAGTGCAACTCCATCGGCGCGTCCGACACGCGCGGCGCAATGGCCTGGATACCCGATTCGCACGATAAAAAAAGCTCCTGTGAAAAGCTTGCCAAAGCGGTTTTGGATGCGTACATCGCGCGCACCGGCCTCTCGACACGCGAGGTCAAGGGCGGGGCCGTCGTTGAAAAGTCCGACGAAATCTTCCTCAACAAGACGACCGCGCCGGTGTGCACGCTCATCATGGGCCACATTAGCAACGCCGCCGAGGATAAGTTCCTCAACGATAAGGATTCGCAGCAGAAGATGGCGCAGGGCATCGTAAACGGCATTTTCGACTATCTCGGCGTCGACTAAGCACGCGGGATCCGGAGGGAATACAACAGGTAAACACGGCGGCCGCAAGGCCGCCGTTTATTCGTGAACACGACGGCGTTTGGCGCATGAATTAGCCGCGAAGGAACCTGCCGCGCCGCGGCTTGGCAGGCGCGCGGCGCGCTTTTTTGTCCGTCGCACCCCTGGCCCGGCGGTACAAGCATAGATTGTTGCGCGGGTTGGCCGCGAAGCAATCCGCCGCGCCAAAACGCAATCGCAACCTGCGGTTGACAAATATCCAAGCGCGGTTGATGGCGGCGCAACGCTGCTTCGGTTATGATAGAAGCAGCACGGAAAGGGGTTTTCGGCCATGAATATTTCGGATAGAATCCAGGGCCTGCGAAAGGCAAAGGGGATTTCACAGGAAGAGCTTGCCGACAAGGTCGGCGTATCGCGCCAGGCCGTATCGAAATGGGAAAGCGAGCAAAGCGTCCCCGACCTCGATAAAGTCATCGTCATGAGCGATTACTTTGGCGTGACGACGGATTATATCCTCAAGGGAATCGAGACGCCCGATCGATCGGCCCCAAAGACCAACGCCAAGGTATTCGTCATCGTCGCAACGGCGCTCAACTTCATTGGGCTCATTCTGGCCGCCGCGGTTTGGTATCAAGAGCAGGTGCCGATGGCGATTGTGATCGGGCTGATTTTCATGGCGCTTGGCTGCATGGTGTTCGGCATTGGAATGCTTAGCTCGTGTGGACGTGCGAGGGAGGAAGCCAAGCGCTCCTTCTGGTATGTCAACATCTGGATGCTCTTGTTTCTGCCGCTGTCCTTTGTTTACAACGTTTTGTTCGCGGGAACGGCGGCGCCCTATCCCCTGCTCGTTACCCCGGTCATCGTGTTTCCTGTTTTTTGGGCGGTGTATCTTGCGATATGCCTGGGCGTGGATCTGTCCATCGCAAAGGCCCGGCGTTAAAAGGGAAGCGCGATGGTGCCATAAGAGCGCTCGATTTACCGGCAGGCATCAAAAAAGGCGCTTCAAACGCCGATAGGCCCGTTGCCGCGCCGGATGCGCGCGATGACGGGATTTCAGGCGCTCCTATCTTTCTGTTGGGCTCCCCCGCGATAGCGGCGGCGCAGGCAAGGCGAAGTCCCGGCAAACAAAGACGCGGCGCGATAAAAGCGCCGCGTTGATTGCACATGAGGGGAGGGATCAAACCCTGTCCGCCGTGTCGCCTGCCTTGCCGGGGTCGCCATCCTCGCTCGCACCGCCTGCGGCCGAAACGGATGCGCC
>CAYMSL010000037.1:10018-15175 GCA_964393095.1 uncultured Oscillospiraceae bacterium | reverse complement strand
GACAAGGCGATCACGAACAAGCTCGACACCTGGGCCTCTGACATGGAGCGATACCTGAAGGAGAAGAATATTCCCTTCCAGTCGGTGCATCAGGATGTCGCCACCCACATCATCCGCCTTTCGGGCCTCACTACAGAGGGACACGACAAGGCCGTCGACTATATCGCATCCTCCTTTGATCAAGTCCTCGTGCGCCAATCCTCCCCCGGAGAAGGCACGCTTGCCTACGCCATCAGCCCCAGCTATCTCGATCACCTTCAGGAACAGATCCTCAAACAGGCGCTCGAAAAGGTGCGCAACCGCATCGATCGCTATGGCGTCGCGGAGCCAACGATCCAGCGGCTCGGTTCGAGTCTCATTGCCGTCGAGCTCCCGGGCCTCAAGGACCCGGATCGCGCCATCGGCCTCATCAAACAAGCCGGCCAGCTCGAATTCAAGATCGTCGCTGAAGATTTCGATCATACCAAGCTCAAACCCATGCTCGACGAGGCGCGCAAGGCGATCCACAAGACCTTTAAGGGCGACATCACCGAGTTTGGTATCTCCAACACAGCAGTGCTCGATGACCTGCGCGTCGAGGTCAAAGAAGGCGAACCGCTGCCGGAGCCAAAACGCCCGGAATATTACTCCAGCAAACTGGTGGCGCGCATCAACGAGCAGTTGCGAGGCCAGATCCCGGCGGACACTGAGGTCGCCTTCGAGATGCAGATCGATCCGGTCACCAAAAAGTTCACAGGGGCGCTTCCCTATGTCCTCAAACGGCGGGCAGATGTCACCGGCGAGATGCTGCACAACACACAGGTGAACGTCCAGGATAATGAGCCCTACGTCAGTCTCTCCTTCGATGCCCAGGGAACGGCCGCCTTTGGCAAGATCACCACGGAAAACACCGGCAAGCGCATGGCCATCCTGCTCGACGGCACCGTCACCAAGGCCCCCGTCATTCGCGAACCGATCCCCGGTGGTCAGGCCCAGATCACCCTGGGATATGGCAACTACAACGACCTGATGCGGGAGGCGGAAGACCTCTCCCTCGTGCTGCAGGAAGGGGCGCTGCCGGCCCAGCTCACCGAAGCCACGAAGACCGTCGTCGGCCCGTCGCTCGCGGGAAAGTCGACCTTCTGTCTCGCTCTTGACGGGCTGATCCCCCACGCGGCGAAGGGCAAGCTGCGCGGCAAGGTGCTCATCGACGGCATGGACACCGCGACGCACACGCCGAACATGCTCTGCCAAACGGTATCCATCGTCTTTCAGGATTTCGAGGCGCAGCTCTTCTGCACCAACGCGGCGCTGGACGTGGCATTCGGCCCGGAAAACCTCAATTTGCCGACGGAGGAAATCCACAGGCGTGTCGCGGCGTGCATGCGGGCCGTCGGACTCGCGGGCTTTGAGATGCGCGAACCTTCCTCCCTCTCTGGCGGTGAAAAGCAGCGGCTGGCCATCGCCGCCGCCCTGGCGTTTCATTCGGACATCCTCGTGCTTGACGAGCCGACGACGGACCTCGATCCCATGGGCAAGCAGACGGTGATCGATGTGGCGGAACAGCTCCGGCGCGAAGGCAGCTTTACCATCATCTGCGTCGAGCACGAGATCGAGGAATTGACGAAGGCAAACCGCGTGCTGCTGCTTGTCGACGGGAATATCGCGCTCGACGGAACACCGTTGGAGGTGCTCGCAAAAACCGATCTGCTGCGCGAAAAGGGCGTTATGCCGCTTGGCGCCTGTGAGCTGCTCAACGCCTTGCGCCTCCCCGTTACAACGCTCGAGGCCGAGCCGTGCGCCGCAGCGCTGAGCACGGCGGGCTACCGGCTGGATCGCGAGAACTGCGCGCGAATCCGCGCCGCGGAGGCGGCAAGGAGCGAACGATACGGCGAGCCCGTCATCCGGGCAAGCAACGTCTGCTTTCAATACCTACCTCGCGCTCGAAGCCCAGAACAAGACGAACGTACGCGCCTACTGCTGCGAAACGCGCCCGTATCTGCAGGGCGCGCGGCTTACATCGGACTGCATCTCGGAGATTGGCTTTGATACGACGCTGATTACCGACGGCATGCCGGGCTATCTGATGTCCCGGGGAATGATCGACGCCTTCTTTGCGGGCGCGGACCGCATCACGGAAAAGGGGCACGTGATCAATAAGATCGGCACCTTCCCCACGGCGGCCTGCGCGAACTACTTCCACCTGCCCTTCTACGCCTATGGCCTCGGCGCCGATCCGGGCTCGAAGGATGTCGGCGATGTGGAGATTGAGCTGCGCGATCCCGAGGAGGTGCTCTGCTGCCTTGGCCGGCGCACCGCTTCCACCAACGCAAAGCTGCGCGGCTTCTACCCCGCGTTCGACGTTACCCCGCCGGAGTTCGTCGCCGGAATCGTTACGGATAAGGGCGTCTACCCGCCGGAGCGGCTGCACGAATATGTCCGCGACGACGTTCCAACCGAGCGGAGGCAGGCATGAGCAAGTATCTTTATCTCAACAAAGACACCTTCTTCCACCGGCTGGACCCGCGCACCAAGCTGTTGCTTACGCTGGCGCACTTCGTGGCCTCCGCCGCGCTCATCGAGCAGCTTTGGATCGGCCTGCTCGTGGTGGCCGAAACGCTGCTCATCGCGACGCTGTCCAAATCCTGGAAGAACATACGCGGCATCCGCGTGATCCTCTACTCGCTCTTTGCCATGACGATCCTCTCCTGGCTGCTCTTCGGCAAGGGAACGACCCCGCTGTTCTGGGTCATCACAAAGGAAAACCTCTGCCAGGGCATCTCCTCCGTCTTTCGAGCGATATCCAGCATCTTTATGGCGATCGTGCTCCTCTCTACGACGAGGAACGAGGAACTTGTGGAGGGCTGCGTGCGCTTCGGCCTGCCGTACCGCGGCGCGTTCGCCTTCTCGAGCGCGCTGCGGATGACGCCACACCTCACCGGCATTGCGCTGACGGTCGTGGCCGCGCAAAAATCCCGCGGACTGGACCTTGACAACGGCGGCTTCTGGATGAAGCTGAAAAAGACCGTGCCCCTCGTCGTGCCGGCGATCCTGCTCGGGCTGCGCTCTACGGACGCGGTCACGATGGCGATCGAGGCGAAGGGGTTCGGCCGCTCAAAGGCGCGCGGCAGATACATTCAGCTGCGGCTTTCCCCGCTGGATTGGGCATTCATCGTCTACGCAATCGTGCTTTCTGTCGGCGCAATCGTACTCGCCGCGACCGACAGCTTTCAGGTTTTCAACGCCTTATAAAGCGTTGTTTGGAAATTCCCCGGCTGTGACCGGGATAAAAAGGGCGCCCATCATACCAACCAAAACCAAATTCAGGAGGCAAAAAGATGAAAGACTGTTTCACCATGTGGAAGTACCCGAAGATGATTACCCTGACGGCCATCTGCGCAGCCATCTACGCGGCGCTGCTGATTCCGTTTAAGTCCATCGTCGTCTTCGGCGTCGAAGTCCGCGTCGCAACCGTGATCGTACCCGCAATGGGCATCCTCTTCGGGCCCGCCGGCGCCTGGGGCGTCGCCATCGGCAACCTGATCGGCGATTTCTTCGGCAGCATGAGCGTCGCCTCCGTCTTCGGCTTTATCGCAAACTTTTTCTTTGCCTATATCCCCTACAAGATCTGGTACATCGGCAAGGACGTAGAGCCAAAGACAAACAGCGTCGGGAAGGTAATCCGTTTCCTTCTCGGTTCCGCGGGCGGTTCCATCGCGGACACCTGCTGGCTATGCTTCGGCGTTTGCGCGGTCTTCAGCCAGCTCCCTTACCCGCTCTTTGCCAGCATCATCGGCGTTACAAACGGCCTCTTTCCTCTGGTGCTCGGCGCGCCGGTGCTCTCGCTTGTCGGCATGCGGCTTAAAAAGTGGGGACTCGCGTTTACAAGCATCATGAAGCCCGAGGATGTGCGCACCGCTACGAAGCTCAACATCCCCGGCGCCATTCTCGCCATCGCGGCGCCCGCCGCGGCGATCGTCATCTCCCTGATTATGAGCGCGCAGGGAATCGAGGTCGGCGCACCGCTCGTCTGGGTGAGCCTGCCCGCGCTGCTTCTCTCGCTCGTCGGCGTCAACCTCATCGGCATTTCGCCCGCGGCGTTCGAAAAGGAAGAATAACACCCAAGCGCGCCCGGCGAAAGCAGCGCAGCATCGAATAACACGAGTACTGTGCCAGGTCCGCGCCGGCGGGTCTGGCACGTTTTCAAAGGAGGAAACCATGGCGGACAATGAAGCGCCGAAAGCGGCGAGAGATTATGCGCCGGACATCCCGTTTGCCAACCGGGCGGCGTTTCCGCTCAGGGGCGCAACCGCCCTTGGCTGGGGCATGCAGCGGCGGCTGTCGAACATCTTCCGCCCGTCGAACGGACGGACGGTCATGCTGGCGTTCGATCACGGATACTTTATGGGCCCGACGGCCGGGCTTGAGCGGCTCGATTTGCTGATTCCGCGGCTGATGGACGAGGTGGACGTGCTGATGGCAACGCGCGGCGCGCTGCGCACCTGCGTGCCGCCGGCGAACCGCTGCGGCACGGCGCTGCGCGTGAGCGCCGGCTCGTCGATACTCGACGAGGATCTTAGCCACGAGATCGCGGCGGTCGATATCGCCGAGGCGATCCGCCTCAACGCCGACGCGCTGGCCGTGCAGGTGTTTATCGGCGCGGACGGCGAAAAGGAGAGCATACGAAACCTCAGCACAATCGTAAACGCCGCCATGCCGTACGGCATCCCGACGCTCGGCGTCGTCGCCGTCGGCAAGCATATGGAGCGCACGCCGCAGTACTTTAAGCTCGCGGCGCGCATGATCGCCGAGCTTGGCGCGCAGATCGTAAAGACCTACTTCTGCGAGGAGCTAGACGAGGTGGTCGCCGCCTGTCCGGTGCCGATCGTCATGGCGGGCGGCAAAAAACTGCCTGAAAAGAGCGCGCTTGAAATGGTTTGGCGCGGCGTTCAAAGCGGAATCGCCGGCGTGGACATGGGAAGAAACGTCTTCCAGTCGGACTGCCCCGTGGGCATGGCGCGCGCCATCGCCGACATCGTCCACAACGGGGAGGACGCCGAGCACGCGTATCGCCATTACCTCGAGCTTAGGCAGGCGCAAAGCCCTTCGCCCGGCGGCGCGTAAGGGACGGCCCGCCTTCGCGGAACGCTACGGCTGGAGCGTTCCCCCGCATAGGGG
>CAYMSL010000037.1:0-10008 GCA_964393095.1 uncultured Oscillospiraceae bacterium | reverse complement strand
TGATCAGTAATTTTCAATTTAAGATAATGTTAACTGTTTTGCTTTTTTAAAAAATGCTGGTGGTCGGAAAACCCGCGCACGCGTCCGCGCCTTGGTATGCCGGCGGGCGGCGCGCTATCTGCCAAGTTCGCGCCGAAGGATAAACTCGGTCGCCATGCCGAAGAACGCGACGGCCAGAAATTGCAGTACAATCAGGACGATTTTTAACAATACGCTCGAGACGGTCAAAAAGCCGTAGCCGAACAGCGCCGCCATCGCCGCGCCGATGAGCAGCTGTCGGCCGAACAAAAACTGCGCGCGCTTCCACGCCGCCGGGCTTTGCAAACTGCGCTCCGTCCGAAAACCGAGCAGCCGGTTATCGGGCTTGGGGCGCAGAATCAAATAGCACAGCGCGATGCCCGCGACAAACGCGGGAAACAAAAAAGCGGCGATATAGGAAACGACGGAGGCCTGCATGTGCAATTCCTTTCCCGGCGCCTGCCGGTTGAGCTGCCGATGCCGGGGAAACCACCTCCCGGAAAGAAGGAGGAGCGCCCGAAAGCGAGCGCTCCGTCCTGCTTGAAACGTCAGTCAATCTCCATGCTGGTGAGCAGCTCGTTGAATACGTCAAACTGCTCATAGATGAACTTGGTCGTGTCGGCCGCGTTGGAGTAGTGGACGATCATGCCGCGCTGGGCGATGAAATCCTTAAACTCCGTCGTTGCGGCGGCCTTCTCAAGCGCCGCGCTGAGCTTGTCGACCACGGCCTGTGGTGTGCCTGCCGGAACCGCCAGCGCGCCCCAGCCGCCAAACACGATGTCAATGCCGCACTCGCGCATGGTCGGAATTTCGGCAAACGAAACCGTGTCGCGCTCCTCGGTCATGAGGGCCAGGCACTTGAGCTTGCCGGCCTCGACGCCCGCGAGCACCTCACCGGGGTTAACCGTGACGGCGTCGATGTGGCCGCCCATGAGCGACGTGACCGCACCGGCCGCACCGTCATACGGAACGTGGTTGAACTGCGCGCCGGTCTTCTCCTCGAGGAGCGTCGCCGCAACGTGCCAGATCGAGCCGGTGCCGGAGTTGCCGATGGTGACCTCGCCCGGATGCGCGAGCGCATACGCCACGAACTCCTCAACGGTGCCGAAGCGATCGTCGTCGGCCTTGATGGTCAGCGCCGACGGCACCTCGGTCAGACGGCCGATGAACATAAAGTCGTCGGGCACAAGGTCGGAGATCTCGAGCGCCTTCTGCATGACCAGTTCCACGGGGATGTAGCAGATGGTGTAGCCGTCGGAAGCGGACTCGCGCGCATACGTCATGCCAACGCTGCCGGTGCCGCCGGAACGGTTCTCTACGAGCACGGTGGCGCCGAGCGCTTCTTCAAGACCGGTCGCGATGATGCGGGAGGTCATATCGGAAGCACCGCCCGCATCGTAAGGAACGATGATGCGGATTTCGCGCTCCGGGAAACCGGCCGCCTCGTCGACGACGGGCTCTTCGGTGGCCGTCTCCTTTGCGGGTTCTTCCGCAACGGGTTCGGCGGTGTCTGCGGGGGTGTCTGTGGCCGGCTGCTGGGAGCAGGCGACGAGCGCCAGAACCATGCAGAGAACCAACAGCAGCGAAACGATCTTCTTCATTTGGTTGATTCCTCCTTATCTGTTTTTGCTGCCGGACGGGACGTCTCCCGCGGCGGCAAACTCAAAGCGTCTTAGCCGGGCCGCGCTTATTCGTCCGCGGTCAAGAGCGCGCTCTTCTTGTTGCGGAATTCCGCGATCAGGCTGAATACGATCACCGCCAGTGCGGCAACGAGCAGACCGAGCGCGATGGGACTCTTGATCACGCCGGAGAGTCCGGAATTGATCTTGAGCGATTGCAGCAGGTTTTGCTCCATCATGTCGGCCAGCACAAACACAAGCACGACCGGCGCCAGGGGGATATCGAGCTTTTTGAGCACATACCCGATCACGCCCGAGATGAGCATCACAACGATGCCGAAGAGGCTGTTGTCGACCGTGTACGCGCCCATCATGGCGACGATCAAAACGACGGGATAGAGCATCTTGTTCGGGATATCGGCAAGCTTGGCCCACATGCCGGCAAGCGGCATATTGAGGATGAGCAGGATCACGTTTCCGATGAACATGCTCGCGATGGTGCCCCAGATGACGTCGGGATTCGTGATAAACAGCGTCGGCCCCGGCGTCATGCCGTGCATCATGAACGCGCCCATCAAGATCGCGATCGTCGGCGAGCAGGGAATGCCGAGCGTAAAGAGCGGGATCATCGCGCCGCCGACATAGGAGTTGTTTGCCGTCTCGGGGCCGGCAACGCCCTCGGGCGCGCCCTTGCCGAACAGTTCGGGGTGCTTGGACAGGTTTTTCTCCATGGAATAGGAGATCAGCGCCGGCACGGCGGAGCTTGTGCCGGGGATCAGGCCCATGAAGAAACCGAGAAAGCTGCCGCGGATGATGGACATAATCGTCGGCCGCAGCTCCTCGCGCTTGAGCTTTGAGGAGTTGATGGCCGTAGCCTTACTGGTTACGCTGAGGTTTTCCATGCCCACAAGGATCTCGGAAAGGCCGAACAAGCCCATCGACAGCGTTACGATATCGAGTCCGCTGACAAGCTCGTTGATCCCGTAGCCGTAGCGAATCGTGCCGGAGATGGGGTCCATGCCGACCATCGCAAGCGAGAGGCCGAGGCAGACGGCCACAAGGCCGCGCACGAGCGACTTGCCCATAAGGCCGATCACCATCGACATGCCGAACACGAGCAGCGCGAACTGTTCGGTAGGGCCGAAGCGCAGCGCAAAATCCGCCACCGTAGGGCCAAACAGCGCGAGGCCGAACGTTGAGAGGATGCCGCCGACAAACGAACCGATGGCCGCCACCTTGAGCGCCACGCCCGCGCGCCCCTGCTGCGCGAGCGGATATCCGTCCATACAGGTGATGACGGAAGCGGCCTCGCCCGGCGTGTTGATCAGCACCGAGGTGATGGTGCCGCCGTACATACCGCCGTAGTAGATGCCGCAGAGCATGATGATCGCCGTGACCGGTTCGAGGCCGTAGCTCAGCGGAATCAGCAGCGCCGTCGCCTCGCTCGGGCCGATGCCCGGCAAAACGCCTACCAGCATGCCCACCATGCAGCCGATGAAGCAAAACAGAATATTGTTCGGGGTGATCGCAATGGCAAGCCCCTCGAGAAGTCCCGTTAAGGATTCCATAACAGTCGCTACCTCCTCTCAAAAACCGAGGCCGTTCACGGGCACCGGCACGCTAAAGCCCAGTTTGAAGATGGCAAAGACAATCGCCGACGCGATCGCCGCGTACAAGAGCGCCTTCCACCAGCAGTACGAGCGAATGAAAATAAAGAACAGCAGCAGCGTACTGGCGATACAGAAGCCGAGGAAGTCCACCACGAGGATAAACGCGAGGATCGCCACCACGGTGGTGACCACGTTGACGAGCTCCTTGCGGCCGGGGAAGATATCCCCAACGAGGAACTTATCCTTAAAAGCGGAGATCAGCGTGTACGCGACGCCCGCGACGATCGCGATAATCGCCACCCAGCGCGGGAACAGTCCCGGGCCGACGCCGAAGCGGTTATGGTAGGGATAGGAGAACGATTGGGCGAAATAGTAGACGCTGTAGAGGGTAAAGAGGATGCCCATTACCACGCCTGCATTTTGTCGTTTGATGCGCTCGATCATTTTTTTCATATCGGATCCACTCTCTTTTTGTCGTTGATTCCGTATGTCCGCTCAAATCGGATAAGCCATGCGGGCAGGAACAACAAATTGAAAACATCGGTTTCAGGTTTTCCAATTTGAACACTGTTCGTATGTACTGAATAACCATACAGATAATAGCACGGTCGGTTTTGCGCTGTCAAGCCCAAAAAAACCCGCGGCGGTCAGCTGCGGGTCTGGGGCCATATCCTATGTGATTGCGCGGGGCACGTGTTTTGCGCGCCGCCCGAAAAGCGGGCAGGCGTCTGATTCAGGCTTCGCTTTCGTCGCTCTGCTGGCGCAGCTGCGCCGCCGGAAGCTGGTGCGCGTTGGCGATGAGCACGCTGCACACGCGGGCAATCATCTTGGCGTAATCCTCCAAAAGCTCGTCGCGCATGCTGATGGTCGTGCCGGAGATGCTGATTGCGCCGCAGGGATAGCCGGAACTGTCGCGTATGGCGACGGCGACGCACTTGACGCCGAGCGTCTCTTCCTCGTTATCGAGCGCGTAGCCCCGCACGCGGATGCGCGCAAGCTCCTTGTCGAGCTGCTCGCGCGTGGTGATGGTGTAGGGCGTAACGGCCGGCAGCCCGCAGCGCTGGAGGATGGATTCGAGCTCCGCCTCCGGCAGATACGCCAGCATCGCCTTGCCGCAGCCCGTGCAGTGAAGCGGCAGCCGCTTGCCCGCGACGGAATAATTGCCGATGCGGATGCTTGGATAGATTCCCTCGAGGTAGAGAACCTTGCCCTCGACGTGGCTTGTCAAATAGATGTTTTCGCCGGTTTTGACCTGCAATTCCTCCAAAAAGGGCATGGCGTACTGGATGATCGGCATCGAGGTGCGCAGGTTGTAGCTTAGCGTCATCACGTTATAGCCAAGCTGATAGGTCTGGGAGTTGGCCGTATGCAGCAGGTAGCCGTTGGCCGCGAGCGTGCGGATGAGGTTGAGCGCCGTGCTCTTCGGCAGGCTGAGCTGGCGGCTGATCTGCGAAAGCGTCAGCTCACGCTGCGTCGCGGTAAAACATTCCAGAATGCCGAGGGCTTTTTTAACGGAGTTGACCTGCGCCCCGATGTCGGCGTCGGCGCGCGCTTCCTGTCGCTGGTTGGAAGGAGTTTTCATGCGTTCTTGCCTTTCTTGTTGCGCTGCTAACGAATGTTTGTATTATAACCCGTTCAGCCATGCAAAACAATAGCGAGAGATTCGTTGAGATTCTCAACGTCGGTTCGGTCATTCAGCTTGCCGTACGATTGGTCGACTTTGTTCTTGACAAAACCGCGTGGTCATTATAACATTATTCGGAACGTTATTCTATATCGCTGAACAAGCGCACACCTTAATAAATCGAGCGCAGGAGCCGATGAGGCAAAGAAAGAGAGGCAACCAGCATGAAAAAGCTATTTGGCGTGATCACGGCCATGACGACCCCGTTTGACGAATCCGGCGCGCCGGATCTGCCCGCCCTGGAGCGGCAGACGGAGTTTTTAATCGAAAAGGGCGTCAACTGCCTGTATCCCTGCGGCACCACGGGCGAGATGTACCTCTGCTCCGCCGAGGAGCGCGAGCGCATCGCCGAGACAGTGGTCGGCGCGGCGGCCGGCCGCGTGACGGTATTTATCCATGTCGGCGCGATGACGCAGGATGAGACGCTGCGCCTTGCGCGGCATGCGGAAAAAATCGGCGCGGACGGCATCGGCGTCGTGACCCCAAGCTACTTTACCGTGGACAACCGCGCCATGGCCGCGTATTTTAAGACCGTGTGCAGCGCGGTATCGCCCGATTTTCCCGTCTATGCCTACGCAATCCCCCAGCTTGCGCACAACGAGCTTACCTGCGAGGCGCTCGAGGAAGTCTGCGCCGCGTGCCCCAACATGGCGGGCATCAAATACAGCTTTGCGGATATGACGCAGCTGCTCCGCTACAAGCGCGTCAACGGCGGACGCTTTTCCGTCGTGTTCGGCGCGGACCACCTCTTCCTTGCGGCGCTCGTTATGGGGTGCGACGGCACGGTGTCCGGATGCTCCGGCCCGTTCCCGGAGCCGTTTGTCGAGGTTTACCGCCAGTATCAGGCCGGCGATCTCGAGGCGGCGCGCAAGGCGCAGGACAAGGCCACCGATCTTGTGTGGCTCATGAAGAGCGGCGCGGACATGTCCATCTTCAAAAACATTTTGACCATGCGCGGCGTGCCCGGCGGGCATATGCGCCGGCCGCTAATGGATCTCTCAAGCGAGGCGCTCCTAAAGCTGCGCGCCGACGTCGAGCAATATATCTAAGCGAACGCATTCGAACAAACAACGGGTGAATACCGATGAATACGATGGAAGTTCAAGCAACAAGGGCGGCGCGCTTTGACGCCGCCGCGCAATACGGCGTTGTGCCGGTTCTCAGGATCCCGCGGCCGGAGCTGGCCGTGCCGCTGGTTGGCGCGCTTTGCGCCGGCGGTCTGCCGCTGATCGAGGTGACGCTGCGCAACGAAAGCGCCCTCGAGTCGATCCGCCTGATCCGCCAGGCGTTCCCTGACCTGCCGGTGAGCGCCGGTACGGTGCTCTCCTGCGAGCAGGCGGACGCCGCCGTCGAGGCGGGCGCCGATTTTGTCGTAACGCCGGGCTTTCGGGCGCGCGTGGTTGAGCATTGTGTCGGCGCGGGCATACCGATCCTGCCGGGCTGCGTGACCGCCACGGAGATCGAGGCGGGGCGCGAAATGGGGCTAAGCGTGTTCAAATTCTTCCCGGCCGAGCAGCTCGGCGGTGTAAGAACCATCTGCGAGCTGTGCGGCCCGTATGCGGATATCCGCTTCGTGGCAACCTCGGGCATCACGCTTAAAAACCTGCCCGCCTACATGGCCTGCCGGTTTGTATCGGCGGCCGGGGGCAGCTTCATGGCGCCCGCGGAGCTTGTGGAGGCCGAAAACTGGGCGGCAATCAGCGCGCTTTGCCGTGAGGCCGTGCGCATCTCGCTGGGCTTTCGTCTCATGCACATCGGCGTCAACGGCGCCGACGCGGCCGAGGGTGCGGCCATCGCCCGCCGCTTTGCCGAGCTCTTCGGCCTGCCGTATCTGCCGGGCGGCCGCTCGGACTTTGCCGGGGACATGCTCGAAAGCTGCAAAACGCCCTTCCCCGGCGCCAAGGGGCATATTGCGATCGGAACGCATTCGATCGCGCGGGCCGTGGCGAACCTCGAGGCGCGCGGCATCCGCTTTCGCGAGGCGTTCCGCAACGTCGACGCCGCGGGGCGGCTCAAGGCGATCTATCTCGAAGAGGAGGTCGGCGGCTTCGCCGTCCATCTGCTCCAAAGCAACTAACCAGCCAACGTAAGGCGAGGAGGCCGAAAATGAAGAAGATCATGAACGCGCCGGAACGGTATACCGACGATATGCTGCGCGGCATCTACGCGGCCCATGGCGACTGCGTCAAGTATGCCGCAAACGATCTGCGCTGCTACTGCGCCGCGCGGAAAACACCGGGCAAGGTCGCCATTGTAACGGGCGGCGGCACCGGTCACCTCCCCCTGTTCCTCGGCTATGTGGGCGAGGGAATGCTGGACGGCTGCGGCGTAGGCGGCGTGTTCCAGTCCCCTTCCGCCGAGCAGATCTACCACGTGACGCGCGAGGTTGAAAGCGGCGCGGGCGTGCTCTACCTCTACGGAAACTACACGGGCGATATCATGAACTTCGACATGGCGGCGGAGATGTGCGAGCTTGAGGACATCGAAACGCGCTCCATCGTCGGTGCGGACGACGTGTTCTCCTCCACGGCACAGGAAACCCGCCGCGGCGTGGCCGGCATCTTTTTCCTCTACAAATGCGCCGGCGCGGCGGCGGCGCGCATGATGACGCTCGACGAGGTGCTCTCCGTGGCCCTGGAGGCCAAAGCGCGCACGCGTACGGTCGGCTTCGCGCTCTCGCCCTGCACCATCCCGGAGGTCGGCAAGCCGAACTTCACGCTGGCCGAGGACGAGATGGCGATGGGCATGGGCATCCACGGCGAGCCGGGAATCTGGAACGGGCCGCTGAAAACGGCGGATGCGCTGGCCGAGGAATCCATCGAGGCGCTGCTAAAAGACATGCCGCTTGTGCGGGGCGCGGAGGTCGCGCTCTTGATCAACGGCCTCGGCGCCACCTCCCAGGAGGAGCTCTATATCCTGAGCGGCGCGGTAAGCGGCCTGCTGCAAGCGCGCGGCATCGGCATCCACCGCACCTTTGTGGGCGAATTCGCCACCTCGATGGAGATGGCGGGCGCTTCCGTGAGCATCCTGCACCTAAACGATGCGCTCAAGGAACTGCTCGACGCGCCGGCGCATACCCCCTTCTACACGCAGGCGTAGGAGGCGCGGCCATGGAACGGATTGAAATCGAGGCGCTGCCGGCGCTGTTTAATCGCGTAGCAACGCTGATGAAAGATAACGCCGAGATGCTCTGCCGCATGGACGCGCAGATGGGCGACGGCGATTTGGGGCTGACCATGCGCAAGGGATTTGCCGCGCTGCCGGAGCTGCTGCGCGCAAGCGACGAGCCGGATCTTGGAAAGCGCCTCGCAAAGGCGGGGCTGAAGATGAGCTCCGTCGTTCCGTCCACCATGGGTACGCTCCTCTCGAGCGGCATCATGGAGGGCGGCAAACGGCTCGCGGGACGCGCCGCGATCGGGCCGGAGGAGCTGGCTCTCTTCTTCGAGGGGCTGGCGGCCGGTATCCAAAAGCGCGGCAAGTGCGAGCGCGGAGACCGCACCGTGCTCGACGCCGCGGCGGCCGCCGCCGACGCGGCGCGCGCGGCTGTAAACCTGCCCGGCGCCACGCTGCAAAGCGTAGCCGCGGCCGCGGCGGAGGGCGCGGCGGCCGGTACGGAAGCAACGAGGAACATGACGCCGCGCTTTGGCAAGGCGGCGGTGTTTGCCGCGCGCGCGATCGGTACGGAGGATCAGGGCGCTGTGGCGGGGCGGCTGCTTGTTCAGGGCATGGCCGCCTATATCTGTGACGAAACGGAGGTTTAGACCATGGGAAAGGTGGTCGGATTCGGTGATTTTCTGGTGCGCTTGAGCCCGCCGGGCGTTCAGCGCTTTATTCAGTGCGCGCAATATGAGCTGAACTATACCGGCGCGGAGGCCAACGTATGCGTCTCGCTCGCCATGATGGGCGTTGAAACGGAGTTTGTCACGCGCCTGCCGCGGCACGACGTGGCTTACGCGGGCCTTGCGATGCTGAAAAAATACGGCGTGGGCGTTGACCACGTTGCCTTCGGCGGCGAACGCATGGGCATTTTTTATGCCGAGAAGGGGGCTTCGCAGCGCCCGAGCAAGATCATCTACGACCGGAAGCATACGTCGATCGCCGAGGCGCGCATCGAGGATTTCGACTGGGAGGCGATTTTCGACGGGGCGGAACGGCTGCACATGACCGGCATCACCCCGGCGCTCAGCGGCACCATGCCGGCGGTGTTCCACCACGCGGTCAACGAAGCGAAGCGCCGCGGCGTCTTTGTCAGCTGCGACCTGAACTACCGCAAAAACATGTGGACCGAGGCCGAGGCAAAGGCCTGCATGGAGCCGATCATACCGCAGATCGATCTGCTCATCGCCAACGAGGAGGACGCCGACAAGGTGCTCGGCATCCGCGCGGCGGGGTCCGACGTCACGGCCGGCCGCCTCAGCCGCGAGGGTTATGCGGGCGTGGCGCGCCAATTATGCGAACGCTACGGCGTCGTCGAGGTCGCCATTACGCTGCGCAACAGCATCAGCGCCTCCGACAACGAATGGGGCGCGCTGCTCTACGCAAACAAAACGCCGTATTTCTCGCGCACCTATCCGGTGCATATCGTCGATCGCATCGGCGGCGGCGATTCCTTCAGCGCGGGCCTGCTCTATGGCAAGATGCACGGCTTCGAGCCGCAGCGCGCGGTTGAGTACGCGGCGGCGGCCTCCTGCCTCAAGCATTCCATCGAGATGGATTTCAACCTCTCCACCGTTGACGAGATCGAACATTTGATGCGCGGCGACGGCTCCGGCCGCGTTCAGCGCTGAGCTTGCCGCAAACGGAAACGCGGCGACCGGGTTCGGCAAACCGCCAAACGTATGCAGGCGTGTGCGCTGCCAAAGAAAGCGCCGCCCGGTTCGCCAAAAACCGGTCAAAAAAGCTCTGGGATTGTTAAGGGTCGCAACCCTTAACCAATAGAATCCGGCTGTGCCGGCTTTGCCGGCGCAACGGATCGCCCCGCAGGGGCGGGTTCTCTGTGCTCTTTGCCGTCCGGAAGCCCGAAGGGCGACAGGCAAAGAGTGGTTATCCCGTCAAAAAACTGGTTTTTTGACGGACT
>CAYMSL010000036.1:0-15472 GCA_964393095.1 uncultured Oscillospiraceae bacterium | reverse complement strand
GCGTCTGCTCGCGGAGGCGGGCTATCCGGACGGATTCTCCATAAAGCTCACCGCTCCGCTCAGCGCCGTGGAGGGACAGCTTTGCGACCTGATTCAAGCGCAGTTGGCCGATATCGGCATTCAGGCGGAGAGCGAAAAGCTTGATATCCCGACGTTCATCGATCGCTGTTTTGCAAAGAAAGAGTTCGATATGATGGTCTGCGGCGATTCCGGGGACGGCGATCCCGAAACCTTTGCCTACAACTACCTCTACAGTAATTCCGGGACGAATATCGCAAGTTATCACAACGAAACGTTCGATAAGCTCATGGTGGAGGGACGCGCCACATTCGACAGGGAGCTGCGGCGTGAAATCTACCTCCAAGCCTTCCAGCTTCTCAAGGAGGATTCACCCATGGTCTTCCTCACGGGCGGTTACATTTACTCCGCGGTTCGTTCCGATGTCCAGGGGCTCAACGGCTTCCAGACACAGAAGTTTGATTTCTCGAGTGTAGCGAGAGTCGAGAACTAGGTAATAATCGTAAGGAGCGGTTCCCATGCTCAGTTATGTTCTTAAGCGGGTCCTGACCTATATCCCGATCATCATTCTCATCAGCATCATGATATTTTTTATCATCCGGCTGATACCCGGCGACCCGATTCAGATGATGTTCGGCAAGAATGCCAGTCAGGAACAAATCGCCTACGTCCGCACCCTCTATGGGCTGGACAAGCCCGTATGGCAGCAGTATTTCGTATGGATCGGCAATCTGCTTAAGGGCGACTGGGGAACGTCCATCCGCTTGGATGAACCCGTGCTGGGGCTTGTGCTGGAGCGCTTGCCCCGCACGGCGCTCCTTTGCTTTTCCGGAATCCTGCTTTCGCTGATCATTGCGATTCCGAGCGGCATTGCGTCCGCGCTCAAACACAATACGTTTATCGATGTAGGCATCACCGGCCTGAATCTGCTTTTTATCTCGATTCCGAGCTTTCTGTGCGGCATTCTCCTGATCATCGTGTTTTCCGTTAAGCTCAAGTGGCTGACCGTTGCGGGCTATGTTTCCCCCATGGAAAACTTTGCGGGCAGCATCCGCTCGCTGGTTCTGCCCACCGTTGCCATGGCGGCCGTTTTCTTTGCGGCGCTGTCGCGCCTCGTTCGATCCAGCATGCTCGAGGTGATGGGGCAGGATTATGTCACGCTCGCCCGGGTAAAGGGCAATCGGGAAGCGCGGGTGCTATACCTGCACGCCCTGAAGAACGCGCTGATTCCCGTGGTAACGATGGTCGGCCTGCAGATCGGTTATTTTCTTGGCGGCGAGATTGTCGTTGAAAAGGTGTTTGCCTTTCCGGGTATGGGGATGCTGCTCGTCAACGCCATCAACCAGCGCGATTATCCGCTTGTGCAGGCGACGGTGCTGGTCTTTACGCTGATTATCATCACGGTCAACCTGCTAACGGACGTGGCTTATATGCTCGTGGACCCGAAGATAAAATTCGGCGCGGCCAAGATGTGACGCGGCCCTGCCGCCTTATGCGGCGATCCCGCGGGGCGCTTGCGCGGCAAAGGCCCTCGCGCCCTTGACAAACCATGCTTTTTTGATACGCTGAGGCTGCTGGAAACAGGGCAGCCTCATCGTTGATTTGCAGGGGGGAAGCGCCATGGTAAAGAAGAGACGCCTAAGCGATCTTAGTCTCAAGGCGAAGATCATTCTCATTACCGTGGTTCTCTCTCTGGTCACCGTGGTGCTCACGGCCCTGTCCTCCTATCGCATCATCACCTCCAACCTCATGGAGCAGAAGGTCGTCAACACGCTGACCAATCTCAAAAGCATCAGTCAAACCATCAATTCCATTGTCAACCTCAGGAAGATTTCCGCCATGCGCGCCACGCGGAACATCGACATCATCGAATTGCTGACAAACCTCGAAGGCGCGCGCACATCGGAAGGCGAGTATGCGCTCGAGCGCTTTTTCGGAGAGTACCAAAACACAAAGGGCGTGCAATCCGTCTGTGTCTGCAGCCTGGCGGGCGGATTCTGGGCCAGCAACAGCCGCGCGCCGGCCGAGGCCGAATGCCGCAGGCTTCTAGGCGAAGCGCAATTGCAGCAGGCGTCTCCTTCATGGGGAGCGCCGGAATACCGCGAGGATTGGGTGCTGCCGTATTATCTGCCGATTCTCGATCCGAGTAAAAATACGCTGATCGGGCTTATGATCATCAACTTCTATGAAAGCGAGCTTGAATCGACCTATAACTATTACGAAACCGGAGCCGAACATCTGCTTTTGCTGGACAGAGCCGGCAATGTGATCTCCTCAAAGCAGAAAAATCAAATCGGCGAACACTTTTACGATTTGCTGGACGGCAGCGAGGAGACGCTGTCGGGCGCGTCGGGATACCGCATGGTCACGCAAGAGGGGGGAGCCGCTTTATTTTCCTTTGTGGATAACGAGCCGAACGGGCTTTGGGTCGTCTGTCTCGGAAGCTTGGAGAGTATCCGCGACGCGCGCACAAAACTCGCCGGCACCGTTTTGCTGGTGGTCGCCATTTCGTTTGTAGTCGTGTTGATTCTGGCGGTTTTTCTTTCAAACAATCTGACCAAGCCGGTCAATAAGCTCGTCGAGGCAATCCGTTCCATGCAATCGGATAACTTCGATACCCGCATTGGGTTCCGATACAAGGACGAGATCGGAATCATCGGCAACGCGCTCGACGAGATGAGCGCGGCGCTGAAACAATCGTCCGAGCGGATACTCGAAGAACAAAAAGCCAAGCGCGAGGCGGAATTAAAAACGCTGCTGATGCAGATTAATCCGCATTTTCTCTACAACACGCTTTCCTCCGCGATCTGGCTCATCGAGAGCGGCCAGCGCGAGGAGTCCATCGAGGTGATCAGCGCACTTTCCGCGCTGTTTAAGCTCGGCGTCAATCACGGCGAGGAGGAGACCTGCATCGGCGACGAACTCGGATATATCGAAAACTACCTGAAGATACAGAAGATTCGCTATCGCAATGAATTTGAAGACAGGATCGACTGCCCGGAGGAATTGACACGCTGCAAAACGGTCAAATTGCTTCTGCAGCCACTGGTCGAAAATGCCATCTATCACGGGGCGGAACATACGGAGGAAAAAAGCGAGATCGTCGTCGAGGTGCGGCAGCGGGCGGAGATGATCTTCATGCGTGTGAAAAACAAGCCCGCGACGATGGATTTTCAAACGATGGAACGCTTCAACGCGATGCTGGCGGCGGGCGAAAACGACGCTTCGTTCGGCGTTGGCCTGAAGAACGTAAACGAACGGCTCAAGCTTGCGTATGGGCCGGAATATGGCGTGTCTTTTTCTATGGAAGACGGCTATACAGTCGCTACGGTGTGCATTCCAAATCAAGTCAGGGGAGCGGAACAGAATGGGCTATAGCCTGCTTGTGGTAGACGACGAGTACCAGATCCGGGAGGGCAGCGCCGCCTTTATCCGAAAACGGTTCCCGGAGGCGGATGTGCAGACGGCTTCCGACGGCCTGGAAGCGTTGAAAAGGTTGGAAGACGCCCCCGTGGACGTGATGCTGCTGGACATCAAAATGAAGAAGATGGACGGCATCGCGCTTCTCGAGGAGGCGAAAAAACGCGGTCTTTCGCCGATCACCGTCATCATCAGCGGGATATCCGATTTTGAATTTGCCAGAAAAGCCATGGAGCTTGGCGTAAGAAAGTACCTTGTCAAGCCGTTTACGCCGCGAGAGCTTGAGCTGACCGTGACGGAATTGTTTGCCTTGGTGGATGAAGAGCGGCGTATCGCGGCGGAACGCGAACTGCTCGGCAGCCAGATACGCGGCAGCTTTGCCGCGCTGCGGGACGAATTGTTCTCCGAGGTTGTCGGCGGCAGCATGGAGGAGCAAACCTTCCTGCGAAACTCCCGTTTCCTCGAGCTCTCGGTGGACGCGCCGTTTCACCAATGCGCGGTGATCTACCTCGAAGAGGACGAGGCGGAAGCGCGCGAAATACGCCGCCTTTCCCTGCGAAGGACAATCGAAGAATTGCCTGCCAAGGACATTACGGTATTCAATTCGCCCGAGGGGCTGACATTGCTCTTGAACCTGCAAAAAAACGATGCGCGGCTGTTTTTGCCGCTTCTTGACTCACTTTTGGAGCGCCAGCGGGGCGCCGAGCTCTCGATCGGATTGGGATCGTCCGAATCCGGCATCAACGGTATTGCGCGCTCCTACGAGGCGGCGAAGAATGCCCTGCGCGGACGAATGCTGGCAGGCGGGCAGTCCATCCTCTGCAGCGACAGGGAGGAAAGAAACGTCTGTGAAGAGCGCAGCTTCGATTCGCGGCGATTCCTGCTTGCCTTGCAGCTTGGCAAGCGGGACTGGCTCGGCGAGTGCATCGACGCCGGATTGCGCGGCCTGCAGGGAGCGGCGGTCGACATTCGAGAGGTCGAGGCGTTTTCGCTGCTCGTGCTCTCTTGCTGCGCCATGTCCCAATCCTTGCTGTCCGCGCCGCCCGCAATGCCTGACTTTCAGGGGTTTCTCGCGAAGATTCCCACGTTTCGGAACGTGGAGCGGCTGCGTGAGGAGCTTTGGCGCGCCGTGGAAAGCGCGATGGCCGCCTCGGACACGGGCGGCGGCAGCGGGAGCGAAATTGTTGCGCAGGTGCGCGCCTATATCGACGAACGCTATGCCGAAGAACTCACGGTCAAATCGCTTTCCGCCGAGTTCCATATGAACGCCGACTACATCGGAAAGCTCTTTAAGCGCGAATACGGTGAAACGATCAGCGAGTATCTGAACATGGTGCGCATCCAACGGGCGATCCAGCTGCTTTCCCGCCCGGGGTGCAGCGTATACGAGGCCGCCGAGCTTTCGGGCTTTCGGGATCAGACATATTTCAGCACGGTGTTCAAAAAGCTGACCGGAATGACACCAAGCCAATACAAGAGCCTGCGCTGATTGGCGCGCGATTCGATTGTAAACGTACCGCGGCCCTCGGTTTATGCGGCAGGACTGCCCGGCGCAATGGGCGCGCGTCTATTGTCGACCGATTTTATTTAATATAGTTGACAATTCTCGCCCTTTTCGGCTATACTGCTTCGGAAAGAGGCGAATTTCATGCGTACCGAAGACGTTTTACAACTATTGGAGGCCGGGCGGGGCGCCTGGATTTCCGGCGAGGCGCTCGCGCAGGCGCTCGGCGTCTCCCGCAGCGCCGTCTGGAAAGCGGTGCGCGCGCTTCGCGCCGCCGGGCATCCGCTCGAGGCCGCGACGCGGCGCGGCTACCGGCTGCCGCTCAACAGCGACGTGCTCTCGGAAGCGGGGATACGGCGCTATCTTACCGGCGGCGCAGGCGGGCTTTCCCTCGAGGTGTTCGGCGAGGTCTCCTCAACCAACCGGCTTTTGCGCGAGCGCGCGCTTTCCGGCGCGCCGGAGGGCAGCGTGATACTCGCCGCCGCGCAGTCGGACGGACGCGGGCGCATGGGGCGCGGCTTCTTCTCCCCCGGCGGCACCGGCGTATACTTGAGCCTTCTGCTGCGCCCGAATCTATCGGGCGAGGACGCGCTTTCCATCACGACGAGCGCCGCCGTGGCCGTCTGTGAGGCCATCGAAGCGCTCACCGGCAAGGAGCCGTGCATCAAGTGGGTCAACGATGTCTATCTCGACGGGCGTAAGGTTTGCGGCATCCTCACCGAGGCGGCGCTCGATTTGGAGGGCGGCCGCATCGAGTACGCCGTGCTTGGCATCGGCCTGAACGTTTGCGCGCCGAAGGGCGGCTTTCCCCCCGAGATACGCCATATCGCCGGCAGCGTGCTCGACGCGCCGATGCCCGACGCGCGCAGCCGCATGGCGGCGGAGGTGCTCAATTGCTTCTATCGCCGCTATCGCGCGGAAAACGGGCTTGACACGCTCGAGGCTTACCGCGGCCGCAGCCTGCCCCCCGGCACGCCGGTTACGGTGCTTATTGGCGGCGGTGAGCGGCCTGCAACCATACGCGGCATTGACGAACGCTGCCGCCTGCTTGTTACCTATGCTGACGGAACCGCCGGCGCGCTCTCCTCGGGCGAAATCTCGATTCGCGTCGAAGCGGGGCGCGTATGAGTGCATCAATGCGCAGCCGCACGCGCAATATGATACTCTGCGCTTTGTTTGCAGCGCTCATCGCCGTGGGCGCGTTCTTGCGCATACCGGTGCCCGCGGTGCCGTTTACGATGCAGACGTTTTTTGTCTCGCTTGCCGGGCTGCTGCTCGGCCGGCGGCTCGGGGCGCTCAGCGCGCTGATCTACCTGCTGCTCGGGCTGATGGGTCTGCCGGTCTTTACAAACGGCGGCGGCTTTGGCTACGTGCTGCAGCCGTCCTTTGGGTATCTCGTCGGCTTTGTGTTCGGCGCGTTCGTAAGCGGATTGATCGCGCACCGGCGCGCGGCGCCGACGTTTTCACGCCTGCTCGCGGCGGCGGCGGCCGGGCTCGGCATTATCTACCTTTGCGGCATGGCATACTACTACCTGCTTTCGCTGCTCTACCTGCATAACCCCATCGGCCTTTGGCCGCTGTTTCTCTACTTTTTCTTAATCTTTTTGCCGGGCGACGGCGCGATGTGCCTCGTGGCCGCGCTCGCCGCCAAACGGCTCCTGCCCGCGCTTCGGCATACGGGCGTCTGAATCCCAATTCGATCACGCCTCATAACAACATAACAACCCTCGCGCCGCGTCGCTGCGTCGGTTGTTTTTTGTGCGAGCGCCCTAGAGCGCCACGCCGAGCGCGATCAGCTCCTGGCGCACCTCGTCGTAGAGCGCCTGCCAAGCGGGCAGCGGTTCGACGCGCGCGAGGTCGTACGCCTCCTCGAACGAGACGCCGGGGTTACCGTCCTTTTCGGCAAAGACGTGTTCATAGCGCGCAAGCAGTTTGAGCACGATGCCGCCCGCCGCTTCGCGCGTGAGGCGCTGCTTTACCGCCGCGTGGCCGACCTCGCCCATGAGCCGCGCCTCGAGCCCCGTGCCGTTCGGCCGGTTGCCGTTGGCCGCGCCCACGCCCTCGAGGTGGCCGCCGGCAAGCGTCGCGACAAGCGCGTTCGCGGCGGTTTCGTAGAGCAGCTCCTTCGTCATCGCCCCCGAGGCGGGCCAGATGTCGCATACGACAATCGCCGGCGCGCAGAGCGCGAAGGCCTGGCACACGGCCGCCTGCACCCAGAGACAGGCGCGCTCGCTCGTGGCGACATTGCGAATGTGGATCGGGTGGCAGAGGTGATAGTCCGCAAGGCAAAAGAGGTTCGCCGCGAGCATCGACGCGATCATGAGCATGGCCGAGCCGGGCGCGTCGCCGCCAAGCCCGCCAACCATCGTACAGGCCAGCGAGGCGTTGACCGCGCCGCCGTCGAGCGCGTTGGCCGCGCGCACAAGGTTGCCGTTGTCCATGGCAAGCTCGTTGAATATCGCGATGAGGTGCGCGTCGCACGATCGCATGCGCCCCTCGCCGATTGCCGCGTAGTCGCCAACCTCGCTGACCGCGCTCTGGGCGGTCAACAGCCCCATGCCCGGCCGGCCCGCCGCGGACAACGCGCGGCGCAGATAGAAGAGTTCACGCCGCACCGCGAGCACCTCGCCCGGGCTGCCCGGCGTCACCGCAAAGCCCTCAACGTCCGTAAGCGAGCCGCAGGTGATAAGGTCCGCAACCGGCTCCTTGGCGTAGGAGAGCACATTCTCGTAGAAGAAACGCTCCGGCGTCGGGCAGCCGGGGTTGCCGAGCCAGACGGCAGGCGGCCGCTCGTCCTCGATGCCGCGCGCAACGAGCGTCACCGCGTCCGCGCCCTCGCCAAGCGTGAGCGTCGTCCGCATTCCCGCGATCCCGCGCTCGATCTCCTCGCGGCTAAGGCGCATGACGCGCCCCGTGCCGAGGTGGTACACGCCCGTGCGTTCAAGCAGGCGCACGCCGCTCTCGAAGAGGTTACGCAGCATCGTTTCATCGGTGGGGATCACGCAATCACGATCCCAGTAAAAGCCGTATTCGTCGACGAGTTCAAGCACGTTGTCGACGATATACTCGAGGTCAAAATCGTCCTTTTTGCACGGTTCGCCCGTCTGTGCGCGCGCGCACAGCGCCAGAAATTCAGCCCGGTTCATACGCATAAGCCCCTCCGCCTTCGTGTTTTCTCTCTATCCGCGCAGCAGGCGGCGCGTTTGCCGCCATGCCGGGAAAAATCCGTCCATCAGCCGCCAGAAGTCCTTGCCGTGTCCGGGTATATGCAGATGGCAAAGCTCGTGGGTGAGCACGTAGCCAAGGCAAACGCGCGGCTTTTCAATCAGGCGCAGGTTGAGCGTCACCGCGCCCGTCTGCACGTTGCAGCTGCCCCAGCGCGATTTCATCTCACGCACGCGCAGCTCGCCCGCACGCCGCCCGACCGTGCGCTCGCATTCCGGCAGCAGGCGCCTCGCCTCGAAGAGCAGCGCCTCGCGTAAAAACGCTTCCAGCGCCCGCTTTCGCGCCTCCGTGCCGCCCTCCGGGCGGATCGAGAGCACGAGCGTCTCTCCGCAGCGTTCAAGCTTTGCGCGACCGGCGCGCTCGACGACCCGGAGCGTGAGCGTCTCGTCAAAAAAGCGCACCGCTTCGCCGGTTTCGCAGGCGCGCGGCCGGTAGTCCGCGTATGCGGCGCGGCGCTTGTCGACCCAGTCCATG
The DNA here is from genome assembly GCA_964393095.1 of uncultured Oscillospiraceae bacterium. Lineage (GTDB taxonomy): Bacteria > Bacillota > Clostridia > Christensenellales > CAG-138 > UBA7703. The sequence goes on along the minus strand of CAYMSL010000036.1, from coordinate 6,831 downwards.
CGCGCGCGCACGAACGCCTCAAGCGCCGAATCGTCCGCGCCAAGCGGCGCGCTTACATACACCCTTCCGTCCGGCGGCAGCACGCGCAGATAGACGTTTTTGATGCGCTTATGTTCGATCGTGACGGCGAGGCCGTCCACCGTCCTTTCGCTGACGCGCCGCTTCCGTGCCATCGCTTACCCCGTCCGCCCGGCCGGGCAAACGTCCTTTGTTTTGATGAAGCGAGTGTATCACCCCGTCCCCCGCCGCGTCAATCGCTCGCATCCTCCAACGCGGCGTGTTCCTGTGCGCGCAGGCCGAACGGGCAGATAAGCCCGACCTCGATCGCGGCGTAGAGCACGATTTCGAGGATGTCCTCGCGCCATTTATAGAGCGTCGACTCCGACGCGCCGATCTCGAGGCCGAGCTTGATCATGCGCTCATGCGTGCTCTGGCTGCGCGGAATCGGCGCCTCGAGCCCGAAGAGCCGGCACATGAAGCGCTCCTTGACCGGGTCGGCCGCGCGGATGCAGGCCCTCGCCTCGTCGATGGCGCGCACCCAGTCGCGCACAACGCCCCCGTGCTCGCGCTGCTCCGCCCTGCGAAACGCGCGTGAGTTGTTTCGCCGGTAATTCAGCAGCTGCTGCTTCGCCTCGGCCTTCAGGCGCGGCAGGGAAAACTTGTCCATCTCAACCTCCTGCGCACGTTTGTATGCAAACGTTTGTTCGTATCTTGCATTATACTACGATCTGCCGCCGTTGGGTAGCCCCCATTTTCCACGCGTTTCCAAAAATTCGTCCATACGGCGCGGTTTTTAAAATCGCGTCGCGGCGGATTGTTTCGCGGCTTAGGACGTGGTATAGTATACGGGTTAATGACCGGCCGTTCGGCGGCCGCTGCAATACTGAGGAGATATGATACCGTTTTCACGCGTAACGATTCAGAACGCCAACGGGCTTCGTCCCTATTTGGACGTTCAGGCGTTTCGAACCTGCGACTATACGCTCGGCGCCGTGTTTCAGTGGCGCGCCTACTTCCAAACCGTCTACGCCATCGTATCCGGCATGCTCGTCATGCGCGCGACCTACCCCGAGGAGGGGAGTTGCTTTGTCTACCCGGTCGGCGACGGCAACCTCTACGAAGCGCTCGGCGCAATCGAGGCGCACGCGCGGGAAACCGGCGAACCGCTGATCTTTGCCGCCGTGCCGGAGGAGGGCGTAACCGTGCTGAACGCGCGATACGGCAGCCGCGCGTCCGTTTCCTCGCACCGCGACTGGGCGGATTACCTCTACGAGGCCAACGACCTCATCGCCTTCCCGGGGCGTAAGCTCCACACGCAGCGCAACCATCTCAACCGCTTCCGCAAGGACAATCCAAACCACCGTTTCGTGCCGGTTACGGAGGAGACGCTGCCCGCCGCCATCGCGTTTCTTGACGATTATGAGCGCACCGCGCCCATCGACAAGATCATCGAGGCCGAGGAGATGAAGCGCGCCAAGGAACTGCTCGTCCACTCGCTTACCCTCGGGCAGAAGGCGGGCTACATCGACGCGGGCGACGCCATCGTGGCCCTCGCGGTCGGCGAGGTTGTGGGCGATACGCTCTATGTGCACGTCGAGAAGGCGCGTGTCGATTACGCCGGCTCGTATCAGGCCATCGTATCGCTGTTTGCCGATTACGCCGTCGAGCCGGATACGGCGTTTATCAACCGCGAGGACGATTCGGGCGAAGAGCGGCTGCGCTACTCCAAGATGGCATACCGCCCGCTCCGGCTCGTGGACAAGTACTGGGTCGCCATCGCACCGGAGGGCTAAGGTAACGAGAGTCGAACCCATGCTTCGGCTCCCTTTACCTTAAGGCATATCCCCCGCCGGGCAGGCGTCCCGCGTCAAAGACATGGCCAAGGCAACGAAAGGAAAGGAGCACCGGCATGGTGAACGAATCCGACTTTAAGCCCCTCGAATGGAGGCCCGTGGTCAAGCACACGGCAAAGGAATTCCGCGATATCGCCTGGAAGAGGCTGACCGGCCGCTACTGGTGGATGGTGCTCGCCGCGCTCGTTACGATGGCGCTCGGCGGCGGGAACTCCTCGATCGGCATCAACTTCAACTGGCACTTTGACGAGGTGGACTTCGAGCAGCTCGGGACGCTTTTCTCGCGCGTGCCGAACTCGCAGGCCGGTCTGTATCTGTTGCAGGCCGTGCAGCGCGTGCTTCTGCCGCTGGCCTCGATTGCAAGCGTCTACGCGCTCGCGACCTTCATCGTCGGCGGCGCGGTGGAGCTTGGCTACAACCTCTACGCGCTGGAATTCTACCGCCGTCCCGAAACGCCGAAGTTTGAGACGCTCTTTGCGCGCTTCTCAATCTTCAGCCGCGCGCTCTGGCTGCGCGTGCTGATCTGGATCAAGACGCTGCTATGGTCGCTTCTGTTCATCGTGCCCGGCATCATCGCCGCGTACCGCTACGCCATGGCGCCGTTCGTGCTGGCGGACCGCCCCGGACTCACCGCAAGCGAGGCCCTCGAGCACTCCAGGCAGCTCATGCGGGGCAATAAGTGGCATCTTTTCTGTCTGGATCTCAGCTTCATCGGCTGGGGGCTGCTCGCGGCGCTCGTGCCGTTTGGCGGCGTGCTGCTCTCGCCCTACACGCGCACCGCGCGCACGGCGTTTTATCTCGATCTTACGGGCAGGCTGCATCCCACCCTGAACAGCCCGGCCGGCACACCGTCCGGTGAGGCACCATCCGGCGAAACACGATCCACGGCCTCCTCCGACGCACCCTCCGACGCGCCCGAGTGGATCTAGGCCGCGTAAGCAGCCGCAGTATTCGATAGAGACATATGGAGACGGCCCGATCGAACGATCGGGCCGTCTCCATATATCAAACCTTCGAATTGCTGCGCGCGGCCCTTCCCCGGCTTTGCCGGCCTTATTTTACCGGCCCCGCCGCGACCTGACCCGGCTCCTCGTCGAGCGCTTTTTCCACGCCCGCGCGCGCCGCGCCGCGCACGTTCGGTTTACCCTCCTCCGGGGTCTCGTGTTCGGCTTTCTTCGGCGCCTTCGCTCCGGCCCGGGCCGGGGTTTTTGTGCCCCGCTCGGAACTCGTTCCCTCCGCGCCTGCCCAGGACGGCCTGCCCGAGCAGATCGCCTGCGCGTCGGGGCGCTCCACCCGATGCGGAACCGCTTCGCCGCGCGGCGTTCGCACGTCCGTGAGCATGCCCTCGTAAAGCTCGAGGTAGCGCCGGGCGGAATTGTCCCAGCCAAAGTTTTCCCGCATGCCGCGCAGCATAAGGCGCTTCCACATCGGCTTGTCGTCGCGCCAGTAGCGCACGGCGCGCTCGAGCGTATAGAGCATCTCGTGCGCGTTGTAGTTGGTAAACGAGAAACCGTTGCCCTCGTCGGTATATTGGTTGTACGGCTGGATCGTATCCTTGAGGCCGCCCGTCTCGCGCACGATCGGCACCGAGCCGTAGCATAGCGCGATCATCTGCGACAGGCCGCACGGCTCGAACTGCGAGGGCATCAAAAACAGGTCCGAACCGGCGTAGATGCGATGCGCAAGGCCCTCGTCAAGCTCGATGCGCGCGTGTACGCGGCGCGGGTAGCGCCAGTTGGCCCAGTTGAGCAGGTCGACAAAGCGCCGATCCCCCTTGCCGAGGAACACGATCTGTATGTCGCAGCGCATCATCTCGTCGAGTACGCGCTCAACGAGGTCCAGCCCCTTCTGCGGCGAGAGCCGAGCGATCATCCCCACAAGTGGCACATCCCGCGCGTCGAGGCCGCACTCATCCTGCAAGGCGCGCTTGCACGACTGCTTCTGCTCAAGCGAATCCGCGCCGTAGTGGCACGGCAAGAAGCGATCGCTCTCGGGGTCGAATATCGTGTAGTCGATGCCGTTGAGAATGCCGGAAAGCGTATTTTCCCGCGCACGCAGCAGGCCGTCGAGATTCTCGCCGTAGTAGGCCGTCTTGATCTCCTCGGCATAGGTGGGGCTGACGGTACAGATGCGGTCGGCAAACACGAGTCCGCCCTTGATAAAGCTCAGGCAGCCGTAAAACTCGAGATAGTCCGGCGTAAAGTAGCGCTCGTCCAGCCCGAGCCGGCCGGCGATCTCCCGCCAGCTGAAAAGCCCCTGATACTTGAGGTTGTGAATCGAAAACACCATGCGGATGCGCGCGTAGTCGGGCGAGTGCGTATACTGCGTCTTGAGCAGCGCCGCGATCAGCCCCGTCTGCCAGTCGTTGAGGTGCAGCACATCCGGGTAGAAACCAAGCTGCGGCAGCGCCTCGAGCACCGCGCGGCAAAAGAACGCGAAGCGCAGCCCCTCGGCCGGCCCGTCGCCGTAGATGTCGTCAACGTAGAAGAACGACTCGTTGTCGATAAAGTAGTAGGTCACGTCGTTGTCGACGACGCGCTCAATGCCGCAGTAGACATGCTCCCAGCCAAAGAGCACCTCGAAGTGGCACACGTGCTCCATGCGGTTTTTCCAATAGTCGTCGATGATGCGATACTTGGGCAGCATCACGCGCACGTCCGCGCCCGCGCGCCGGAGCGCGACGGGCAGCGAGCCGATCACGTCCGCGAGGCCTCCGGTCTTGATGAACGGCACGCATTCACTCGCGCAAAAGAGTACGTTCAAGCTCGCTCCTCCTCATCGTGGCCGAATTCGGTTGTAGGTGGATTTCTATAGATATTGTGCGCCGCACGCCGCGGTTCGTATGCGTCTGCGGCTGCGCGAACACAAAAAGCGGGCCGCGCCATCGCCGGGCCTGGGCGGCGCGGTTCGTAAAACGGGCGGTCTAGATCGTGGTGCCCTTCTTAAGGACGATCGGAAAGCCGTCGTAACCGGTAAGCGTGCGCCCCTCGCGCGTAAAGACCCCCTTGTCGAGAATCACATGATCCATGCGGCAGTTTTCGCCGATCGTCACGCCCTGCATGAGTATGCTGTCGCGCACGATCGCGCCTTTTTTGACCGTGACCCCGCGAAAGAGGATGCTGTTTTCCACGGTGCCGTCAATCTTGCAGCCGTCGGCGAGCATGGTGTTTTTCACAAGCGCGTTCTCGCCGTAAAAGGCGCTGACCTCGTCCTTTACCTTCGTATAGATCGGGTGCGCGGGGTTGAAGAGATCGCTTCTGACCTCCGCGTCCAAAAGCGCCAGGTTGTGGCGGTAGAAGTCGTTGACCGAGTCGAGCCGCGCGACGTAGCCATCGTAGCGAAACCCCATGATCTTGAGCGTGCCGCACTTTTTGAGCAGGATATCGCGGTCGAAATCGTAGTCGCCGTGGGCGTAGGCCTCCTCGACAAGGTACTCGAGCAGCAGCTTGTCAAGCACGATCACGTCGCAGCTGCGGTGCATGCTGCGCGGGCGGTAGGGATTGAGCTCCATCTCGACCACGCGCTCGTTGTCGTCGAGGATGAGGCGCAAGTCCTTATTCTGCTCCTCGGCCGCGGCGGATTCGACGTCGTTGTAGAGTATCGTAATGTTCGCGCGCGAGTCCATGTGGCGCTCGAGCATGGCGTTAAAGGTGCTGTTGAATATCGTCTGGCTGCCGGTGAGCAGCACGTACTGCTGCGGGCAGCGGCGCGCGTAGCCCATGCAGGAGCGGAAGGCGTCGATGCTGCCGCGATAGAGGCCCGTGTTTTCCTTCGTCATAAACGGCGGCAGGATAAACAGCCCCTCGCGCTTTCTGTGCAGGTCCCACTCCTTGCCCGCGCCGAGGTGATCCATAAGCGAATGGTAGTTCTTCTGCGTAATGATGCCGACGCTCGTGACCCCCGTGTTCACGAGGTTTGAAAGGATGAAGTCGATGCAGCGGTAGCGCCCGCCAAACGGCACCGCCGCCGTCGAACGCGAGAGCGCGAGGTCGCGCATCAGCGGGTTGCCCTCGCTTGTGTAGATGAGGCCGAAGGCGTTACTCTTCATAGCATCTCCCCCCGTTCTCGTCCTCGGTGGCGACCGTCCCCTGCGGCAGATACGCGCCCGCGCGGATGCAGATGTCGTTGCCCACGAGCGTAATGCTGCCGGTAAGCGTGTTGTCGACATATTCGCCGTCGCGCAGCGGCCCGCCGATTACGGCGCCCTCGCCGATGTGCGCGTTTTCGCCCACGATCGCCCGGTAGACCCTGGCGCCGCGCGCGATCACCGCGCCGGGGAAGATCACGGAGTCGCGAACCTCCGCCTCCGGCTCGATCGAAACGTTATAGAAGAGCACGCTGTGCGCGACGCTTCCCTCAACGCGGCAGCCCTCTGTAACAAGGCTCTGCGTAATCGAGGCGGCAAAGCCCACGTAGTGCGGCGGCATGATGGGGTTGCGGCTGTAGATGCGCCAGGAGGGATCGTTGAGCGTGAGCTTTGGCGGGGTGGCGAGGATGTCCATGTTGGCCTCCCAGAGGCTCTCGATCGTGCCGACGTCCTTCCAGTAGCCGCTGAACGGATAGGCGTAGATGGGCTGGCCGCGCTCGAGCATCAGGGGGATGAGGTCGTGGCCAAAGTCGTTTGCCGAGTCGGGGTCCTCGTCGTCGAGGCGCATCAATTCCTTGAGCACGGCCCAGTTGAAGATGTAGATGCCCATCGAGGCCTTGTTGGACCGGGGCTGCCTGGGTTTTTCCTCAAACGACACGACGCGCTCGTCCTCGTCGGTGTTGAGGATGCCGAAGCGGTGCGCCTCCTCCATGGGTACGGGCAGCACGGCAATGGTCGCCGCGGCTTTCTTCTCGGTGTGGAAGCGCAGCATCTTGGCGTAGTCCATCTTGTAGATGTGGTCGCCCGAAAGGATCAAAACGTACTTGGGGTCGTACTGGTCGACAAACTCGCGGTTTTGATAGATGGCGTCCGCCGTGCCGCTGTACCAGC
>CAYMSL010000035.1:15381-15847 GCA_964393095.1 uncultured Oscillospiraceae bacterium | reverse complement strand
TGCCGCCGATGATCTCGCCTACGCCCGGCACGAGCAGGTCCGCCGCGGCGACGGTTCTGCCGTCGTCGTTCTGGCGCATGTAGAAGGCCTTGACGTCCCTCGGATAATCGGTGACGAACACGGGGCTGTGGCAGATCTGCTCGGTCAGATAGCGCTCGTGCTCGGTCTGCAGCTCAAGCCCCCACTCGACGGGGTACTGAAACGCCGCGCCGGAAGCCCGCAGCTGCTCGACGGCATCGGTGTAACTCAGGCGCACAAAGTCGTTTTTCAGCACGTTATCGAGGCGGCCAAGCAGCGTGCTGTCGACAAACTTGTTGAAGAATTCCATCTCCGCAGGGCAGCGCTCGAGCACGGCGCCAATGATGTACTTGATCATCGCCTCGGCCACCTCGAGGTCGCCCGCAAGATCGCAGAACGCCATCTCCGGCTCGATCATCCAAAACTCCGCCAGATGCCGCCGCGTGTT
>CAYMSL010000035.1:0-15371 GCA_964393095.1 uncultured Oscillospiraceae bacterium | reverse complement strand
GCGTGCCGCGCCGTGAAGCTGTACTCCGCGCGAAACGTCGGCCCGAAGGTGTAGATGTCGCGAAACGCCAGCGCAAACGCCTCGCCGTAGAGCTGGCCGGACACGGTGAGGTTTGCGGCCTGCCCGAAGAAGTCCTTGCCAAAGTCGATCGCGCCCGTGCCGTCGCGCGGCGGTTCGCCAAGCGGCAGGGTCGTCACCTGAAACATCTCGCCCGCGCCCTCGCAGTCCGAGCCGGTAATCAGCGGCGTATGCACATAGACAAACCCCTGCCGCTGGAAAAATTCGTGGATCGCCGCGGCGAGTACGCTGCGCACGCGGAACGCCGCCTGGAAGGTGTTCGTGCGCGGGCGCAGGTGCTGGATCGTGCGCAGGTATTCCAGCGAATGGCGCTTTTTTTGCAGCGGATAGTCGGCGGGGCAGGCGCCCTCGATCGTGATTTCGTCCACGCGCACCTCGAACGGCTGCGGCGCGTCGGGCGTGAGCACAAGCTCGCCGTGCGCCGTGACCGCGCAGCCCGTCGACAGGCCCGCGCCAAGGTTTCGCCCGTCGCGCTCATAGACGAGCTGCACCGGCACAAAACAGCTGCCGTCGGTGAGCTCGATAAAGCCGAGATTCTTGCTCTCGCGCACGGTGCGCACCCAGCCGCACACGTCGATCGTCCCCGCATAATCTTTTGGCGATCGATGAAGTTGAGAGAGTTTGATCATTCTGGCCATTGTCCCGCCCCCGTTTCGGTTTTCCCGTTAGTATATCACAATTATCCGCGGCGCAAAGCCCCCTTTCGCGTCGGAAGGCGCGGTTTTTGTCCGAATCTGGGCGATACGGTAAACGATCGTGAACGAGCGCCGCTTTTATGCCGCGCTGTGGTATACTGGAATAAATCCGGAGATAAGAGCGCGCGCTTCCCGCGCGGCGCGTTTTCCGCTTTGCGGCGCCGCCGCGTCCAAACGGCGCGGACGGCAGCCTGCCAACGAAAGGGAGGGCAAACATGTATTACGGTTCCGGGGACGGCGTCTACGTCCTCCTGCTGCTTGTGGTCATGGCGCTGAGCCTGTTTGCGCAGTCGAAGGTGCAGCGCACGTTCAGCCAATACGCCAAAACACCCGTCGCCTCGGGCCGGCGGGCCGAGCAGATCGCGGCGGAACTGCTCAGGCGGCACAACAGCGGCGTGCAGATCACCGCCGTCGAGGGCGCGCTGACCGACCACTTTAACCCGAAGACCAACGTCGTCGGGCTTTCCGCGCAGGTCTACGGCCAAAGCTCCGTCGCGGCCGTCGCCGTCGCCGCCCACGAGATCGGCCACGTGATGCAATACGAGGAAAACTACGCGCCGATCCGCCTAAGAAACGCCGTCTTGCCCGTGGCGTCGATCGGCTCGTCCGTCGCGCCATGGATCGTGATACTCGGCCTCATGATGGGCAGCTTCAACCTTGCGATGGCCGGCGTGGTTCTCTTCGGCGCGATGCTGCTCTTCCAGGTTGTGACCCTGCCCGTCGAATTCAACGCCTCAAGCCGCGCGCTGCGCATGCTCGAGGAGGGCAACTACATCTCCTACGAGGAATCCGACGGCGCGCGCAAGGTGCTCCGCGCCGCCGCCATGACCTACGTCTGGGCCGCCGTCGCCTCGCTTGTGAGCTTCCTGCGCCTGCTCTCGCTGGCCAACCGCACGCGGCGCAGATAGGAAAAAGCGCGCCCGGAACCCCGCCGTTCGGGCTATGGACAATGGCGGGGCTTCGCCCAAAAACTCCCGCGCGGAACGTGCGCGCCCGGAAAAGCGCGGCGCCCTCGCTTTCTTTGAGAAGTTTCAGAAAAACGCCATACGGGCAAAGCCTTTGCTTTTCTTGCGGAACGTGTTACAATGCCCGCGGGAATGAAGTGCTCCCATGGCGTAAAAACCAGAACCGCTGCTTGCAGCCGATGACTTCTGCCGACGCGCAGGGGTCTTTTTTTATGTAAAGTTTGGAGGATGAATGATGCACACGCTCATCGATTGCCTGTATGTTGGAGCGGGCGGCCTGCTCGGCACGATTTTGCGCTACCTGGCCGGCCTGCTTCCCGTGCAGCGGGACGGCGGCTTTCCGTTCGTGACGCTGGCCATCAACGTAACCGGGGCTTTTTTGATCGGGCTCATCACGGCGCTTGCAATCCGGGGCGCGATCATCCGGCCGCGCGCGCTGCTGTTTTGCCGGGTGGGCGTCTGCGGCGGCTTCACCACCTTTTCCACATTCGCGCTCGAGACGCACAACCTGCTTCGCGGCGGTAAGCCGCTGATCGGGGCGGCCTATGCCGCGCTCAGCGTCGCATTGTGCATCGCCGCCGTCGCCTGCGCAAACGCGCTTGCCGAATAGACGGCGGGCGCGCGGCTTTCGCGGGTTGCGGCGGAGCGGGAAATGCTATAGAATAGTCATGGATTTTATGACGCTTCAACCGACGGATCAGGAGGTACCCTCTTATGCATGACGAACGGCTCGACCGCCTTGCCGAACTGCTGCTTTGCGGCTCGCTCGGCCTTCAAAAAGACGAGCTCTTCGAGATCAACGGCGGCGTTGCCGCGAAGCCGCTGATCAAAGCTTTGCTCAAGCGCGCGCACGCCATCGGCGCGGTGCCGTTTGTCAAGCTTGGCGACGACGAGATCAGCCGCCTGTTCTACGGCTTCATCGACCCCGCGCATCCAGAGAAGGCGAAACCCGCCATCGAGGCGCAGCTCGAGTGGGAGACGAAATACTGGGATCACCTCGCGGCGCACGTGGACATCGGCGTGGACGAAAACGACGCCGAGCTCTCCGCCGTGGACGCGCGTGCCCTCGCCTACTACCGCGGCCTGCGCCGCCCATTGCGCGATCGCATCATCGACGAACGGCGCTGGGTCTACCTGCATTGGCCCACGATGGCGGACGCCCAGAAGGCCGGCATGTGCTACGACGATTTCTACGAGTTCTTCCTTGGCGCCGCGCTCGTCGACTACGAGCGGATGGGCCGCGATATGGAGCCGCTCGTTGCGCTCATGGAGCGCACCGACGCCGTGCGCATCACGGGCCCCGGCACCGATTTGACGTTTTCGATCAAAGACATCCCGGTCGTCCCCTGCGACGGGCATATGAACATCCCCGACGGCGAGGTGTACACAGCGCCCGTGCGCGAGAGCGCAAACGGCGTCGTGCAGTACAACACGCCCGCGATGCGCTACGGCAAGAAGTTCAACAACCCGCGCCTCGTTTTCCGCAACGGCCATATCGACGAGGCAAGCTGCGACGGCGATACGGCGGGCTTCAACGAAATGCTCGACGCCGACGAGGGCGCGCGCTACCTCGGCGAGTTCGCGCTCGGCGTCAACAACGCCGTCACGCGCTCGATCGGCAACACGCTCTACGACGAGAAGATCGGCGGCTCGTTCCACCTCACCCCCGGCTGCGCCTACGCCGACGCCTTCAACGGCAACCGCTCGCAGTTGCATCTCGACATCGTATGCGTGCAGACGAGCGCGTTCGGCGGCGGGGAGATCTGGTTCGACGGCGTGCTCGTGCGCAAGGACGGGCTGTTCCTGCTTGAAAGCCTGAAGGGGTTGAATCCGCGATGAAGCAGTCCGCGCGCGCATGGGCCGTGGACGTACTCGCGATGCTCTTTGGCAGCGCGCTCGTGGCGGCGGGGCTCGTGCTCTTTACGATACCAAACAACATCGCGCCCGGCGGCGTATCGGGCCTTGCCACGGCGCTTGCGCACATCACGCCCATGCGCGTGGGGCTTTGGACGCTGCTGCTCAACGTGCCGTTGATCGCGCTGGCCTGGTGGAAACTCGGCTTTCACCCGCTTGGCAAGACCATAGCAACGACCTTGCTGCTCTCGCTGCTGATCGAAGTGTTTTCCGCCGTTCTGCCGCCGTATACGAACAACGTGCTGCTTAGCGCGGTGCTTGGCGGCGTGCTCTGCGGCGCGGGCATGGGCATGATCTTCGTGCGCGGCGCGACGACCGGCGGCACCGACCTCATCAGTCTGTTGCTCAGCCGCGTGTTCCCGAACATCTCGGTGGGTTCGCTGCTGCTCGCGGTCGACACGCTCGTGGTGGTGTTCGCGGTGGTCGTGTTTCGCGACATCGAGGTCGCGCTCTACTCGATCGTGACGATATTCGCCACGACGCGCACGGTCGACGCGATCATGCAGGGCGTCGACCACGCGAAGGTGATCTACGTCGTCACCGAATGCTGCGACGAGATCCTTGCTCTGCTCGCGGGCGAACTCGGCCGCGGCGTGACCGTGATGCAGGGGCGCGGCGGCTACACAAAGCGCGACAAGCATGTGCTCATGCTCGTTACGCGGCGCAACCTCTTTGCCCAAACGCTCAAGGCCGTCAAGTCCGTCGACCGCAAGGCGTTCCTCTTCGTTACCGACGTAGCCGAGGTGCATGGCGAAGGGTTTAAGCCCATGGAATAGCGCCGTCTGTCAAGGCGCGGCGGCTATGGATGAAACATAACTAACGGCCGTCCGATTTCTCGGACGGCCGTTTTGCGTATCAAGAAAGCTTCAAGATCGTCAAGAGCCGCGGCCATTAGCCCCTACGTTCCGGCCGCGCCGCCTTTGCCCGTGCGGCGGATCGCCCCATGGCGGCGGTTTTTTAGCGCGCCTTGCCGCCCGCAAGGCCGAAGCACAAAGGCAGCGGGCGCGTTTTGAAACCGGGCGCGCTAGACCTCGCTCACGGCCGCCTCGGCATCATCCGCCTCGGCATCCTCCGCCTCCGAGCCGCCCGCCTCCGCGCCGCCGTCCGGCGAACCGCCCTCAACCCCCTCGGAGCCGTCGTCACGCTCCAGTTCGCGCCTGCCCGCCTCGTTCGTAAACATATGGTCGCGGTAGACCACGAAGCGGCAGAAACAGAACTCCGTAATGAGGTTGATCACCATCGTGCCGACGAGCACGATATACTCGTTCCAGCCGGCCTTCGTCAGCGCGTCGCCCCACCAGGTCGACAGCGGCGTGAATATGAGGTAGTAGCCGAAGACCTGCGCCATGGCCAGCGGCACGTTCTTTGCGGACTTGAACGTAAAGCGGCGGTTCACGGTGAAGTTGTAGAGCACCGAGAGGACGAGCGCGATGAGGTAACTCGGCCAATAGGGCCAACGCACGAGTTCGTTGAGCAGCGTAAACGTGAGCGTCTGTATGATGCCCGCGCCGAAGGAAAAGAGGACAAATTTGAGTCCCTGTATGAAGTTTTGCCTGTCTGTAAGTTTGATGGATTCGCCTTGTTCCATGCTATTCCTCCGCCATATTGGGCGCGCCGTTGGCCGCGCCCGATTTGCTTCCATACAGGAAACAGTGATTCTTGCCCGCGTTCTTCGCGCAGTACAGCGCGGCGTCCGAGCGCTCGTAGAGCGTCTCGAACGTCTGCCCGTCGCGCGCGCAGACCGAGATGCCGACGCTCGCGGTGATGTGCAGCCCGGCCTCGCGGTTCAGCGCCCCGACGCTGCCGACAAGTTCGCGCGCCTTGTTGAGCGCGTTTTCGTCGCCGGCGTCCTTCATCAGCACCGCGAACTCGTCGCCGCCCATGCGCCCGATCAGGTCGCTTGCGCGAAAGAGCCGCTTTAACAAGGCGGCAAACCGCACAAGCATGCGGTCGCCCTCGGGGTGGCCGAGCGTGTCGTTCGCGGCCTTGAAGTTGTCGATGTCGATCATCATCAGCGCGTGCGGCCCCGCCCCGCCCTCGCCGGCGAGAAAATCGTGCACGCGCTGTTCCATCGTTGCGCGGTTGAGCAGGCCCGTGAGCGAATCGCTTTCGGCCTTTTCCATGAGCTGCTGCATCGAGCGCTTCTCGCGGTCGACGTCGGTGATTTTGCCCACGATCTGCACCGGCTTGCCGTCCGCGTCGGCGGCGGTGAAGAACTCGAAGCGCTGCCAGCGCTCCTGCCCCTGCGCGTCGATGAGGCGCACCTCCTCGTGGCCGCCGGGCTCGCCGCGCTTCATGCGATCCAGCAGCCGCAGAAAGGCCGGGCGATCCTCCGCGGTGATCGCGGTCGTGCCGGCGCCGATCTCGTCGAGCGTGCGCACCGCCGGCATAAAGCCAAACGCCGTTTCGAAGTTTTCGTTGTATTGCAGCTTGCCGCTCTTGATATCCACGGTAAAGAAAACATCGTTCGAAAGGCGGTTGATGAGCGCGTAGCGTTCGCCGCTCTGCCGCAGACATTCCTTTTCATACGTCAGCCGCGCCACCGTCCGCCGCCGGTAGAAGTAGGCCCCGAACGCGACCCCCGTGATGAGCAGCAGCGTCGCGCCGAGCAGGGCGAGCGTGTAGAGGCCGATGTGGCGCGTCAGCGTCTCGGCGCGCGGCAGGATGTTCTCCTGCGTAACGGCCATCGCGCAGCGGCGAATCTCGCCGGTTATCCGCGCGCGGTACGCGAGGAACGCGGCGGCAACGATCGTCATCGCAAATAGCGGCAGCACGACGAACCGCTGGAACTCTCTGCGCTTGTTCAAAAAACGCCGCCCCCTTCCGCGTGCTTCGCGGTACACGCCGCAAGATCACACGCTTTCATGGTTTTGTGGGGATTTTTGCTGAACAGTCTATTCATATTAACGCGCGGCTGCAAGAAACGCAACGCTTTTGCCCCGATCAGGCCGCCTTTTTACGCTGTGATCTACAAAAAGCAGCGTTTCTTTACAAATCAAAGGGCTCTTGTCGAGAAACGTCTTGACTGTGCCGCACCATAAAACGACGAGGCGGCACAGGCCTCCACGGTGCAAAGCAGTAAGCGGCCGTCCCGCCTTACGCGCCGAAACGCAATATCACATGGGCCTGTTCGTCCGCTCAGGCTTTGTCTTTATCCTTATACCCGCGCGCGGAAACGCTTTCTTCGCGCACTTTCGGGCGCGGCGCGGCAGCCCTGCAAAAAGCTGTTTGCCGCTTTGTTCCCCGGCACGGAGGACGGATTGTTGCGCGAAACGGTTTTTTTTGCCCAATTTGCGCACCGGGTAGCGCCCGGGGCTGACGGGCCGCCCTCGGGAGTGCTGTTTTTTATGCGGGAACCCTTTTTTTGTACTGTCCCGACATCGGCGTTCATACGATGAAACAGTCGAACCCGCGCCGGCCGCTCGGGCGCGCCGAGAACAAGCCCTGCGCGCGGAACACGCTACGGATCACTTTACTTTGGGAGGAATGTCTATGGACGTACAGACCAGTTTACTCGGACTCGATACGCCGGTCGGCCGGACGGTCTCGCAGTCTCCCATCACGAGCGAGATCGCGCTTCCCGAGGGGCGCGACGCGGCAAACGTCCTCAGCGTTTCCGCCGGCGTCACGGTAGAGGAGGCCGCTTGCGCCGCGGGCGGCGTCAAGGCGAGCGGCACGCTCGAGGTGTTCCTCCTGTGCCAGTCGATGGCGGGCGACGTATACGGTTTCTCCGCCACGAGCGCCTTTTCCCACACGATCGAGCTTGACGGCACGGCGGCCGGACACCGCGCGATCGTGACCGGCCAGGTCGTGGAGCTCTCCGCGCGGCCCGACGCGCTCCACATCCGGCTCGCGGCGGTGCTGGAGTTCTCCGCGCTCGTGACCGCCCCGGTCACAACGCCCGTGATCACAAACCTCGCGGGCGGCGTCGGCGTGGAAAAGCGTCTCTCCTCGATCACCGTGCGGCGGCGCGCGCTGCTTGGCGAGGCCTCGCTGACGATCCGTGAGGAGGTCGACGCGGGCGGCGTCGAGCGCGTGCTGCTCGCCTCGGGCGCGGCGCAGGTAAGCGCGCTCTCCTACAGCGGCTCCTCGACCTGCGAGGCGGAGGGTACGCTCTTTGTGACGGCGCTCGTGCAGACCGAGTCGGGCGAAAGCCGCACGATGCCCGCCGAACTGCCGTTTGTGTGCTCGTTCGACGCGCCGTTTCTGCCGAGCGTCTGGGCGGAAGCGTCGGTAAGCGACCTCAGCGCCGTCGCCGCGGACGTCAGCTTCGGCGTGCTCGACGTAACCGCCGGCGTCAAGCTCCGCCTCTATGGCGCGGAACAGGCCGACTACGACGTACTGCTCGACGCCTACGACGCCAATGCGAGCTTCCGCTGCCAGACCGAGCGCTTCGACCGCCTCTCCTGCGAGGGGCTTGCGCACTGCGTGGCCGAGATCGCGGAAAACGTCTCCGTGCCCAAGCACATGCCGGACGCGCTGAGCGCCGTCTACGCCGCCGCCATGCCCGTTGTGATCGGCACGTTCGAGCGCGACGGCCGGCTCGGCGCGGACTTGATGCTGCTTACCAGCGTGGTCTACCGCGCGGACGACGGGCGGCTCTACGGCTTTACCGAGGATATCCCGGCGCAGATTGCCTTCGACGCGGCCTACAGTGCGGACGCGGTCGTAAACGTGCTGCCGCTGTGCGTCTCCGCCTCGGGCGGCGGGCGCACGCTCTCGGTGCAGTACCGGCTCGACGCGCGCGCGCTGCTATGCCACAGCGAGCCCGTGACGCTCGCCACCGAACTCGAGGCGGGCGCGGAAAGCTGTCCCTACAAGGGTATCCTGGTCTACTGCGCGGAAGCCGGCGAAACGGTATGGGATGTCGGAAAGCGCTTCTCTGTGCCGCTGGGCACGCTGCGCGACTGGAACACGGCGCTTTCCGATCCGCTCGAAGAGGGCAGGGCGATCGTATTGATGAAGTAACGGCAATTTCTCCATCCGCCATCCTCTTTTGGGCAGCAGGGGAGCGCGTCGGGGGATGCGCTCTTTTGCTATTCATCGAAAACCTACGGTTTCCGATGAGAGCCGCCGCGGCAGCTTTTCCATGCGGCCGCGGCCTCGAACGGCTACGCCGTCTGTCGGCCTTGCCGCATGCAGGGCGTCAAAACCCGCGTACACGCCGCGGGTTTTGACCGATCTTTTGGTTGAACTTGCATGCTCACGTTGCCAAATCGGCGGAGCGATTTGGCTGAGGCTTCATGCTTTCCGGCAAAAAGCGCGTCGGAAGACGCGCTTCTTTACCGTTTCGTTATTTCCCTCTCAGCCGCGCCTGCCCGCGCGCAGCGCGAAGCGCAGCGTTTCCTCGTCGAGAAACGGCGCCAGCGCGGACGCGCCGCTTTCCATCGCGCTTTGCACGAGCTTGCCAAGCGCGCCCTGATCTAAAAACGGCGCGAGCGGGGCAAACTCGGCGATTTGCGCGCCGCGCGCCGCCGCGTTTAGCGCAAGTTTGCTCAGCGCGTCTTCCTCGAGAAACGGCGCGATTGCCGCAAGCTCGCCGACGCCGTATTCCTCCGTCGCACATGCGGCCAGCTCCGCGAGCGCGTCCTCGCCGAGAAACGGCGCGAGCGGCACGATCTCGCCGATGCGCGCGCCGCGCCTTGCCGCGTCCAGCGCCATTTTCCCGAGCGCGTCTTCCTCGAGAAACGGCGCGAGCGCCGCAAGCTGATCGAGGCCGTACTCCTCCGTCACGCGCGCGGCCAGCTCCGCGAGCGTATCCTCGTCGAGAAACGGCGCAAGCGCGCTCACGCTCTCGAGCGAGATGCGCTCCCGCCGCTCCTCCGCGCCGTCCGCCCCGTCTTGCCCGCCTTCGCCCGCCTCGCCCGGCTCGCCCGAACGCGCCTTGCCGTCCACGATAAGCCGCACGACGCGTTCGACCTGCCTGGGCTTGAGCACAATCGCCGCTTCGCCCGCGTCGTCGATCGAGACATCACCCTCGCGGATATACGCCTCCTCCGAGCCTTCAAGCACGTGCTTTACCAGCGCGCTGCCGCGTCCGCCGCCGAGCAGCTCGTCGATGCTCACGCCGAGCGTTCCGCTGAGCTGCGGCAGCTTGCCCATGTCGGGCATCGACGCGCCGCGCTCCCAGTTCGACACCGCCTGATAGCTCACGTTCATGACGTCCGCAAGCTCAAGCTGCGTCATGTCCTTGCCCTTACGCAGCCGCGCGATGCGCCTGCCGACCTCCACCGTGTCAAACATATCCGATCACTCCTTTGCCGAACCATTCGCACTCCCGCCACCCGCAGAACCATTGAACCATCGTCCGCTCGACCTCCCGGTCGCGCAGCATGGCTATATACGCCCGCTCCGTGTCCCGAACGCCGCGCTTCTGTTTTCGTTTGCACATGTCCGTTTCCCGCCTTTCCTTGTCGCTGCGGTCATGCTACCACGTGCAAGCGGGGCAAAAACAGCGGGCCATGCTTGAGTTTGCCCCGTTTCGGCTCAACCGGCGCTTGAGCGCCGAAAAAGCGCCCTGGGATACGGCAAAGCCTGCGTACGCCGCAGGCTCTGAAGGCTTTCATCATTCGGTTTATCCGCGCGGCGCGGTCGGTTCAAGGCTTTCTTCGCGTCCCTCCGGCGAGAGCAGCCGGGTCAGTAGAGCGTCCGCCGCCGCAAGCAGCGCATTTCGCTCGTCGTCGACCGCCTCGCGCGTGCCGCCGCGCGCGCCGACGTAGAGCTTGAGCTTCGGCTCCGTGCCGCTCGGGCGCACGGCGATCCACGAACCGTCCTCGAAGAGGAAGCGCAGCGTGTCGGAGCGCGGCAGCAGGATCGGCCGCGCCGCGCCGCCGGCCTCGATCGTAAGCCCCGCGCGATAGTCCTCCCGCGCGACGATCGCCTTGCCCGCGAGCGAAGCGGGCGCTTTCCCGTCGAGCGCGCGCATGCAGGCGGCGATGCGCGCGAGTCCTTCCTTGCCCTCAAGCTCGTAGGACTTGGCCCGTTCGCCGTAGTATCCGTAGGTTTGATAGATGCGCTGGAGTTCGTCAAAGAGCGTCATGCCCTTCTGCGCGGCGACGATGCAGGCTTCGCAGACGAGCATCGCGGCGCACACGGCGTCCTTATCGCGCGAAAGTCCGCCCGCGAGGAAGCCGAAGCTCTCCTCGAAGCCGAAGAGAAACGTCTTTTCCCCGCTCGATTGGTAGGCGTCCACCTTCTCGCCGATGAAACGAAAACCCGTGAGCACCTCCTCAACCGCAACCCCGTAGGCGGCGCAGATCGCGTCCGCAAGGCGCGTCGAGACGATCGAGCGAATCACCACGCCGTTTGCGGGAAGCCGCTTCCGCGCCGCAAGCGACGAAAGGATGTGCTCGAGCAGCACGCAGCCGATCTCGTTGCCCGTGAGCAGCTCCCAGCCGCCGCCCGCCGTACGCACCGCCACGCCGAGGCGATCCGCGTCCGGGTCGGTGGCAAGGCATACGCGCGCGCCGAGCCGCTCCGCAAGCGCGATGGCGAGGTCGAACGCGGCGGGATTCTCCGGGTTCGGCGCGGACACCGTGGGAAAGCCGCCGTCCGGCGCGGCCTGCTCGGGCACGACGGTCACGTTCGTAAGCCCCACGCGGCGGGTCAGTTCCATCACGGGAACCGCGCCCGCTCCGTGCAGCGGCGTATAGACGATCGGCAGTTCTTTTCCACGCGCGCGCACGAGCGCCGGATTGAGCAGCAGCCCCGCCGTCGCTTCATAGTAGGCCTCGTCCTCCTCCGCGCCGATGAGACGGATGCGTCCGTCGGATACCGCGGCGGCATAGTCGCAGCTTCGCGCGGCAAACATCGGCGTGGCCTGGATATGCCCGTAGATGGCGGCGGCCTGCTCGGGCGCGACCTGCCCGCCGTAGGCGCCGTAGACCTTGTAGCCGTTGTACTCCTTCGGGTTGTGCGAGGCGGTGATCACGACGCCCGCCGAGGCGCCGAGCCGCCGCACGGCATAGGAAAGCTGCGGCACGGAATGCAGCGTGGAAAAGAGATGGACCGGCACGCCGTTTGCCGCGAGCACGCAGGCCGTCTCGCGGGCGAACGCGTCCGAGCGGCGGCGCGAATCGTAGGCGACGCACACGCCGCCTTCGGCAAGGCCGCATGAAACAAGATAGTCCGCGAGGCCCTGCGTCGCGCGCCGCACGACGTAATCGTTCATGCGGTTCGTGCCCGCGCCGAGCAGGCCGCGCAGGCCCGCCGTGCCGAACTCCAGCCCGCGATAGAAGCGCTCCTCGATCTCGCGCGCGTCATCCGCGATGGCGGTCAGCTCCGCGCGCGTATCCGCGTCGAGCGAAGGTTCGTTGAGCCAGGACTCGTACGAACTGCGATACCCCATGCCTCTCGCCTCCGTTTCCCATAATTCGGAACGCGTCCGGCCTTGCCGATCGCGCTCATATACCGATTATACCCGCCGCTTTGTTGCATGGCAAGGCGGGTTTGTGCTATCATGCCTCCATGGAACAGCCTGCAAAACGCAGCAAAACCTACCATTCGGCCGGCTACCTTACCAGCGCCTTCGTCTATTACGGCACGCTGCTGTTCCTGCTTTCGCGCGTGCTCGGGCTTATCGTGCTTTTTTCCGAGGCGGCCGCGCGCAAACGCGACTCGCAGGCGCTGCCGGAGCAGTTTACCGTTCCTGGCATCGTCGGCATCCTGCTCGTCATCGGCGTGGCGGCGGCGGCGTTTGTCTTGCTCTTTCGCCTGCGCTGGCGGCTTTCCTCCATGCGCCGCGGCGTGCTCTATCTGCTTTTAAACCTGCTGATGACCGCCTGGGGGTTGATCCATGCGGTGAATCACCTCATCGAAATGGTGGTCTTCTTCGAGTTCCTCAACCTCTTCGACCTGCTCGCGCTGGTCGGCGCGCTGATACTGCCCTCCGTGCTAATGCAGCTTGCCGACAGCCGCAAGCACACGCCGAACGACACCGCGCTGCTTGCCGGCGCCGCCGCGGCGCTCGTCTCGGGCGTCGTTTCGACGCTGATCATCGTCGTGCTCGCGTTTCGCAAGAGCTATACGACGTTTCCGCTGTTGCGCGACCTGCTTTTCCACGCGGCGATTCTGCTCTTTGGCGCCGCGGGGCTGAAAAAGGCGCTCAAGCTGCGCGCCGCGCTTGTTCTCCTGGCCCCCGCCGCGCCGGCAAGCGCGCCGGAACACCGCGAGTGTCCGGACTGCGGCAAACGCGTGTCCCTCAAGCTCGACGTCTGCCCGCGCTGCGGCTACGCGCTCGGCAAGGCAAGCCTCTTTTCGGACGACGAACCCGACGACGCGCCCGTCCCCCTTTTGCCCGCGCCCGAGCCGGCGAAGGCAGCCGCGCCGGAAGCGGAACAGAAACCCGCGCCCAAGCGCGTTGTGATATCCGACGGCACCGCCGCCTGCGCGCGATGCGAGCGGCGCATACCGCGCGGCCTTGCGACCTGCCCGTTTTGCGGTTATTTCCCGGGCGATCCCGCGGTGCCGGAACCGCCGAAGACGCCCGCGCCGGACGCCGGGCGCGACGCCGCCAGCACAGCCTATGTCCCCCGCGCCGAGGAGCGGCCCCTCTGTCCCTCATGCGGCAAGCGCATACCCGGCGGGCTTGCCACCTGCCCCTTCTGCGGACACTACCCCGACGACGACGCGGAGATCGCGCCGGAACCGGAGCGCGAGCGCGCGCCGCAAGAGCAGGCCGACCCGTACGAGCGGCTCTTCCCCGCCGACCTTGCGGACGGCATCGAGCATGACGCGCGCGATACGCGCCCGAAGAAACGCCCATACGTCGAGATACCCAACGTGCGCCTCAACGAGAAAAACAGCATCGTCTGCCCGCAGTGCGGCCGCAAGTTCTACGCCGCGCTCGATGTCTGCCCGCTCTGCGGCTTCGGTCTCTACGACGACTAGCTCCGCCCCCAAATCCCCGTATCCGTTTAAAGCGAAGCCCGTCCGCCCGGACAAGCTTCGCTTTTTCATCGTTCCTAAATTCTTTCGCCATTTCCCCAGGCCGGACGCAAGCCCCCCAAATCCCTAAGCGAAGCCCGCTCTCCCCGGCAAGCCCCGCTTTTTGACCTAACCCAAAGTTCTTTTGGTTACTTTTCTTTCAAGAAAAGTAACCGTTCGCTTATGAAAACATGCCCGTCGATCTCAAGCCGCTTGGCGAGCAGCGCCTGCGCGCGCCGCCGGTGGACGCGGTTGAAGTCGCGATCGCCGTATTGGTCGTCGCCGAGCACCGGGTGGGCGAAAGCGGCCATCTGCGCGCGGATCTGATGCGTGCGGCCCGTGAGCAGCTCGATTTCGAGCAGACTCTGTTCGCCGTCGCTCTCGAGCAGGCGGTATCTTAGCTCGCAGCGCATCGCGCCCGCGTTGTTCGGGTCGCAAAGGCGGACGCGCGCGGCCTCTTCGTCCTTTTTCAGCCAGTGCACGAGCGTACCGGCCGGCTCCGGCACGCCGCGTACGATCGCGTGGTAGATCTTCGTGAGTTCGTGCCGGTAGAACAACCGCTCGTATCTTGCGGCGGCGGTTTCGCTGCGGGCAAAGAGCACAAGCCCCTCGGTGTTCGCGTCGAGCCGGTGTACGGGGTAGACGGTTCCAAGCAGCGAGGTCAGCTCGCCAAGCAGCGCGCCCTCAACCTCCACGCCCGCGTTCTTGTCGACGACGACGCAGTGTTCATCGAGATACACGCCCCGGCAGACCGAAAAGGCGGGCAGCAGCGTCAATTGCGGGAAAAAAACGGACTCGTCCGCCCACGGCGGCGCGCAGAAGAACGTCATCGGCTCGCGCAGGGTCGGGTGCGTGAGCGTCAGCGCGTAGGCCCAAAGGCGAATCTGCACACCCGGCCGCGCAAGCGGCGCGTAGCGCTGGTCGCCCTCGATGGGCAGGCCCGCGTTTGCAAGCTGCACGCGGATCTGGTGCGGCCGCCCGGTGAACAGTTCGACGTCGAGCAAAGCGCGCCCTTCGTCTTGCGCGAGCAGATCGTAGCGAAGCCTTGCCTCCTTCGCGCCTTCGGTGTTTGGCGCTACCGCGCGCGAGGAAAACGTCGTTTCGTCCTTATAGAGCCAGTCGGTCAAAAGCGCTTCGGGCCGCGGCGTTCCCCGTACGACGGCGACGTAGCGCTTCCTCGCCTCGCGCGTGCGGAACTGCTCGCTAAGGCGCGCGGCGGCCTTGCTCGTGCGCGCAAACACCATCACCCCGCCCACGGGGCGGTCGAGCCGGTGCACGAGGCCCAGATACGCTTCCCCGGGCTTGTCGTAGCGGCGCTTGACGTAGGCCTTGAGCAGTGTCAAGAGGTCCTCGTCGCCGGAAAGATCGGCCTGCACGGGCAGGTTAACCGGTTTCTCGACGACGAGCAGGTGGTTGTCCTCGTAGAGAACGCGTACGCCGGGGGCGGCATACCCCTCCGGCGCGAATCGTTCGCCCCGCTCCATCTAGGCGCCCTCCGGCGTCCAGCACCCGCTCGCCCCGCACGGCAGCACAAGGCCCCCGCGCTCGATCGGCAGCGCGACCTCGCCCGCAGACACGGCGCCGCCCGGCAGCACTACGCGCAGCACATCGTCAAGCACGCTCGCGGCAAGGCCCGTGGTATAGGAGTTGATCAAAAAGAACGCGGGCGTGTCGGAGAGCAGCGCCGCGCAGTCGGCAACGAGCGGATAGAGGCTTTCCTCGATCTTCCAGAGTTCGCCCGGCTGTGTTCGCTGACACGGCTTTCCAAATCTTCAAGGGTGTAAATACCGTTTGC
>CAYMSL010000034.1:0-16263 GCA_964393095.1 uncultured Oscillospiraceae bacterium | reverse complement strand
AGCGAAGGGGGAAAACCCGTGTATTCCATCGGTATTGACATCGGCGGCACCAACATCGCGGCCGGCCTGCTCGACGGGGCGCGCAAGCTTGTGCGCAAGCGTTCCAGGCCGTTTCCGGGCGCAAACGAGCCGGGGCGCTCCGTTCGCGTGATGGCCGAACTCATTACAACGCTGCTTGATGAAGAAGGGATCGGCGCGGGCGACGTCGCGGGCGTCGGTCTTGCGGTGCCGGGCAGCATCGATTACAAAAAAAATCTCGTCATCGACGCCTATAACCTTGGCTACCACGGATTTCCGCTTGTCGACGAGGTTAAAGCATATTTTCCGAAGCTCGACGTCTCCATCGAAAACGACGCAAACGCAGCGGCGCTCGCGGAGTATTACTGCGGCGCGTTCCGCGGCTATGGTACGGGGCTGCTGATTACGCTCGGCACGGGCGTCGGCGGCGGGCTCGTGCTCGATCATAAGCTCTTTGTCGGCGGCGGGCAAAATGGCTTCGAGTACGGCCACATGACCTTGGTATACGGCGGCGAACCCTGCACCTGCGGCCACCGCGGCTGCGTGGAAGCCTATTGCTCCGCAACGGCGCTGATACGCGAAGGGCGGCGCGCGGCGGCAAGCCATCCCGATTCCCTGATCGCGGTACGATCGGGCGCGAACGCATCGGCAATCGACGCCAAGCTTGTGATCGACTGCGCAAAGGCGGGGGACCCGGAGGCAAGGCGCATATTCGACGCCTATGCGAGCCATCTTGGCGCGGCCGTTTCAAGCGCCGTCGCCGTGCTGGATCCCGAGATCATCGCCTTCGGCGGCGGCGTGAGCAACGCCGGAGAGTTTCTTCTCGAACCTGTGCGCGCGTATGCCCGCCAGTATGCGTTTTTCAAGCAGCACGCAAAGATCGTGCCTGCCGAGATGGGCAATGACGCGGGCATCGTCGGCGCGGCGCTTTTGCACTTGCAGCGAGGATGCTGATAAGCAGGCAAATATCGCGCTGCGCCTGGTGTAGCGATTGTATCAATACGCGTAAATAAAGAGCCGCAAAGCGGCTCTTTATGCGCGAAGCTCCAAAGAGAGGGATAAAGCAAACGCCATCGCGCGGCCTATATTCCGTGCCGACGGTCTGGATCTGTGCGGATGCATAGCCGCGGGCGCGGCCGGCAGAAACGCAAACAGCCGCGGCCCGACGTCCGCGGATGATCCTATGCAATTCGAGCTTTGGTAACGTGACGCCAAAAATAGACAAGGAGCCAATTTCTTGGCTCCTTTGCTTTTCCGTCCAACTGCCTCTTCGATGGTGCCCTATCCACCGAAAAGTTTGTATGATGTTACGTAGTAGTTCGGTTACGCGGTTTAAGGAGGAAATCGGTAATGAAAAAACGAACACAGCGGACGGAAAACCTTGTATTCACTTTTCACCGCCAGTATAACATTGGGAATATGGAAATGCAAGCATGGAAAGCGCGTTGATTGTGTCTTTTTTATTTCTAATCTGTGAATGTTGGCGTATATTGCGCGTTGGCCGAATCCCGCTCCTGAATCAAGCAGTTGTGGAAGCCGAGGCCGAGCGCATACGAGATAACGCGGTCATACTCGCGGGGGGTTAGGCGGCGGTTCAGCGGCGCGGTTTTAATATGCGGCTGCGGTGTGTACTGGTACAACAGCGAAATCCAGGTATCCATGGGCAGGAGCGCGGCGATGGCGTCCAGCACGCGGCGCGAGTCGTCAACGCAGCCCGGCAGCACGAGGTGGCGGATGAACAGCCCGCGCGCTGCCAGACCGTCCTCGGAGAGGACGAGACCGCCGACCTGCCGGTGCATTTCACCGATCGCGGCGCGCGCGACGCTGAAATAGTCCGGCGCGTTCGAAAAGCGCGCCGACAGCGCGGGGGAGACGTATTTCAAGTCCGGCAGGTAGATATCGACGAGGCCGCCCAGCAGGGCGAGCGTCTCGGGAAGCTCGTAGCCGCTCGAATTGTAGAGCACGGGGATGCGTAGGCCGTTTTCGCGCGCAAGACGCAAACTCTCTGCCACCGTTGGCACGTACGGTGCGGCGGTTACGAGGTTGACGTTGTGCGCGCTTTGTTCCTGCAGGGAAAGGTAGATGTCGCTAAGGCGCGAAGCGTCCGCCGTTTCGCCGATGCCGCCGTCGCGGATGGCGATATTCTGGCAGTAGACACAGCCGAGGTTGCAGCCGGAGAAGAACACGGCGCCGGAGCCGTTCGTGCCGCTAAAGCAGGGTTCCTCCCATTGGTGCAGCATCACGCGGGCCACGCGCGGCAGTTCGTTTGCGCCGCAAAGTCCGCGAGAACTGGCGCGGTCGGCGCCGCAGCGCCGCGGGCAGATCAGGCACTCCATACTTAGAAGACGCGCCTGCCGTTGACGAAGTTACGCGTCCAGTAGGAGGTGCTGATGCTGCTCTGTACGACCTTACCCTTGCTCGAGGAGGCGTGGATGAACTGCCCGCCGCCGATGTACATGCCGGTATGGCTTACGCGCGAGGAACTATCGTCGCGGAAGAAGAGCAGGTCGCCCTTTTGCAGGTCGCCGATGGAGGAGACGTTCTGCCACGAGCTGACCCCGGAGAAGCCGGAAGCGCTGTAGCGGCTCACGCTCACGCCGCAGGTGCGCAGGCAGTAGTAGACGAGGCCCGAGCAGTCGAAGCCCTTCGAGGGGCTCTCCTGCGACCAGGTGTACCGCACGCCGAGCATCGCTTTTGCGACGGAGATCAGGCCGTCGGCACTATAGGAGGCGTTGTAGGAGCCGCCAGAGGAATCGGAGGAATCGGAAGAATCGGAGGAGTTGGAGTCGGAGGAGGGACTCTCCGAGGAGCTTGAGGAAGAGTTTTCCGACGAATTCGAAGAGCTTGAGGAACTCGAGGACGAGGAGGGCTTCTTCGTCGGCTTCGGCGTGGGTTTGGCCGTGGGCTTCGGCGTCGGCGTCGGGTCGATCTTCGGGCGCGCGTCCGGCGAGAAGAGCAGGTCGCGGTCGGAAACGCGAAACACGCCGTCAACGTCGAGTTTGTTCTTGGTTTCGAAGTCCTCGAGCGCCTGTTCGGTCGCAACG
This sequence comes from uncultured Oscillospiraceae bacterium, assembly GCA_964393095.1. Classification (GTDB taxonomy): domain Bacteria; phylum Bacillota; class Clostridia; order Christensenellales; family CAG-138; genus UBA7703. Next base: position 13,201 of record CAYMSL010000034.1, on the reverse strand, counting down.
CCGAAATAGCCGTTGACCTTGCTGTCATAATAGCCAAGCTCACTAAGACGGGACTGCACGCTTTCGACGTCCGAACCGCCATCGCCAAGCTTGATCTCGTAGGGCATGGCTTCGGCGCTGAAGAGGGACTCCTGCAGTTCGCAGTCTGCGACTCCGTTCATTTCATAGCTCAGCGTACGCTGAAAGAGCGACACGGCGGCGGTCGTCGCCTAGTTGTAGACGGTGGTGGGTTCGTCGGAGTCGAGGTAGCCAAGCGCCACAAGCCGCGTCTGCAGCGCCTGCACCGAGGGGTAGTCGTCGTCCTGCTGCAAAAGCGTATACTGCGAAACGCGCATCGTCGGCGTAGGCGCGGCGGAGGGCAGCGGCGTTTCGGTTTCGCCGGAGGAGAACAGGGCCGCCTCGAACGGAACGGGCGTTTCCTCCGGCGCGTCCTCCAACAGCGCCATGGCGGAAATGGCCACGGCGTTCGCGCCGCTTAGCCGGCTGATGCCGACGGGGATGAGTACAAACGCGATCAGGCACGCCCCGACGATCGCCAGCACCCAGGTGCGTGCGGACTGCGGAAACAGCCGCCCAAACGACGGGAGTTTTTTCTTTTTGCCCGGCGGCAAACGGCGTTCCATAGGCACACCTCGCAGACATCAAAAACTTGGCGCGAATGCAGAAGATTACCATTCGTTCCAAAAACATTATACCGACCGAATCCGCGCGTGAGTTTGAACATTCTGCGAATTCGGCCGGCGGCGCGGGGTTTTGCAATTCGATACGGGCTATGTTACAATGATCTGGCTATTGATTGGAGTTAAAAAGATGTCGCTCATCCACGCGCATTCCCTCTCGAAGAGTTTCGGCGAGCGGACGCTGTTTTCCGGCGTCGCCTTCGACGTATTCGAACAGGATCGCGTGGGCCTTGTCGGCGTCAACGGCTGCGGTAAGAGTACTTTGCTCAACATGATCGCGGGCCGGGTCGAGCACGACGGCGGCGGGCAGCTTTCGCTTTCCAGGAGCGCGCGCGTGGCGCTGCTGGATCAATCTCCGGTATGGGCGGAGGGCGATACGCTATTCGACGCGGTGCTCGAGGCCTCTGGCCGTTGGATGGAGCTTGAGCGCAGGCTCGAGCGCATCGCGTCGCGCCTTGCCGCGGGCGACGCGGAGGCGGACGCGCTGATTCGCCAGCAGTCCGATTTGCAGGAGCGTTACCAGAACGGCGGCGGCTTGACCTACCGCGCCCGGACGCGCTCGACGCTGCTCGGCCTCGGTTTTTCGGACGAGGAGATGCGCCGTCCCGTCTCCGTGATGAGCGGCGGCCAGATGCGTAAGGCAGCGCTTGCCAGGGTGCTGCTCTCCGACGCGGATCTGCTCCTGCTCGACGAACCGACCAACCATCTCGACATCGCCGCGCTGGAGTGGCTCGAGTCGTATCTTTGCGCCTTCCGCGGGGCGTTTCTCGTGATTTCGCACGATCGCTACTTTCTTGACCGCGTGTGTACGCGCACATTCGAGATGGAGAACGGTTCGCTTTGCGTCTACGCCGGCAACTATACCGCCTCGATGGAGCGCAAGCTCGGCGAACGCGAGTTCGCCATGCGCCGCTACAGGAACGCCCTGCGCGAGATCAAACGCATCGAGGGCATCATCGAGCAGCAGCGCCGCTGGAACCAGGCGCGCAACTATGTAACCATCGCCTCGAAGGAAAAGCAGATCGCGCGCATCAAAAGCGGCCTCGTAAAACCCGAGGAAGCGCCGCAGGCGATCCGTTTCCGCCTCGAGGCCAAGCCGCTTACCGCAAACGAGGCCGTCGTGTGCAAGGGCCTTGCCAAGCGCTACGAAGGCAGGACGGTCTTTAGCGGGCTTGACCTGTTGATTAAAAAGGACGAGCGCGTCTGCCTCATCGGCGCGAACGGCTGCGGCAAGACCACGCTGCTTAACATTTTGACAAACCGTCTCGAGGCGGACGCGGGGAGCTACCGCATCGGCCCGAACGTGCAGCTTGGCTACTATGAGCAGGCCTCCGTGCGTCAGGCCGATGAACGCAGCGTGCTTGATGTGCTGCACGGCTCGTTTCCGCGCTACGATCTGCAGGTGTTTCGCAATCTGCTCGGTTCGTTCCTCTTTCGCGGGGACGATGTGCATAAGCGCATCTGCGATTTTTCAGGCGGGGAATACGCGCGCGTGCAGCTGCTTAAACTCATGCTTTCCGGCAGCAATGTGCTCCTGCTCGACGAGCCGACCAACCACCTCGATATCCCGTCGCGGGAGGCGCTTGAAAACGCGCTTGGCGACTATGGCGGCACGATGCTCATCGTCACGCACGACCGCTACCTTGCCAACCGCATCGCGGATCGCATACTCATCATGGATGAAAGCGGCCTGCGTTCGTTTGAGGGCGACTGGGACAGCTACCAGACGTTTCTTGCGGAAAGCGCCGTCGATTCCACCCAACCCGCCGCGCAGGGCGAGCCGAACGCCTACCGGCAGACGAAGGAACGCAGATCGGCGCTCAACCGGGCCAGGGGCGCGCTTGAGCGCGCGGAGCGCGGCGTTTCCGAGGCGGAGCAGGCGCTTGGCGAGCTGGAACGGCGGCTTTCCGAGCCGGAGGCTGCGCTCGATTATGAAGCCTCCCGCCGGCTCTACGAACAGCTTGAAGCGCAGCGCGCCGTGGTAGAGGCCGCGTATGCCGACTGGGAACAGGCGGAAGCGGACTATCGGACGCTGCTTGAGGAGGACGCGTAGATGGAATACACCAAGTTTTCGCTCGGCCTTCGCTTTGCCATGACCGAGGACGCCGCACTGAGCCCGGATGCCTGCTGGGACATCGTCTTCTCCGAAACATCCCCGTCGCATACGCAGGGCCTGCAGCTTTTCGGCATGTGGGACGACACCGCCTGCGCCGAATCGGAAGAGGCCTATATCTGCATGTTCTCCAACGTCCCGCTCGGCGCCGGGAAGAGCCTTTACGCGGAGCTGAAGCAAAAGCCGCGTCTGCTCTCGTATTTAACGATCTATCGTCCGTTTGTGCAGAACAATCTTGTTGAGAGGTGCGGCAATGTCGAATACCTCGGCGCGGTCGATGAAAACGGCTTCGTGTCGGGCGGCGCCGCCGCCTATGGCGCCATGCGCTTTTTTGGCTCCGCGCCCGTGCGGCCCAAGAAAAGCGCGAAGCGCACTACGCTTTTGCTCGCGCCGGACGCCTGGGAGGGCGTGTTTACCTCCGCGGACGCCGCAAGGCACATGCAGCGCGCGGCGGCCTTTTGCCTGCCGGACGTCATCGTTGAGACGCAGCTTGTCGCCGACGGCGGGCGCGGTACGCTCGACGCGCTCGTCTGCTCCGTCAACGGGCGGTATTTGCTTGCCGAACTGGACGGCGCAAGCGGAAAAACGCCGCTGCGCTACGGCATTTTGCCGGATGAGAGCGTTGTGTTCGAAACCGAGGGTCTGGATGAAGCGCAGATTCTTCAGGCCATGACCCTGCCGCAGAACCGCGGCTATACGCGCTGCCAGCTCGCGGCGGGCGGCGGCGGCATACCGGCGGAGCCGCCCGCGCATCTCAAGGTCACGGTGCTTTCGCGGCGCGTGGGCGAGCGCGCGGGGCATGATAATCCGGTACGCTTCCGCTCCGGCATCGAGGCGGTGCTTGAAACGGGCGGCCTTGACGCAAGACTTGCCCACGCGGATTGGCTCATCGTGCTGACTCGCCTGCTTGACGAGCACGGTTTGTTGCTCGGCCCGACGGCGGATACGCTGCTCTATCACGGCCGCCGCGCGCATAAGCGCGCCGCGGCGCTCGCCTTTTCGCCGGACGGCCGTTTCTACGCCAAGATCGGCGACGCGGAGCCGGAATTGCTCGATGGCGCGACGTTCGACGAGGCGGCGCGCGCGTTCTTCGGGCGCATCGGCATAAGCGGCTAGCGGTGCATCACGGCTGCGCGTTCGCGCCGGTTTGATCATCAGCATTTTTAACGTAAGGGGGACAACGCTGTGAGGATGGTTGACGTCATTGAAAAGAAGGCCGCGCGCGAGGCGCTGACGACGCAGGAGATCGCCTTTGCCGTCGAGGGCTTTACGGAGGGCGCTATTGCGGATTACCAGATGTCCGCGCTGATGATGGCCATCGTGCTAAACGGCATGGATGAGCGCGAAGCCGCGGATTTGACGCTCTCGATGATGCGCTCGGGTGATACCGTCGATTTAAGCGACCTTGCGGGCGTGAAGGTCGATAAGCATTCCTCCGGCGGCGTAGGCGATACGACGACGCTCGTTGTTGCGCCGCTCGTTGCGGCCTGCGGCGGTACGGTCGCCAAGATGTCCGGGCGCGGGCTCGCGTTTTCCGGCGGCACGATCGATAAGCTCGAGTCGATACCGGGCGTATGCGTCGAGCAGACGATCGAACGCTTCAAGGATATCGTGCGCGAACACGGCGTCTGCGTGATCGGCCAAACGGGCAACCTTGTTCCGGCGGATAAGAAGATGTACGCGCTGCGCGACGTAACCGGCACCGTTAAAAGCGTGCCGCTCATCGCCGCGAGCATCATGAGCAAGAAGCTTGCCGCCGGCTCGGACGCGATCGTGCTCGACGTCAAGGTCGGCAGCGGCGCGTTTGTCAAGACCGTCGAGGAGGCGCAAACGCTCGCGCGCCTCATGGTCGCCATGGGCCGGCATCTCGGCCGCGAGGTCGTCGCGGTCGTAACCGATATGAATCAGCCGCTCGGCATGGCGGTGGGCAACGGGCTCGAGGTGCGCGAAGCGGTAGAGCTGCTCTGCGGCCTTGTGCCGGAGGGCGATGCGCTCTACGAGGTCTGCATGCTGCTTGCGGGCGAGATGCTGCGGCTTTCCGGCCTTGCGGGCACGGACGAGCAGGCGCGCGGTATGCTCAAACACGCGCTTGAAAGCGGGAAGGGCATCGCCAAGCTGCGCGATATGATCCGTGCGCTCGGCGGAGACGACGCGCTGCTGACGCCGGAACGCGCGGGCGAGCTCTGCGCGGCGAAGCGGCTTGTGCCCGTGTGCGCGAAAGAGCGCGGTTATATCGCCGGCATGGAGGCCGAGCTTATCGGGCGCGCGGCGCAGGTGCTTGGCGCGGGCCGCGCGACGCAGGCCGACGCGATCGACCCCGCCGTAGGGCTTGTGATGCATAAGCGCGTGGGCGACGCGATCGAGAAGGACGAACCCATCTGCACGCTCTATGTCAACGACGCGTCAAACCTCGACGACGCGATCTCGACGATGCGCCGCGCGGTGAAGATTGGGCCGGAAAAGGCCGGCGCTTCGCCGATGGTCTACGACGTAATCCGCTCGGGTTTTAGCCCGGAATTCGTTCGAACGGAGGGATGTCCTTGAAGAGGCTTATCGCAATCGACGGCAACAGCCTGATGCACCGCGCATATCACGCGCTGCCGCCCATGACGACGCGCGACGGGGTGCCCACCGGCGCGCTGCATGGGTTTTTGAGCATGCTGCTCAAACTGGCCGAACAGAAGCCGGATTATCTGGTCGTGGCCTTCGACATGCATGGGCCGACGTTTCGCCACGAAGAATACGAGGAATATAAAGCCGGCCGCGCGGAAACGCCGGACGAGCTTCGCGGTCAGTTTACGATCCTCAAAGAACTGCTTGCCGCCATGGGCGTGGCTGTCTGCGAGTGCCCGCGCTACGAGGCGGACGACATCCTCGGCACGTTCGCGAAGCGCTGCGAAGCGCAGGGGGTCGACGCGCTGCTCGTGACGGGCGACCGCGACGCATTGCAGCTTGTCGGCAAACACACCCACGTGCTCCTCACGAAGAAGGGCATCAGCGAGACGGTCGAATACGATCCCGCCGCGCTCATGGAGCAGTACGGCCTTTCGCCAGCGCATATGCGCGATCTTAAGGGCCTCATGGGCGACAGCTCGGACAACATTCCCGGCATTCCCGGCGTCGGCGAAAAGACCGCTCTCAAGCTGCTCGGCGAATACGGCGATATGGAGAACGTGCTTGCCCATGCGCACGAGATCAAGGGCAAGCTCGGCGAGAAGATCGCAAACAACGCGGATTCCGCGCGCATGAGTTACCGGCTCGGCACCATCGAAACCGACGTGCCGCTTACCTGCTCGCTCGAGGATTCTCGCTTTGTGCCGGAGCACATGGGTGCGGCAAGAACGCGTTTGATCGCGCTCGAGCTGCGCGGCGTCGCCTCGCGCCTGCCACAATCGGACATGGCGGCGGCTTCGCAAACGCATGCCGAGATCGAACAGGTCGCCATTGAAACCATCGGTCAGCTTCGCTCCGTGCTCGGCGACGCCGCCATGCGGCAAGAGATCGCGATAGACGCCGGAGCCTGCATCTCGTTTGCCTTTGACGGCGCGCGGCGCTACACCATCGCGCCGGGTGGCGATCTTTTTTCCACGCCGATCGACGAGCGCGAGATCTGGACCGCGCTGCGGCCGATTTTTGAAAACGAGCGGGCCAGGGTGCTCGCGTTTGATACCAAGCGCCTGCGCCACCTGCTCGATCAATTCGGCGTCGCGCTGCGCGCCGCGGTGTTCGACGCGATGATTGCCGACTACCTGCTCAACGCCACGCGTCCGGCGCAGTCCCTTGAAGCGCTCTGCCAGAGGTTCGACCCGAATGCCGGGGCGAACGTGGCGCTGCTGTTTTTCGTGCGTAAGGACATGCAAAGCCGCCTTGAGCGCTTTGGTATGACACGGCTCTATGAGGAGATGGAGTTGCCGCTTTCGAGCGTGCTCTTTGACATGGAGCGCGAGGGCTTCCGCGTGGACGAAGCGATCCTCCTTGAACTTTCCGAGCAGTTCAAACGTGAAAGCGAGCGGCTCGCCGCGCGCGTCTACGAGCTTACCGGCGAAAGCTTCAACATCCTCTCGCCCAAGCAGCTTGGCGAGGTGCTCTTTAACAAACTTGGGCTGCCGGCGCAGCGCAAGACGAAATCCGGCTATTCGACGGACGCGGACACGCTCGAAGCGCTGCGCGAGCGCCATCCTGCGATCGAGCCGATTCTGCAATACCGTTTTATCACAAAGCTCAAGAGCACGTTCGTCGACGGCCTGCTTGCCGTGCGCAGCGGCCGCGACGGGCGCGTAAGAACGCAGTTTAACCAATGCGTCACGGCCACGGGGCGCATCTCGAGCACCGAGCCGAACATGCAGAATATCCCGGTGCGCACCGAGCAGGGCAGGCAGATCCGCAGGGCGTTCGTCGCCTCCGAGGGCAACGTGCTCGTGGACGCGGACTATTCGCAGATCGAGCTAAGGCTGCTTGCGCATATCAGCGGCGACGAGGGCATGATCGCCGCGTTTCGCGACGGGCGGGACATCCACCGTACGACGGCAAGCGAGGTATTCGGCGTGCCGTTCGACGAGGTGACGGGCGATCTGCGCAGCGCGGCCAAGGCCGTCAACTTCGGCATCGTCTACGGCATCAGCGACTTCGGCCTCGCGCGCAACCTCGATATCCCCGTGCGGCAGGCGGGCGAGTACATCCGCATGTACTTTGCGCGCTATCCGCGCGTGAAGGCCTACCTCGATGAAAGCGTGGAACTTGCCAGGCAGAACGGCTATGCCAGGACGATGTTCGAGCGCCGCCGCCCGATGCCGGAGCTTGCAAGTTCCGACTACAACACGCGTTCGTTCGGCGAGCGCGTCGCCATGAATATGCCGATTCAGGGGGCCGCGGCCGATATCATCAAACTCGCGATGGTGCGCGTGGTTCCGCTGCTCTCCGAGCGCGGCCTGAAGGCCAAGCTGATCCTTCAGGTGCACGACGAGCTGATCTTCGATGTGCCGCCGGCCGAGCAGGACGAGGTTGTTTCCCTTGTGCACGACTGCATGGAGCATGTGGCCGAGCTGCGCGTGCCGCTTGAGGCGGACGTCAAGGTCGGCCATAGCTGGTTTGAAACGAAATGAGCGCGCGCGGTTATCGACGAATCGGGCTTACGGGCGGCATCGGCTCCGGCAAAACGACGGTGGCCAAACGCCTTGGCGAGCGCGGCGCGCTTGTACTGGACGCGGATGCGCTCTCCCGCAGCGCGCTTGAGCGGGATGGCGCCTGCTACGAAGCGGTGGCGGAGGCGTTTGGCGGCGGTATCCTGCGCGCGGACGGAACAATCGATCGCGCCGCTTTGGCGCACATCGTCTTTGCCGACCCGGCAAAACGCGAACGGCTCAACGGCATCGTGCATCCGTATGTCATTGCAACGCTGCTTGGAACGGCGGATCGCGCGCTTGCACAGAGGCCGGGCGCGATTGCCGTATTCGACGTGCCGCTGCTGTTTGAAAGCGGCATGCACCGCGATATGGATCATACGGTGCTCGTCGTCGCGAGCGAAGCGGCGCGCGTCGGCCGCGTGGCGGCGCGGGACGGTGCTGCCGTTGAAGCCGTGCAAAAGCGCATACGTTCCCAGATGCCCGAGGAAGAGAAACGCCTGCTTGCAAACGAAATACTGGACAACAACGCTACGCTCGAAGAACTGCTTGTTCAGGCCGACCGGCTCTACGAGCGGCTGACAGAGTTTCATGTATGAACCGCTGCCGTACGCATAAAAGACCAAAAGTGAAACACCGTCTCTCCGGCATGCAGATCGCCACGATCGCCCTTGGCGCATTCGTGCTGCTCTGCTGTGCGGCGTTCGGCGTGTACCTGGCTGAACAGGAGGCGCGGCACAAACGCGCGCTTGAAACATATCCCACCGCCTATACCGAACTGATTGCGAAGTATGCGTTGGCGTATGAGCTTGATCCGTATCTCGTTACGGCGATCATGCGCTGTGAGAGCAGCAACGATCCCAACGCGGTGAGCCATCGCGGCGCGGTGGGGCTCATGCAGGTTATGCCCGATACGGGGGAGTGGATCGCGCACAAACTCGATATGGACGGCGTATATGAAGGGCCGCTGCTCTACGATCCCGAGACGAACGTTCACTTTGGCTGCTGGTATCTCAACTTTCTCAACGGACGCTTCAACAGCAACGTCATGCAGGTTGTGGCGGCCTACAACGCCGGACATAAGAGCGTGGAAAACTGGCTCTCCGACGAGCGCTTTTCAAGCGGCGGCGAGCTTACGAGCATACCGTTTGAGGCGACCGCGACCTATTATAAGCGGGTCATGGAGGCTTACGAAAATTACCGCGCGCTCTATCCGGAGTTGTATTCGCCGGCGGAGGCTGCGGGTTGATCGGATACCGCGGGGCGTGTACGCGTCCAATGCGAATGCGCGCAAGAAAGGACTTGCAAAACGGCGCGCGTTCGTGTATGATACGAAATGCGCGATTTAAACCATGGAGAGATGGCTGAGCTGGTCGAAGGCGCACGACTGGAAATCGTGTTTACCCCTTAAAGGTAACGTGGGTTCGAATCCCACTCTCTCCGCCAAAAGTCCCCGACTTCGGGGACTTTTTCATGCTCGGAAAGCTTGAGCACTTCATGGCAGCACCCATTTTCGCTAATCGTGCTAATGCGATTGCTAATGCTGGATTCTATGGTATTAGGTAATATTGGGGTTTCGAAGTGGTAAGTCCAATACACATGGCTTCGATCAAAAAACTCAATACTGCCGGAATTCGTTGCACCGTTCTTACTAAGGGATTGCTGCCCATAGAATTGGCGGAGCAATCTTCTGATAATGAATATGGGATAACACTTATATCTCTTGATGAGGATTATCGAAAAAGAACTGAACCTGGTGCGTCGTCTTATGCAGAACGAATTGCGGCACTTGAAGCACTCCACATCAGGGACTGTAAGACGTGGGTGAGCATTGAACCGTATCCAACTCCAAACCTTATACAGCAGAACTTAACGGAAATCCTAAATACAATATCGTTTGTAAAACGCATTATATTTGGTCGGACAAACTACAGCAAGGAGATATCAGCATTTACGAAACACAGAGCGTTTTACAACGAACAGGCTGAAATAGTAGTTCGATTTTGTAGAGATCATAACATTAACTATTACATAAAGAATGGAACGATAACCTGATAAGGAAAGTGAAGAAACCGCATGGCGGAGAGAGGCAGACAGTAAAATGCGTATATTATTGTCAATGGACGGCATTAAGAATATGGATCAGTTGTATACTTGGACGATGGAGCATTCTGAAGAATTTGAAGACATCCGTGTAGAACATTATCATGGTGATGACTACTGCAAGAATATTGTAACGGATGTGTTCAAAGCCCTCGCACCTTCAGATTGGGCTAATCAAATATACCTCGGCTCATGTGAGCGCATTGCAAATGAAACGTTTACGCTCTCTTCAACAGCTGGTTCCGAGTACAACATATCCTTTGCCATCAACACCTATAACGGTGAAGCGGCTCGTCTGGAAATTGCCATCACGGCACCAGAAACAGAGAGTTACGACCAGAAGCTCGAAGATCTGAAAATTGCGCTGAAGAACCGGCTCTTCCCTGACTGGCAGGAATGCACATGGCTTGTGGATGAGCAAGCAGCCGCGCTATGTAAAGAAGCCTATGAGAAGGCGTTCACAGTTGAAAACAACCTGAGGGCCTTCGCCACCAAAGTGCTGATTCACTTTCTTGGTGTAAACTGGATCAAAAAAGCCGGGCTGGAGAAAGGTGCTGAATCGGTAAAGAGCCTGAAAGAAAAGTTCATTCAGCGTGTTCCTGAGTTTGACAACATCAATGCAGATTTTCTCTCCATGACGCTTGAAACTTTGGCAGGGATAATATTTGAGGGTGCTATCTTCAAAGATAATGTTATCCTGAGCCAACAAGATTATGCAAAGGTTCAGGAGATGGGAGCTAAACAGAAGGTCACAGGTGGCAGCATAGCTGATTATATCAAAGCCCGGCGGACTGTAGATAAGAAAATATGGGATGATCTTTTCGTCCCGTACATTGATGATCCGGATGCTTTCAAAACTGCCGCCCACGCATTCATCGAAGATCGGAATCATATTGCTCACAGCAAAGTGCTGTCGTGGAGTGCCTATCAGGTAATTCTGAAGGATTTTAAGACTATGGGTTCACTCATCTTATCAGCCGATGCCAAGTTCGAGCGTGAAGAGACAGCAGATGAAGTACTTCAAACATGGGAAGCAGAACATGAAGATGCCGAATACGAGCGCGAGTATTATCGTGATCGACTGGCGAGTGAGACTGGGATGGACATACTAGATGAAAGTGGAATCAAAGACTGGTTTGATGAAGTTCTGCGCGATCTTTTCGGTGCAGTCTATCAACGGTATCATTTAGATGTTTGTTATGAAATTTCCGATTTCTCCACACCCACTAAGGGGGAGGTCATTTTCTCGATATCATGCCCGGCAGTGGAAGATGGCAGTGCAAGGATTGATACTATAGCGCAGTATTCTGTCGATGATGACCTCGGCGCAGACAGCACTTGCTATATAGTTGCAAAAGACGGAGCCGGAGATGAAATCTGCAAGGCAGAAGTGCATTTTCACAATGGGAACGGCTATGAGGGCGAAGAGAGTATCATGGTAGCCACTGATAATTCCGAGTATGATACTTCTGAACTGGATGATTTTCGAGATGAACTGTTTGATACCATTGAGTCTTTGAATCCTTATCCAGTAAAGCTTGACGCACTTGCCTACGAGAATAAGGGCGCGGTGCAGTTTGTCGCCGACTTCCCCTGTGAGCAATGCGTAAAATTTGGCGTATCCATCGATGAAACTTTCCTATCTATAGGTAGGTGCTGTTATTGTGGATATGAAAATGAACTGGTGAAATGTGAACGTTGCGGCGAATTGGTAGATGCGGATGCGCTTGAGCACGGATTCTGCCCCTCATGCGCTGCCTATATAGACAAGCAGTGAACAAAAAGGAGAGAAGACCCAATGATCTTATATTACTACAGAACAATTGAAAGCGCATAGACTTATATGAATATGAAGCTTTCGGGTTTCCCATTATGTTTATAATGTAACGCTGATTTGACTCACGCATACGGTACGATAAGGTTATACTTGACGTAAAACAAACAGCTTTTATCGAATTAGCCAAAAGTTCCCGTCCTCGGGAACTTTGCGCCTAAAACTCTTGGCGTCTCATGCCAATATTAACTTTGGTTAACTGCGCCAATATGATTGCCCATGTCGGATTGTACGATATTTGGTGACACTGGGACTTCAAGCAAGCTCTCGATTGCTTTCGCCGCACGGGAAGCCGCTTCATCGCTCTTAGCGATATAGATATCGGCGGTTGTTTTAATTGACGTATGCCCAAGCATTTGGGAAATCGTTTTTAAATCAACACTTAGGCCAAGCAAGCGTGTGGCGTAGGTGTGCCGAAGATCATGCAGCCGCATGTCCGCCAGTCCCGACCTTTTTAAAAGCATCTTGAAGCCGCGCTCAATGGTATTGGGGTTTCGGGGGGTGCCGTTGCAGTTGCAGCAGATCAGACCATGATCGTGGTAGTGTTCAGCCTGTTGGGCTTTCCGCTCTTCTATGATTTCCTGCCGTTCGACGATCTTGTCGAGGAGCAGGCTCGGAATCCCCACGACTCGATTATTGCATTAGAGTTATTTAAGTGGATAGATAATTTTGGTGCAATACAGAGGCCAATAACATATAGTGAACTCGGATATGCGGCATGCATTAATCAGCGAGGGTTAGGCCCTTATTTAGGCGCTCTTAGCACAGAATGCAATGCGCAGAAATTACCATTGATTTCCGCTATTGTAGTGTCCAAAGAAACGCAAAACCCAGCACTTCAGTTTTGGGAAATGGCAACACGTATCGGTCGAAATGATGTAGATATTGATGTTGAGAAACGAAGAGTATTTGCCCAAAAGGACTGGCAATTATTAAAAAATATACTTGGCATTTGATCGGCGCCGCTCGCCAACATGCTCTATGAGCTTCAGAGAGGTTCTGCCTGCAACTTTTGAGCGGGCCGAGCGGGGTTTGTATTAAGAGTAGCGTTTAACTCGCCAGATGCGAGCTTTTCGTGGGGTGTCTTCTGCGGGAGCCGCAAGCACTCATTCCTAATCATTAATTTCTAACCCCCGCACAACTCGCCAGCAGGGGAAACCATTACCCTTGTGCTCCCCCTGCTGATGCACTTTGTTTCTTGTCCCTTCACTTGTTCTCTACACCCCTCAACCCTACGCGCTACGCGCTACACCCCACCCTGCTATACAACTCTATCATTCCTTACTCTACCCTAAGCCTAGAGGCGAGCGTATAGAATACAGATTTAAAATTGCCGGATTTGTGCGGGATT
>CAYMSL010000033.1:7622-16515 GCA_964393095.1 uncultured Oscillospiraceae bacterium | reverse complement strand
GTGCGCCGTCGAGCCAGGGAAGGGTCTTGAGGGCGCTTTGCGCATAGTCCTCGGGCATTTGCAGCGCGTTAAGCGGCGTGCAGCCGGCAAAACGCAGCATATCCAGGGTAAACCGGCAGATGGCTAGCACGGCGGCGTTTGTGTTCCGCTGAGAGAACTGCTTCTTTAGGCGTTTCCGTCGCGTACTGCGCCAGCCGAACGCGAGCAGGGGCCCGATCGCAAGCGGAAGAAGGAGAAACAGCGGCCACAATGGCACACCGGCGGTATGCTCCGCATCGCCCGGCGCGCCGCTATCCTGCGAGGTTGCGCTCTCCTCGGGCGCCGCGCCGCCCTCGGCGGACGCTTCGCCGTCATCGGGGTTACGCTGCTCTGCGGGCCCCGGCGTCGGGCTGGTTTCGGATATGGTCATCGAGTCTCCGGCTCCCGCCGTCGGGGACGGCTCGGGCGCGCCCGCATCCGTCGTGGGTGTGGCGCTTGGCGCAATCTGCGGCGTCGGTTCGCTTTCGGGTTCGGGCGTGGCGGGTTCGGGTTCGGCGCTTGCTTCGGGGGTCTCATCCGGCGCGGGCGCGCCGCCGCCGCTGCCGCTGGCCGTCATCTCCACGGGGATCCACTCGAGCTGCGCCGGGTCGAACACCTCCACCCAGGCGTGGGCGTGCGTGTCTTCAATGTCGATATAACCCTCGGCGTCGGGCTGCTTATCATAGTCGTCGCTGACGACGATATAGCCCTCGGCGTAGCGCGCCGGTATGCCGAGCGCGCGCAGGAGCACCGTCGCGGTCGTGGCAAAGTGTACGCAGTAGCCGCGGCGGCTCTCCTCGAGAAAATACGTGGCAAAGTCCGCGTCCGCCGGAATCTGCGGCGGCGCGTACGCATAGACGCAGCGCGCGGAGAGCAGGCGATAGAGACTGCCGCAGGTTTCCGAGAGGCGCAGCGTATTGCCGTCCCGACTCAGCGCGAGGCCGTAGACGCCGCAAAGCCGTTCCGCCGCGAGCCGCGTTTCCTCCGGCAGCGCGGTATAGACGTCAAAGATGTAGCCGATGTAGTTCTCGGCGGAACGCAGCACCTCTCGCGCGTCCTCTCCCGCGGCGCTCGAAAGCCCCGCGGCGCTGCCGGCGGCGGCAAGATACGCGCTTCTAAGGGCGGCGGCGTCCGCGGCTGCGCCGGGAAGCGTAAGGGCGGAGGGAACCGCGTTGCAGGCCAGCGCTTCGATCGTATAGCCGTCTCCGTGCACCGCGCCGCCATAGCCGAGCGCCGTATCCCGCACGTTGGTCGCGCCAAGTTCCCCTGCCGTGGTCACAAGTCCGGGCGGCGTCCAGATGGAGGACGGGGTGGCCGCAACATTCCTTACCGACAGGGTATACGTTTCAAAGCGCTGCGAACCCGCCGCCATGGCCGCCGCGAGAAGATTCTGCGGCGGGACGGCCGAAAAGCCCAGGGCGTATCGCGCGTAGACCGCGCTAGAGACGTCTGTCCAGCCATCCGCGGTAAAGACCGCGCCGGCAAAGTCGCGCAGATAGAGCGGCCGCTGATCTGAGACGCGCACCTTGAGCGCGGCGTCGCCCGTAAAGCGAATGTTCGCAAGGCCGCGCAGGCTGCCGCGGGTCAGGCCGTCGTTGCTCTTCCAGATCAAATCCCCGCGGATATCGAGGGAGAAGGCCCTTTGCTGCAGCGCCTCGATCGACTCCGGCCGCGTATAGCCGCGCTCCGGGAGAATCCAACCCGCAAGCAGCGCCGTAAGCGCGATCAGCGGCAGCGCGAAAAGAGCGACGAGCTGCTGCGCCGAGCGCTGCGCGGCCAACTCCTGTTTCGAACAGGCCAACGCCAAAGGCCCCGTCCGCGTCAGCGACGAGGGGATGCGCTTGACGCCGTTTAGCACAAAGAGCATCAGATGCGCCGCGAGCAGGCAGAAGAAGGGGACGCGCGCGGGCGCAAGCGAGAAGAAGGGCGCGGGTAAAAGCAGCGGCAGTGTCGAAAGCGCCAGCCCCCATACGCTCGAACGCCAAACCACAAAATATCCCGCCGACAGCGCGACGAAAAACAGCAGCGCCGTCAGGGCCATGCTCATGAGCCGAAGCGGCTCGGCGATGTCGGTGCGCATCAGGTTTTGCAGCACGTCCGGCAGGCGCAACGAAAGCGGTATGAGCGCCCCGTCCATTAGCAGCAGAAACCCCTGCAGAAGCGCTTCGGCATGATACCAGATCGAGAACGCCGCCGCGAGAAGGCAGATGAGCAGCAGAACGCCACGGCGCTCGACGGAAAAGACAACAACAAAGAGCGCGGCAAAGGCAAGCGCCATCCAGACCACGCGCGCGGTCTCTACCGTGAGCCCATAGCTCGTTAGCAGCGCAAAAAGAGAGCCGATTAACGCAAGGGTAAGCACCACCGTTTGCTGCAGGGCGCGAATCAGCCGCGCGCCATGCGTTCCGCCCGGCTTGCGTGCCGCGGCGCGATGCCTAAAGCGCGCGCTCATGGCTCCTGCTCCGCCTCCACGACCGGGACGCTGCCGTCGAGGAGCTGTACCTCGCAGCCGAGGTCGAGAAAGGCCTTGGCAATCTCAAGCGAGCAGCGCTCCGGCATCAGCGTCATGCGGCGGCAGATGTGGAGGTCCGAAAGGGTTGCGAGCAGCCGTTCCGCGCCCTCGCCCTCCGCGGGCGTTGCAAGCGTGCCCGCGATGAGGTAGACAAGGTGCGTTTCGGACTGCGGCGCGGCCCCGAGGGCAAAGTGCTCGAGCGTACTCCAGCGCTTCTGCGCGTTTAACGCAAGCAGTTCGTGCAGCACGGAGGCGAGCGTATCCGCGCCCGTGACCGAAACGGTATGCAGCATGCCCTCCTCGCCGAGCCAGCTTAGGGAATGCACGACCTCGCGCGCGATGAGGTATTCCGAAAAGGCGAGCGCCGTGGCAAGCAGATGCTCCGCCGCGGCAGCGTCCGCGTCCATGCACAATTCGAGCAGAAAATGCAGCGAGGGATTGAGCGGCAGGCCGAACTCGCGCACGATCAGGCGGTCCATGCGGCTGCTGAGCTTCCAGTGGACGCTGTGCCTTGGATCTCCCGGCCGATAGTCGCGCAGCTGGAAGATCTCCGAAGGGTCGCCGCCCGCCTTTTCGCCGGAGTAGGTCGCGCTGTCGAGTCCGAGGTCCGCGGCCTCGTCGGTCTGTATCGCGCGGCGCTGCGGCTCCGGCAGCACGTAGACGCTCCCGGCGCTTACGCGGCCGTTTTTGCTCGGCACGGGGAGGGAGAACAGGCCCAGCGTATCAGAGACGCTGACGCGGAGGATATCGATATCCACGCGGCCGCAGTGCGCGAGATCGAGCGCCGGGCGGGCCATAAAGGCGCTGCGCGGCCCCAGCGAAAAGCGCACGGTTTCCTGCGCCGCCTCGACATAGCGGCCGTCCACGCGACCAAGGGCGTTGGCGCGGCTTAGGCGTACGCGCACGCAGGCGCAGGGCAAGAAGCTGGCGTTCTGCGCCGTCAAACTGATGGACGAGACGCCCTTGGGTACGATGTCGTCCTCGATTTCCATTTTATAACGCACGGCGCGGCAAAGAGGCAGCGTCAAAAGCAGCGAGACAAGCGGCAGCATCAAAAAGAAGAGAAACAGCAGATGAAAGAGGTAAAGATCGAAGAACACAAACAGCACAAACGAGAAGAGCAGCGCGTAAAAGTAGAGAATCCGGCTCCCGCTCATCGCCTTATACCACCACGGGCGCCTGCACCTGCGAAAGCGCGCGCTTGATGAGCTGCTGCTCGGTGATTCCGCTCACGAGCGCGCGGGGGCTGAGCAGGATGCGGTGCGCGCAGACGTTTTCAAAGACGGTCTGCACGTCCTGCGGGATCAGGTAATCCCGGCCGGAGAGGTAGGCGGAGGCCTTGGACATGCGAAGCAGCGCGATCGTGCCGCGCGGACTGACGCCAAAGCGGATGGCGGACTGCGCGCGCGTCCAGGAGGCGAGTTCGGTCATATAAGCAAAGAGCACGTCGGAGACATAGATGCTGTCGACCTCGTGCTGCATCATGGCAAGGTCGTTTGGCGAGATGACGCGGTTGACGGAGTCGAGCGAGACGGCGTTCTGGTGGCGGCGCAGCATCTCCACCTCGCTGCGGCGGTCGGGATAGCCCATCGAGAGCCGTACCATGAAGCGGTCGAGCTGCGATTCCGGAAGCGGCTGCGTGCCGGAGGAGCCGGCCGGGTTCTGGGTTGCGATCACGAGGTACGGCTGCGGTACGGCGTGCGTGATTCCGTCCACCGTAATGCTGTTTTCCTCCATGACCTCGAGCAGCGCCGACTGCGTCTTGCTCGAGGCGCGGTTGATCTCGTCCGCAAGAAAGAGATTGCACATGGCCGCGCCCGGCACGTATACGCCCGCCGCGCCGCCGTTTTGCAGCGTGGTATAGCCCGTGATGTCGGAGGGCATCACGTCCGGCGTAAACTGCATGCGCTTGTAGGAAAGATCCATCGCCCGCGAGAAGGCCAGCGCCATCGTGGTCTTGCCCACGCCCGGCACGTCCTCAAGCAGCACGTGGCCCTGCGCAAGCATGGCCATGAGGATGCTTGCGATGACGGTGTCCTTGCCGACGACGACCTTGCGTACCTGACTGACGATCTCTTGCACTTGCCGCATCAAGGAAGGTTACCTCACATCATCCGCATCCAACATCATTGCGTGTTGCTGCCATATATATTGACAGTTTAAGGCCTGCGCGCGGCGAGAGTATTGCGAGAATGTATACAATCTGCAAATATTTCGTTTCGCGGGCGGGAGGGAACCGCACCCGCCGCCGCGCGGCACATAACAGCGGGGCGCATACCGCGTGGTACGCGCCCCGTCGGGGTTCGTTATGCGCTTACATCGCGTCGACGCGCTTCTCGAGCGCCTTGAGCTCGGCCACGAGCTCCTCGGGCATCTTCTCGCCGTAGTTGGCGTAATGCTCCTTGATGGACGCGACCTCAGCCTGCCATTCCTCCTTGTCGAGGTGAAGCAGCTCGTCCATGGCCGCGTCGGAGATGTCGAGACCGTCGAGGTAAAGGTCTTCCTTGCGCGGCAGGTAGCCGATGGCGGTCTTGACCGCGTCCGCCTTGCCGCTCACGCGCTCGATGACCCACTTGAGTACGCGGCTGTTCTCGCCGAAGCCCGGCCAGAGGAACTTGCCGTCCTCGCCCTTGCGGAACCAGTTGACGTAGAAGATCTTCGGCAGCTTGTCCGGCGTGGTCTTCGCCCCGATATCAAGCCAGTGCTGCAGGTAGTCGCACACGTTGTAGCCGATGAACGGCAGCATCGCGAACGGGTCGCGGCGAACCTGGCCGATCTTGGCCGAGATCGCGGCGGCGGTGATCTCCGAGCCCATGATGGAGCCGGAGAAGATGCCGTGTGTCCAATCGAAGCTCTGGTGCACAAGCGGGATCGTGCGCGGGCGCCGTCCGCCGATGAGGATCGCCGAAATCGGCACGCCGGCCGGGTCTTCCCACTCGGGTGCGATGACGGGACACTGCGAGGCGGGCGCGGTAAAGCGCGCGTTGGGATGCGCCGCGGGGTCCTTGGACTCCGGCGTCCAGGCCTTCCCACCACACGTCGCCGTCGTCGGTGAGGGCGACGTTCGTAAAGATCGTATTCTTCTCGATGCTGTGCATCGCGTTGGGGTTGGATTTGTCCGAGGTGCCAGGGGCGACGCCGAAGAAGCCGGCCTCGGGGTTGATGGCGTAGAGGCGGCCGTCGCTGCCGAACTTCATCCAGGCGATATCGTCGCCAATCGTTTCAACCTTCCAGCCCGGGATGGTCGGAATCAGCATCGCGAGGTTGGTCTTGCCGCAGGCGCTCGGGAACGCGCCGGTGACGTAGGTCTTATTGCCCTCGGGGTCGGTAAGGCGCAGAATCAGCATATGCTCCGCAAGCCAACCCTCGTCGCGCGCCTGCACGGAGGCGATGCGCAGCGCGAAGCACTTCTTGCCGAGCAGCGCGTTTCCGCCGTAGCCGGAGCCGTAGGACCAGATCAGACGCTCCTCGGGGAAGTGGCTGATGTACTTCTGCTCAATCGGGGCGCAGGGCCAGCTCGAGTCCTCCTGGCCTTTTTCGAGCGGCGCGCCGACGGAGTGCAGGCAGGGGACAAACTCGCCTTCGTCGCCGAGGATTTCGAGCACCTTGTCGCCGATGCGGGTCATGATGCGCATATTGGTTACGACATACGCGCTGTCGGTGATCTCAACGCCGATCTTGGAGATGGGCGAGCCGATGGGGCCCATCGAGAAGGGGATCACGTACAGGGTGCGGCCGTGCATGCAGCCCTTGTAAAGGGCGCTCATGGTCTTCTTGAGTTCGACGGGGTCGACCCAGTTGTTGGTCGGGCCCGCCTCCTCCTGCGTTTTGGAGGCGATGAATGTTCTGTTCTCGACGCGGGCGACGTCCGAAGGATCGCTGCGGAAGAGCAGGGAGCCCGGGCGCTTTTCGGGGTCGAGCGGGGTGGCCATGCCGCTTGCCACCATTTCGGCGAGCAGGCGGTCGTTCTCCTCCTGCGAACCGTCGCACCAATAGACCTGGTCGGGTTCGCACAGATCCTGAACTTCCTTTACCCATGCGAGTAGCTTCTTGTTGTTTGTCATCATATTGGCACCTTTCTTCTCCAAGTTGGAAACTATGGTTAAAAACGCTATACAAATTTATTATATAAAGATTGACCTTTGCGCGTCAACCCTTTTGCGCAGGCGGATTCGACGGATATCGCTTTTGCCGGGCGTTTTTCGGGGTTTGCGCCGGGGAAACGGGGAAAAGGAGCCTCCGTTTGCGGGCGAACCCGTTTCGACCGGATACGCCTCGCCGCCGCGTTATTGTGTCTCCGGGCGGCGGCATCCATTCTGCGGGTCTGCCGGCAGACAAAAGAAACCGGCGCTCCGGGGCGCCGGTTTGATCGAACAGATGAAGTTTGCCGCGTTCCCCGCAGGAACGCGCCTACGCGATCTCCGGTTTCGCGCCGTCCGGTATCAGGGAGAGGAAACCGGCCTTCGTGCGTCCGGCAAACTCGGCGCGCGCGCTTTCAAGCAGCGCGGGATCGTCGATGATGTCGATGACGGCCGCGGCGAGCACCTTGCCCGCGTGCAGCATGCCCTTGTGCGCCACGGAGGTCTTGCCCGCGGCGACGTTCTGCCACGAGTGGCCCGGGCACAGGCTCGGGTATGTGACCACGTTGATCTGGGCGGTGGGCGTTTGCCAGCTTACGTCGCCGACATCCGTCGAGCCGGGCATGGTCTGCGTGCTGAAGCACTGCGGCATCAGAAAATCGTTGAGCGTGCGCCGGCCGCCGTCGCTCATCTCCTCGACAAGCTCAGATAGGGATTCGTCGCACCGGGCCGCGAGTCCGGGCAGCCCCGAAACCTGTGCGGCATAGGTTGCTTGCAGCGTCGCCATGAAGGCAAGCTCGTCGTTTGTGTAGCACGGTACGCCGAGCGCGGCGAAGTTCTGATACAGCAGCGTTTCGAGCGCGCGGTTCGGCACGGTGTTCGCCGTACCGTCGATAAAGCGCCGCTCGAGCGTCGTCTCGGTCATCATCGCGGCGGCGTCGGCGATCATATCAACGCGCCGCTGCAGTTTAAGCGCCTCGTGCGCGCCGCTTTCGCGTACCATGTAGAGCACCTTTGCCCTGGGCTGCACGACGTTGGGGGAGAACCCGCCCGCGTCGGTGATCGCGTAGTGAACCGAGGCGGTCTTGCCCATATGCTCGCGCAGGTATTGCACGCCGATGTTCATAAGCTCCACGGCGTCGAGTGCGCTGCGCCCCTGCTCGGGTGCGCCCGCCGCGTGGGCGGCAAGGCCGCTGAAGCGGTATTCCGTTTGAATGCAGGCCATGCAGCTGCCGGAGGACACCTGGTTTGCGTCGTCGGGATGCCAGCTAAACGCCGCGTCGAGCTGTGTCCATTCGCCATGCTTGGCAAAAAAGGCTTTGGCGGCGCCGCCCTCTTCGCCGGGGCAGCCGTAGAAGATCACCGTGCCGGGCTTACCGCTTTCTTCCAGATAGCGCTTGACGGCAAACGCCGCCGCGAACGCGCCCGCGCCGAGCAGGTGGTGCCCGCAGCCGTGGCCGGACTCCATGTCCGCCTCCGGTTGACGTACGGCGACGCCGGCCTGCTGCGAAAGGCCCGAGAGCGCGTCGTATTCGCCAAGTATGCCGATGATCGGCGCGCCGCGTCCGTAGCTGCCGGTTACGGCGGTTTCCACGCCGTGCAAACCCTTTTGCACGGCGAAACCCGCGTCGGTCAGCGCCTTTTCGTAGCGCGCGGCGGAGCGGTGCTCCTGGAGCGATAACTCGGCGTATCCCCAAACGTCGTCGCTGATACCGCAAAACAGCTCCGCCTGCTCGTCAATCGCCTGTAGAGCGGCCTTTTTGCAAATGCTTTCGTTCATCGTCAGAGTACCTTGCTGAGGAAGTCCTGCGTGCGCTTTTCGCGCGGGTGGTCGAAGATCGCCTCGGGCTTGCCCTGCTCAACGATCAGCCCCTCGTCCATAAACAGCACGCGGTCGCTGACCTCGCGGGCAAAGCGCATCTCATGGGTGACGATCAGGGTGGTCATGCCGCCCTCTACGAGCCGCTTGATCACGTCGAGCACTTCGCCGACCATCTCGGGGTCGAGCGCGCTCGTCGGCTCGTCGAAGAGCATCACGTCGGGCTCCATCGCAAGCGCCCGCACGATGGCGAGCCGCTGCTTCTGCCCGCCGGAGAGACGATTCGGCCGCTCGTCGATCTTGTCGAGAATGCCCACGCGTGCGAGCAGATCCTCGGCGAGCGCGCCCGCTTCGGCCTTCGTCTTCTTTTTGAGCAGCATGGGCCCGAGGGTGACGTTTTCCTTGACGGACATGTGTGGAAACACGTTGAACTGCTGGAACACCATGCCCATCTTCTGCCGGTGC
>CAYMSL010000033.1:0-7612 GCA_964393095.1 uncultured Oscillospiraceae bacterium | reverse complement strand
CTTGTCGGTCATATCGATGCCCTCGAAGAAAATCTTGCCGCCCGTCGGCTCCTCGAGCCGGTTGAGACAGCGTAAAAACGTGCTTTTGCCGCTGCCGGAGGGGCCGATGACGGATACGACCTCCCCGCGCGCGATCTCCTCGTCGATGCCGCGCAGCACGTTGAGTTTGCCAAAGTTCTTGGTCAGTCCAAGCGTGCGGATCATCGGCGCGCCGGAACCGGCGTCCTGCGCTGTGTTGGATGGATCATGGATATGCATATCGAACCGCCTCCCGGTTTATAAAAAGTTAATCCTGGCTCTTGAGCCGGCGTTCATAGATGCCGATGAGCTTGCTTAGGCCAAACGTCAGCACAAAGTAGATGACGCCGACGATGAGCAGGCTTTCAAAGGCAAGGAAGGTCGCGCCCTTGACGGTGAGGTACGAGGTCATGAGGTCGCCGACGAAGAACGTCGAGGCAAGGGAGGTCTCCTTGATGATCATGACGAACTCGTTGCCGAGCGCGGGCAGAATGTTCTTGACGGCCTGCGGCAGCACGACGCGCAGCATGGTTTGCGCCTTGTTGAGGCCGAGGCTGCGCGCGGCCTCGGTCTGCCCCTTATCGACCGCCTGTATGCCGGAGCGGATCACCTCGGAAACATAGGCCGAGCTGTTGATGACGAGTGCTACGGCGATGCTTGAATAGTCGTTGAGCCCGAGCGCGGGGAACATCAGCGGCAGGATAAAATAGCCGAAATAAAGCTGCAGAAGGATCGGCGTTCCGCGGATGATCTCGACAAACGCGCTTACAACAAAGCGCAGCAGCTTGTAGCGCGAAAGATGCGCCATGGCCAGCAGGCCGCCGATGAGCGCGCCGAAGAGCACGGTAATCGCTGAAAGCGAAAGGGTGACGCTCACGCCCTTGATCAGGAACACGTCCCAATACTTGACCATAATTTTAACGATGTTGCTCAGGATCACAGCAAGATCCATTTCTTACCTCCTTGCCGGGGCCGCGGCCCGTATACGGGCGCTTAATGGAGAAAACGTTCCTCGTATGAGCGGCCGGCAGCGCGTGGCGCTGCCGGCCGCCGGGGAATGCAGGCGGGTGCAGGCGGATGCCTGCAAGCGGCGTCAGCCCGCGACGTTGCCCTCGTCGTCGTAGGAGATATCCGCGGCGGTGTCGATGCCCGCGAGCACCTTGGCGGCGTCGTACCAGGCGCCGTAGTGGCCCGCGTCGTAGGCCTTGGCGAGCAGCTCGTTGACCGCGGCGGTCAGGGCGGCGGATTTCTTGTTGAGCATGATGACGTTGTTTGCGGCGGTTTCGTCGATGACAAACTCGAAGCCGGACATGCCGATATCGGGGTTGTTGGCGATGATGGCTTCGCCGTTGCCGTAGGCGACCGCGATGGCGTCAACCTTGCCGGTTTTGAGCGCGAGCACCGCGTCGTCGATGCTCTTGAAGAGTTCGATCGAGGCGTATTCGGCGAGGTGTTCATTGCAGAGGCTCTCCTGCAGCGACGCCGCCTGCGCCGCAACCTTCATGCCCGTAAAGTCGGCGGGTTCGGAGAAGGTGCCGGCCTTTTCGGCAAGGGTGATGACGGTCTGCTCGGTCTCGTTGTCGCCGGCGTAGTAATAATCGGAAAGGCTGAAGTTCTCCGCGCGCTCCTCGGTCCAGGAAAATCCGGAAATGGACATATCGACCGCGCCAAGCTGCACGGCGGTCTGGCAGGCGTCGAAGGACATGGGCTTGATCACAAGCTCGAGACCCAGCCCTTCGGCAATGAAGCCCGCGAGCGAGACGTCAAAGCCGACGTACTGTTCCTGCCCGGATTTCGAGGTGTCGACAAACTCCATCGGGGAGAAGTCGGGGCTAAGCGCCACAAGCAGCTTGCCCTCTTCCACAAGACCGTAGGGGGATGTTTCAGCGGCGCCGGTTTCCTTGGCGCCGGTTTCCTTGGCGGCGGAACAGGCGGCGGCAAACAGCATCAGTACGCACAGCGTCAGGGCGATCAGCTTCTTCATTCTTGATTTCCTCCATTTAAAAAATATCTTTGTCGTTATCTGCATCAGCTTAATGCATATATATTCGCTTGTCAAGTACTATTTTAAATAAATATGCGATAAAATTCAATAATAATCGGCAAATCGGAAAAAAATATAACGCGATATGCAATATGCGGCGCATAGTAAAAAACACGCAAAATACAGCGGCGCTTCCGGTTCTCACGCCGGAAACGCCGTTGCTTTAAAAATACGGCTGCCGCGCTTCTATAAATAAAAGCTTGACAGACAGGTCATATTCCTATAAAGTTAGTCATAAGATGAATGATTCAGTCCAAGAACCATAAAGCTTAGGAGATGATAGAGATGCGTGAACCCCTGACGCCCGCCGAGTGGATCGTGATGAACGCGCTCTGGGAACAATCGCCCATGACGCTTTCGGAGACGATCGCCCGCATCGGCACGCGCGCAAGCTGGAACTATAAAACCTTTGCGGCGTATCTTGCCATACTCGAAAAGAAGGGCTTTGTTTCCGCAAACAGGCGCGGCCGCGATAAGTTCTACTATCCGATCGTGACGAAAGAAGCGTGCATCGATCGCGAGAGCCGGAGCATCGTCGGCAAGATCGAGGCGGGCTCGGTGGCGCTGATGGTCACGAGCATGGTGCGCGCGGGAAACCTTTCCGCACAGGAGCGGCGCGAGCTGATGGATATGCTTGAAACGCTGCACGAGGAGGCGCAACATGCAAACGATCGTTAGCGCGCTCCTGGAAACCAGCGTCTACGCCGCCGTGGTTGCGGGCGCGACCCTGCTTTTTCGGGCGGTCTTTTACCGGCGGATGTCGCCAGGGTTTCGCTATCTGACTTGGATGCTGCTTGCGCTGCGGCTTGCGCTGCCGGTCACGCTTGAGTGCGGTTTCCATGTCGAAAGCCTGCTGCCCAAACCCGCGCAGACGGCGGCCGTCGTCGCGGCTTCGCCCGCCGCCGCGGCATCCGCCGCCACGGCTGCACCCGACACCGCGGCATCCGCCGCAGCATCCGCCGCGGCATCCGCCGATCATCTGCCGTCCGGGCCTAAACAGGAGGTCGACCGGTACGCGGCGGCATGTTACGCATGGCTTTGCGGTATGGGCGTCTACGCGCTTTGGCTCGGCTTTGCCAAGCTGCGCTACTATCGCCGCATGCGGGCGCTGCGCCTTGAAACGCCGCCGGCCGTACTGGCGCTGTACGAAACATGCCGTGCGGAGCTGGGCGTTCGAAGGCGTATGCCCGTCTGGATTGCGGATGCGGCGATGTCGCCGGGAATTGTGCTCTTTGGCGCTCCGGTGCTGCTGCTGCCCGCCAATATGGTTTCCACACCGGAGGCGCTGCGCTTTGCGATGCTGCACGAGCTGACACATCAAAAGCGCGGCGACCACATCGCGGCCGCCGTGGTCAACCTGCTGCGCGCCGTCTATTGGTTCCATCCCGCCGTGCACGTTTCGTTTCTGCTCATGCGGGACGATATGGAGACGGCCTGTGATTACGACGTGATGCGCAGCCTGCGCGGGGATGAAAAGAAGGGGTACCTTGCCACGATCATCAACCTGTTTTCCTATCAAACTCGGCCGCAATTGAGCATGGCGTCCTCCCATACGCGCCGTATGGCGGAGCGGCGCGTGAAGGGAGCGTTTATGAAAAATATGACATCCCCAATTTCCGGCGTCGGCGCGGCGGCGCTTGCCGCGCTGCTGCTGTTGACCTGCTTTACGACCGCCTGCGGGAAGGCGCCGGCGGCAATGGCGGCGCAGAACGCCGCTTCGCCGGGCGCCGAAAAACTTGCCCCGCCGGAAGGGCAGGCGCTAAGGGGCAGCTATGCCGTGTATTATGACGGCGATGCCGACGCATCCGGCGTGATGAACGAAAACATCCGTCGTGCGGCCGAGCGCATCAACGCCGGCGGCGGCGTTGTCGTGCAGCCGGGGGAATCATGGAGCTTCAACGACTTCTTTGGCCCGGCAACCGGGGAGAACGGCTGGCTGCCGCCTGCCGAAGCGGCAGAGGGCGAAGACGATGCGGCCTGCCCGGGCGTCGAATATGCCGCGTCCGCCCTCTATGGCGCGCTGCTTTGCGCCGATGTGGAGGTGACGCAGCGCAGCGCCTGTATCGACGCGCCGGCGGACCTGGTTAAGGGGCTCGACGCCGCGGTGTTGACAGCAAAAGACGATTTGAAGTTTGTAAATAACACCGGCGCGCCGCTGATCGTGCAATGCGCGCTGTGGCAGCATGAGCACACGCGCGAGCGCATCACAATCACGCTTTGGGGAGAAGCGCTGCCGGACGGCATATCATATACGCTGCGCGGTAATGTGACCCAGACCATCGCCGGGCCGCAAATCGTCATCGACGGCATAGCGTATACGCCAAGCAACGATGCTTCGCTGCCCGGGGGCGAAGCGATCGTATATGTGGACGACCCCGCGCTGCCGCAGGGCATGCGGCGGATCGACATCGTGGAGGTGGACGGGTATCAGGTGGTGGAGCTCTACCGCGACGCCGTACAATCCAACCGGGTGATTTCGAGCGAGCTGATCTATACGGAAGCGCGCGAGGCGCGAATCGACGTATTCAGGCACGGCACGAAGACGCCGTATCTGCTTACGGACCGGTCGAAAGACGAGCTGAAAACGCTCGCAAAACGCCTGCGCGACTATCGTTACGACAGCACCGCGCATACGTTTGATGAAGCGTGCGGCCACTATGCAAAGCTCTTTGACGAGTTGGAGATCGACTGCGGCGGCATGGAGGGCGGCGACGGGGTGTCCTTTACCGTCGGCGTGCCCATGGTTACGTTCGAGTTTGGCAAGTGCTATCCCTACGCGGCGGTGCTGTTTGCGCTCGACCCGGGCGTTTTGAGCCTCGATCTGTGCAGCATGGAGTATTCCGGGCTGCCGGAGGATACGCTGCGGCTTACGCGCGCGGACGTGGAGAAGCATTACGCGCGCGTATTGCAAAGCCCCCTGCAGGGCTATACCCAAAGCGACGTCCTGATGGAGGAACTGCTGCTTCTGATTACGCAATAGACCGATAGAAACATATGGCTAACCGCCCTTGCAGCATGAAGCATTGGGCGGTTTTTATTCCTGCGCGCAGGGACAGCGCGGCAAAAACGCGAATCTTGACAGCGGAAAAGCGAATCTACTATGATAGTTAGCAGCGATCATCATTCATGGCCGTTGACCCATACGCCATGTCTTTGTGAGAGAAGGGATATGCCGTGCAAAAGTGGAAAGTCGTGTGCGCAAAGCGGTTTTCAGGCGCGTTACTGTTATATTTAATGCTGGCGCTGCCGCTTGCCGCCTGTGATTTTGCGCCTGGCGCGGTCTTTGCGACGCCGGCGCCGACCTCGCTGGACGTAAGCGATACGGGCCTGACGGACGTTTCCGGCCTGCTTGAGCAGGTGCGGCTGACCTCGCTGGACCTGCGCGGCAACCCGATTTCGCGCGAAAGCTACGAGGCGCTGGCCGCCGCGCTGCCGCAGTGCGAAATTCTCTGGAGCGTGCCCGTTGGTCAGGAGAGATGGGACAGCGATTCAAGCTCGATTGCGTTCACGGGTCTGCCGGACGGCCTTATGGACGCGCTGGCGTTTTTCCCCGATCTCAAGGAGGTGCGCCTAAGCGGCGTGACGGATTACGACGCGCTGAACGCGCTGGTTCGCGGGCATCCGCAGGTTCGTTTTCTCTGGGAGGTTCCGCTTGGCAAAACGTCCTATCCGCAGGATACCGAAACGCTCGCGCTTGGCGCGGATGCGATCGACGCCGCGTCTCTTCTTGCCGCGATGGCCGGGCTTCCCAAGCTAAAAGAGGTGGTCGTCAATGACGCGCAGGCCTTTACTATGGAAGAGCAGCTTGCGCTCGCCGCGGCATACCCGGACGTTTCGTTCCGTTGGAGCGTGCAACTGTTCGAGGATCTTTACGTTGATTCGGACGTAACGGAGCTGGACCTGCGCGCGTATCAAATCCCCGATGCGGCGGCGTTTTCCGACGCGCTCGCGCTGCTACCCAAGCTGACCTATGCCGACCTTTGCGGCAGCGGCCCAAGCGACGAGGAGATGGCCGCCATGCGCGCGCGCTATCCAAACGTCAAGTTCGTCTGGCTTACGCGCGTAAGCGGCTGGCTCATCCGCACGGATATCAAGGGCTTCAGCACGGGCAACAAGAACCGCTTTCCCGACGGGGCGGGAAAGTTTGTGGCAGAGCAGCATCGATACCGTTCGATTACCGCCGCGAGCCTCGCAAACCTCAAGTACTGCACCGACCTCATCGCGCTGGACATCGGCCATTGCATCCGGGTTGGCAACATCGACTTTATCGCCGAACTGCCGAAGCTGACGTATCTCGACATCGCGCTTTGCGACCTGACGGATATCTCCGTTCTGGAGGGGCAGGACGAGCTCATCTACCTGCAGATGATGTATAACTACATCGACGACATCACGCCGATTCTCAACTGCAAGAAGCTGCGCTTCCTTAACCTTAGCAACAACGGCATTTCCGAGATCGACACCCTTCTTGCGCTTCCAAATCTCGAGCGGCTCTGGGCCAACTGCAACAACCTCACCGACGGGCAGATCGCGGCGCTTGAAGCCGCCATGCCGAATACGCTGATCAAAGCATCCAGGATCGATCCGGAATACGCCATGAGCCTCTGGCGCAAGGGCAACGAAGCGTACCTCGCGGTGCAGAAGCTCTACGGGCTTCGCGCACAGAATCAGGGCCGGGCCGCCGACGGCGATTAGGCCAAGCGGCGCGTCAAACAAAACGCCGCGCCTGCCGGCGCAAGGCCACCCGCGAAAATCCTGCAAGAAAAGGATGGCATTTTGAACGCGTACGATTTCGACAAAACCATCTACTCGGGCGACAGCACGCGGGATTTCTACCGCTTTTGCATTGGTCGGCATCCGCTGCTGATGCGGTATCTTCCGCAGCAATGCCTGGCGTTTTTTCTCTACGCCCTCGGAATCATCGATAAGACGAAGCTAAAACAGCGCTTTTACAGCTTCTTTCAGGGCATTGACGACATCGAAGCGGAAGCGCGCCTGTTCTGGGAGGCGCATCGCGATGGGATTTACGATTGGTACCTAAAACAAAAGAGAGAGGACGATCTCGTCGTTTCCGCCTCGCCGGAATTTCTGCTGCGTCCGATCTGCGCTCAGCTTGGCATCCGGAACCTGATCGCCTCCCGTGTGGACCCGAAAACGGGCGCGTATGACGGCCTGAACTGCTATGGGGCGGAGAAGCCGGCGCGTGTTCTGGCGCGTTACGGCGAGGTCAAAATCGAGACGTTCTATTCGGATTCCCGCTCGGATGAGCCGCTGGCAAGGCTCGCCGAGCGGAGTTTTCTCGTCGTTGGCGGCGTTCTCGTGCCGTGGGATGAATAACGCGACCCGGCGCGGCAAAAGGCAAAGCGCGGGGGATTTAAAGCAGCCTAAAAGGAGGAAGCAGTAGTGCTGGTCGTATACGCTGTCAACGTATAGATGTTTGCATGCGGGTGTACGTGGAATGCATTATAAACAAAGAAGTGGGTTTTGGGCAAAAAGGAAGAGCCGGAATCGTTAAAGATGATCGGCTCTTTTCTTTGGAGCTGGTGATGG
>CAYMSL010000032.1:0-16673 GCA_964393095.1 uncultured Oscillospiraceae bacterium | reverse complement strand
GGCCGCTTCGTCGCAATTTTCCGGCATCATATGCTCGCGGAAGAGATAGGCGGTGACGGCGCTCATCTCCGAGACGCGGCCGGCATAGTCGAACGATAGGATCGCCGCGTCGTTTTCGTTTGGGCAGGCGCCGCTCGTATCGGGATACGGCGTCTACCTGGCGCAGGCGGGTACGAACTGCTGGCAAGGGGAGTGGTCCATGGGGTGGTGTCCTTCCGTATGATGGCGCGTATCAGAGGGTGGGCGCACCTTACTATATGCGCTTTTTTGCGCCGCGGTGCGGGTGCTTCGCCCTTGCTTTTATGCCATGGAGATGGTATGTTTACGAGACGAACAACCGTGGCCTGACGGGGAAAAAGGGAGCGAACGCAGATGATCGGCCTGCTTGCCAGATGGCTGATTCCGGATTACCGCAACGCCGATGCGCCGCGCGTACGCCTTGCCTACGGCATGCTCTGCGGCGCGGCGGGCATCCTGCTCAACCTCCTGCTCTTTGCCGGCAAGATCGCCGCGGGCCTTATGACGCGCAGCATCGGCGTGACGGCGGACGCGTTCAACAACCTCTCCGACGCGGGCAGCTCCATTGTGACGCTCGTCGGCTTCCGCCTTGCGAAAAATGCCGCCGACCGCAAGCACCCGTTCGGACACGGCCGCTTCGAATACATCGCGGGCCTTGTCGTATCGCTTGCGATCCTGCTCATGGGCGCCGAGCTTGTGCGCTCCTCGATCAAGCGGATCGCCTCGCCCGAGCCCGTGCTGTTTTCGCTGTTCAGCGTCGCCGTGCTCACGGCGTCGATTCTCGTGAAGCTCTATATGTTCCTCTACAACCGCTCGATCGGGAAAAAGATCTCCTCCGCCACGATGCGCGCCGCCGCGCTCGACAGCCTCTCGGACGTGGCCGCAACAGGCGTTGTGCTGCTTTCAACGTTCATCGCGAGGTGGACGGGCCTCGTCGTGGACGGCTGGACGGGCCTTGTCGTGGCGCTGTTTATCCTCTACACGGGCGTGATGGCGGCAAGGGGGACGATCAGCCCCCTGCTTGGGCAGCCGCCGACGGCGGAGTACGTGCGGCGCGTGGAACAGATCGTGCTCGAGAGCGGCGAGCTCATCGGCGTGCATGATCTCGTCGTGCACGACTACGGCCCGGGCCGCATCATGATCTCTTTGCACGGCGAGGTGCCGGGGGATGGCGATATGATCGAGCTGCACGACGCCGTGGACAACATCGAAAAGCGCCTGCGCGAGACGCTCGGCTGCGAGGCGGTGATTCACATGGACCCGGTGGCGCTCAACGACGACAGGACAAACCGCCTGCGCGCCGCCGTGGAGGAACTCGTGCGCGGAATCGACGCGGCGCTGACGGTGCACGACTTTCGCGTCGTTTCCGGGCACACGCACACAAACCTTGTGTTCGACGTGGTGGTGCCCTACGGCTTTGGCCAAAGCGACGAGGCCGTGGTTGCGCAGATCAACAAGCGTGTCGAGGCGCTCGAGGGGAACTGCCTTGCTATCGTGCAGATCGATAAATCCAGCGTATAGCAGGCGCAGAACGGCGTATAAAACCCGTACCCAAAGGAGGTTTTCATGCTCACGCAATGGGGAGAGCGGCTTGATCCGGCCGCCGTGCTGACCGAATACCCGCGTCCGCAGTTCCGGCGCGAGAGCTGCCTGATTCTCAACGGCCTTTGGGATTACGCGATTACGAAGGCCGATGCGCCGCCGCCCGCCGCCTTCGACGGCGTGATACTCGTGCCGTTTTCGCCGGAGAGCCAGCTTTCCGGCGTCAAGCACCGCTTGCTTGCCGAGGAGCGGCTTTGGTATCGCTGCGTCGTGGAATCGCCGCCAGGGTTCAACCCGAACCAGGAGGATCTGTTCCTGCACTTCGGCGCGGTCGACCAGTTTGCCGAGGTACGGCTCAACGGCGTCGTGATCGCCACGCACGCGGGCGGATATCTGCCCTTTTCGGCGCTGATGACCGAGGCGCTTAAGCGCAACGGCGCCAACGAGCTGCTCGTACGCGTACGCGACGAGTCGGATACGGCCTGCTGGTCGCGCGGTAAGCAGAGCAGCGCGCCGGGCGGCATCTGGTACACCGCGCAAAGCGGCATCTGGCAGACGGTATGGATGGAGCGCGTGCCGAAGCGGCGTATCGAGGGCATGCGCATCACGCCGTTATTCGACGAGGCGGCGGTCGAGTTTATCGTATGGACAAACTGCGCCGGCGCGGGCAAAATCGTGCTTGACGGGCGGGAGACGGCGTTTTTGGACGGCGTGCCCGTGCGCATCGCGATGGAGGGCTTCGTGCCCTGGAGCCCGGAGAACCCGCACCTTTACGACGTGAAGCTTTCCATGGGGCGCGACGAGGTGCAAAGCTACTTTGCCATGCGCAAGTTTTCCACAGATCGGGACGCGCATGACATTTTGAGGCTGTTTCTCAACAACGCGCCGTACTTCCACAGCGGCGTGCTTGATCAGGGCTACTGGCCGGACGGGCTCTACACCGCGCCGTCGGACGAGGCGATGGTGTACGATATCTCGCTGATGAAGTCCATGGGCTTCAACATGCTGCGCAAGCACATTAAGATCGAGCCTTTGCGCTGGTATTACCACTGCGACCGGCTGGGCATGCTCGTTTGGCAGGACATGGTCAACGGCGGCGGGCGTTACGGCCGTGTCGCCGTCAGCGCGCCGCTCCTGCTTGGCAACGCGCACCGCGACGACGACTACCGTTACTTTGCGCGCGAGGACGTGCGCGGGCGCGAGGCGTATCTGAACGAGCTAGACAACACCGTGGCGCTGCTCTATAACAGCCCGTGCGTTGCCATGTGGGTGCCGTTCAACGAGGGCTGGGGACAGTTTGACGCAAACCTCGCCGCTTTGCGCGTGCGCGCGCTCGACCAAACGCGTACGATCGACCACGCGAGCGGTTGGCACGACCAGGGCGGCGGAGACGTGGAAAGCCTGCACGTCTACTTCAGGCCCTACCGCTTCCGGGCGGACAAGCGCGGGCGCGCCGTCGTGCTCTCGGAGTTTGGCGGCTACGCGCACCGCGTCGAGGGACACTGCTTCTCCGCGCGGCAGTTTGGCTACAAGCGCTGCCCGACGACCGAGGCGCTGCAAAAAGACTTCGAGCGGCTCTATGAACGCGAGGTGCTGCCGGCGCGGGAAAAAGGGCTTGCGGCGGCGGTCTATACGCAGCTTTCGGACGTGGAGGAGGAGACGAACGGCTTCGTCACCTACGATCGTGCCGTGGTCAAGTTCTCGATCGCGCGCGTGCGCGCGCTCAACGAACGCCTCTACGGTATCGAACCTGCGGCAAAGGAGCCCGATGGTTCGATTGATTGACCGGTTCACGGGCAATCGGCTTTGTTCCGCGGCAAAACAAGAGAAAGCTTATCGGGAGCAAGCTGCCAAAACCCGCGGCGCGCACGCGAGTTTTGCCGTTTCGTATGCGGCAAAGCCGTCGACGCGGTGCGCCTCGCCGGAGAATCTTGCGGGGCTGCGATGATTCCTATATAATAGCTACAAGAGATTTGGAAGCGGGGTGATCGACTATGGAACGTGCGCACAAACGGCATCGGGCGGTATGGAACTTCCTTCAGGCTACGCTGCGGGGGGCGCTTAAGCGCTTTTTTCACTATGAATGCGAGGTTGTGCAGCCGAACGCCGCGCCGTATCTTGTGGTCGCAAACCACAATGTCGACCTCGATCCCGCGCTCGTGGCGCTGAGCTTTCGCGAGCAGATGTACTTCGTTGCAAGCGAGCATGTGTTTCGCAAGGGCTTTCCCTCGTGGCTTTTGAACTACTGCTTCGGGCCGATCTCGCGCATGAAGGGCACGACCGACGCCGCGGCGGCGCTCGGCGTACTGCGCGCGATGCGCGGCGGCTATAACGTCTGCCTTTTTGCCGAGGGCAACCGCTCCTTCAACGGCGTGACGGGGCCGATCTTTCCGGCCACGGGGAAGCTTGCCAAGGCCGCGGGCGGGGCGCTCGTGACCTATCGCATCGAGGGCGGCTACCTGACCTCGCCGCGCTGGAGCCGCAGTATGCGCAAGGGCAGAATGCGCGGCTCCTGCGTCAACATCTACACGCGCGAACAGTTAAAGGACATGACGCCCGAGGAGGTCAACGCGCACATCAGCGAGGATCTCTTTGAAGACGCGTTTGAGCGCCAGTTGGAAAACCCCGCGCGCTTTCGCGGCAGGAACATCGCCGAGGGGCTTGAAAACGCGCTCTACTTCTGCCCGAAGTGCTTGCGCGCCGCTACGCTGCACAGCAAGGGCGATCGCTTCTTTTGCGACTGCGGGTTTCGCGTGCGCTTTACCGAGACGGGCTTTTTCGAGGGTGAGGACGCGCCGTTTTCGACCGTGCGCGACTGGGATGCGTGGCAAAACGGCAGGATCGCGGCCTATATCGGTGCGCTTGGCGACGACGGCGAAGCCTTTTTTGACGACGGCATGCGGCTCATCGGCGTCGGCGAGCGGCACCGCAGCAGCGAGCTTGAGGTGGGGCGGCTCTCGATGAGCAAGCGTGCGCTCTCGCTCGGCAGCCACGTTTTCCCGCTCGAGCAGATCGCGAACATGGGTATGATCGGCACCTCGAAGATCATGTTCTCCACGACGGACGGCGCCTTCTACGAGCTGCGCTCCATGAGCGGCGTCTACTGCGGGCGCAAGTATTATACGCTCTATCATCTGCTCAGGGACGGGGCGCAGGCGGACTCCTCCAAGTAGCGTTTCCCTGTAAAAAAAACGCGCGGCGCCGCAAACGGCAGGCAACGGCATGCCGTCTGCCCGGCTGTGCGAAAAACCGGAAGGAATCATCATGTCCATCGAACGGGTTCAGGCATATTTCGGCGCGCGCGGCATGCTCTCGCGCGTCTGGGAATTCGACACCTCTTCGGCCACCGTAGAGCTTGCGGCCGAGACGCTTGGCGTGCGCCCCGCGCGCATTGCCAAGACCCTCTCCTTTCGCGTGGGCGAAGGTTGCGCGCTCATCGTCATGGCCGGCGACGCCCGCGTCGACAACCGCCTCTTTCGCGCGCGCTTTGAGACGAAGGCGCGCATGCTCGCGCCCGACGAGGTCGAGCGCATGACGGGCAGCGCGGTCGGCGGGGTATGTCCGTTTGCACTGCCGGAGGGCGTGCCGGTCTACCTCGATCAATCGCTTCGGCGCTTTTTGACGGTATTCCCCGCCTGCGGCAGCGAGAACAGCGCGATCGAGCTAAGCTGTGACGAGCTCTTTCTCTACAGCAACGCGTTAGGCTGGGTTGACGTGTGCAAGGACTGGGAGCAGGGCGACGACGTCTCGATCGACGATGTGCCGCGCGCGGAACTGCCAATGCCAAACGACGGCGAGCTTACGCTCAAGGTTGAGTCCGTTTCCCCGGCAAACGTGAAAACCGGCTTCGTGCCGGCATACCGCTTCGGCATCGTGCGGCTTGACGACGGCGTACGTGTGGGCGGCATCGACCTAAGGCTCGGCTATGTGCGCAACACCTTCTGGGGCGGCAATATCGGCTACGCCATCGACGAGCCGCACCGCGGACATGGCTACGCGCGAAAGGCCGCGCGGCTCGTGTTCGAGGTGGCGCGCGCGCACGGCATGCCGCATGTGATCATCTCGTGCCTTGCGGACAACGCGCCCTCCCGGCGTACGCTTGAGGGCCTTGGCGGTACGCTGCTCTTTACGCGCCAGCCGCCGCGCTATAGCGGGGTCTACCTGCAAAACGGCCCGCGCGACCACTGCTACTTCCGCTTTGACCTGCCGCCCGCTCGGAGCGCGGCGCTTTGACGCGCGCGGCATAAGCCGATCGCCTTTTACAGCCAAAGAAGAAGAGACGGGGTTCCGTCTCTTTTTGCTTGCCGCATCCATATGCGTTGGCGGCGCGGCGTTATCGGAATATGCGCAAAGCGGAACTATCGGAAACGCGCGCGGTAAACCCTGCGATACTGTAGGCGGATACCCCTCGAAAGGAGAAGCATGGAATATGGATATCGGCTGCGCCGCGGCGCTTTTCGGCGCGCGGGCAGCGGCGGCCATCCGGCGGACGCGGGCGTATGGAGCTGACGCGAAACCTGCGCCTTGGCTGCGCCGGCGCGGACGTATTCGCGCTGAAGACGCGTCTTCTCGAACTCGGCTGCTATGGTGAAAGCGTCGCGGGCCTTACGCACGAGCGCTTTGGCAAACAGACGCTCGAAGCGGTGCGTTCGTTCCAGCGCGCGCGGGGTCTTACGATCGACGGCATCGCAGGCCCGCTGACCTGGAGCGCACTGTTTGACGGGGCACAGACGGCCGCAAACAGCGCGGCAAAGGCGGCGTTGGCGCGCGGGGAAATTCCGGCAAACATCGGCGAGACGGCGGCGCTAACGATCATGGCCTCGCTCGCAAGCGAAACGGATACGCGGCGCGCGATCGTGCTCGACGCGCTCTCGTTTGCGTTCGACCCGGCGCTGCCGTGCGACTATCCGCTCAGCCTCTACATTCGCGGCGCAAACCTCTATTCGAGCGATCTATCGCCCTATGTCATCACGCTTTCACGCATCGCTTCGGGCGCGAAGCGGCAGCCGGAGTTCTATGACGGCGGGCGGCGGGAGATGATGGAGCGCGCGGTTCGCGCCGACGCTTCGATCACAGGCGCGGACTGTTCGGGCGGCGTCGTGGGGCTGCTAAGGCACGCGCGCGTCGTCTCGGGCGGCTTTGACCTCTCGGCGGACGGGTTTGCCGCAAGCGCGCAAACAAAGCGCATCGGCAAAGACGAGCTGCGCTGCGCCGACCTTTTGCACAAAAGCGGGCACGTCGGCCTATACGTCGGCGGCGGCTACGCCGTGGAGTGGATGGGCGGGGCCTACGGCTGCCAACTGACAAAGCTTGCGGCGCGGCGCGGCTGGAATTTTGTTTCGGGCCGCTTCGAGGCGCGGGGGGCATGGACGGTATTCCTGCGCCCGGCATACTATTGATTGAGGTGGTACAACAATGCAGGAATGGGACGTTGTGGTTGTCATCGTGACGCTGATCGGCCTGCTCGGCGCGATCGTTACGCCGATCGTCAAGCTGACGCATGCCATCACAAGACTGACCACGACCATGGAAAACATGGAAAAAAACGTGGCGGATCTGACGGAGAAAAACCGGGCCAGCCACGAGCGCATCTGGGAGCATGAGAAGGAGCAGGATCTTCGGCTCAACGACCATGAAATGCGCATCCGTGTGATTGAAGAGGAACATTAACACAACGAAAGGGGAAATAAAATGGAGCAACTCATCGACTACGCCGCGCAGATCGCGGCGACGCTTTTGATTACGCTCATCGGGGTGCTCGGCACCTGGTTAACGCTCAAGCTCGGCAAATCCGCGAGCTTGCAAAACATCAACACCGCGCAGCAGGAGGTCATGCGCGCCGCCAAGATTACGGTTGGCGAGCTGCAGCAGACCGTGGTCGGCGGCCTGAAAGCGTCGCACGCGGACGGCAAGCTCACGCGCGAGGAGATCGCCTCGCTGGGGAGGCAGCTCGTCGACATGACGGTACAGAAGCTCTCCGCGCCGACATATGAACTGCTGCGTAACGCCGCCGTCGACGTTGACGCGATGATCACGGGCGTGGGCGAAAGCTGGATCGACAAACTCAAATCACAGGCGTAGACGGACAGCTAATCCGCCTCGCAATCGCGGCAAAACAAGGGCCGGCGGGAGTATTCTCCCGCCGGCCTGATAATCGGACGCCTGGTTTAACGAAAAAACGGCCCGGTGCCTTTCGTTCTCGCCTCCGCGGCTGACATTCGCCGCCGCGGCAAAGTCAGGGCGACATACCCGAAGCGCACGCTATGTCTCAAATTCAAGGCCGGGAACAACCACGAAAATCGTTATGTGCCGAAGCGCAAAAGCGAGCCGCCCGCTTCGGTTTTTTGCCCGGGCGGTTATCTTAGAAGGTTTGCATTGTCACGGCCGGCGCGATCTCCGCTTCCTCAAAGCACACGTTGAGGCGGTATCCCTCGAACGCGCCGAAGGAGCGGAAACGATAGGGCGTATCGAACGCGGGCCGCGCAAAATCTTCCCCCTCCCCGGCGGGCAGGATGCAAAAGCCCGAGGGAGCGCGCGCAAAGCCCGTGCCCTCGGCCTTGAGGTAGCTTTCCTTGAGCGTCCAGATCTCAAAGAAGGAAGATAGCGGATCTTGACAGTTGAGCAAAAAAATGTGTTCGTCCGGGTGAAAGAAGCGCGCCGAGAGCCGCCGCCAGTCGACGGGGTACACGCGTTCGACGTCTGCGCCGACCGGCGCGCCGGAGAGCGCGAGCACCGCGTAGTCGCCCGCGTGCGAAAGGCTGAAGGGGCGCTCGCCCGGAACACGCGGTTTGCCGCCTTTGTCCCGGACAAAGCGCGCGTTCGCCCCGAACGCATCAAGCAGCAGCAGCCCGCCGGCAAGAGAGCGCAGCGCGGCGTCGGAATCGCCGAGTGCGCGTACGCGCGCCTGCCGCTCGGGCGCAAGACGCGGGATAAGGCTTTCCGCACGGGAGGAAAACTGGCGAATGTTCGCGGCGAAGAGTTCGACCATGCGGCTCTCCTTTCGAGGCGGAGCGGCCCGGCGAGGCTAGATTACGCGCTTGAGCTTCCAGCGGCCGCCGGCGTAACGGATGGAGAAACACACGATGCGAATGATCCAGTCGCAGAACATGCTGTACCACACGCTCGCGACGCCAAGGTGAAAGACCAGTACGAACACATAGCACAGCCCCACGCGCACAAGCCACACCGAGGTGATCGTCACCATCATCGTAAAGCGGCCGTCCCCCGCGGCGCGCAGCACGTTTGGCAACGCGAACGAGAGCGGCCAGAGCACGGTCTGCGCAAGCGCGATGATGGGCAGCAGGTCCGCGGTGATCTTCATTGCCTCGGGGCTGAGGTTAAACCAGCCTGCGACGCTGCGGGCAAAGAAGAGCACGGGCAGGTTGGTAAGCGCCATGAGGATGTAGATGAGGATCATGAGCATACGGGTGTAGCGCTTGGCTTCGTCGTATTTGCCCGCGCCGATACACTGGCCGACGACCATGATGATGGCGAGGCTGATTGCGGAACCGGGTACGATGAGCACGCTCGCGACGCTGTTAATGATGGCTTTTGCGGCAAGCGCGGCGGTGCCGAGCGTGGTGACAAGCGAGGTGATGATGATGAGACCGAATTGGAAGAGACCGTTTTCCACACCGTTCGGCACGCCGATGGTGAGGATGCTGCGAACCGTCTGCCGCTCGAGTTTGATGTGGCATAGATCCCTTAAATAGATGGGGTTTGCGAGGTTACGAATCAAAAGCAGCATCAGCACCGCCGCCAGCGCGCGTGAGACAAGCGTGGTCACACCCGCGCCGGCCACACCCCAATTGAGGCCGTAGATGAGCAGTGCGTTGCCCCCGATGTGGACGACGTTCATCAAAAGCGAGACGTAAAGCGACACGCGCGAGTTGCCCATCGCGCGAAAGAGCGCGGCGCAGGTGTTGTACACCGCAAGAAAAGGGAACGAGAGCGCGGTTAAAAGCAGGTAAAGGCTCGCGTAGTTCATGACGTCCGGCGCGATCGCCCCGAAGAGCAGCCTTAAAAAGGTACGGCGAAAGGGCAGTATCAGCACGGTGATGGCGAGCGAAAACAGCAGCGTCACATAGAGGAGCTGTCTGCCCGCGCGGCGGGCGTTTGTCGGCTCCTGACGGCCGAGGTACTGGGCGCAGACGACCGCGCCGCCCGTGCAGAGCGCCGCGAGCATGGTGAT
Source organism: uncultured Oscillospiraceae bacterium (assembly GCA_964393095.1). GTDB lineage: Bacteria > Bacillota > Clostridia > Christensenellales > CAG-138 > UBA7703. The sequence goes on along the minus strand of CAYMSL010000032.1, from coordinate 6,922 downwards.
GATGAGGTTGTTAAACGAGTCCACGAGCGAAACGCCCGACACGGCGGCCTCGCCGACCGCCGTAATCATCACGGTGTCCGTCATGCCGACCATCATTGCCAAGAGCTGCTCGAGGACCAGCGGTATAATCAGCTGGCGCAGCGCGCGGGAGGTAAACATGGGCCGCGATGCGGCGGAGAGTTCCATAGCGTTCCTATCAAGCTTCAGTATTTTAGAAAGCTGTCCACGTTGAGAATGAAAACCGTCGCGCCCCCGATGGTGACGCTCATGGGCATTGTGACGCTGCCAATGTTGTGCGGAATGCCGGCGGCGGGCGTCGTCACGATACTGCGGCGGCTCGAGTGCGTACGGATGGTCTCGAGCGCGATCTCGAGCGTTTCTTCGCTGACGCCGAGCATCAGGGTAGTGTTTCCGCCGCGCAGAAAGCCGCCCGTGCTGGCGATGCGCGTGACGCTGAGCTCATGCTCGATGAGCGCGCGGGTGAGCGCCTTCTGGTCGTCGTTTTGTACGATGGCAAAGATCAGTTTCATCGCCGCTGTCTCCTTTCGGTTGCGTTCGGCGCGGCGCCGCCGAGGAAGCGGCCTGCCCGGCGCCTGTGCCAAAGAGTATACCATACCGCCGGCAAAAGCGAAAGCCCGGCGGCTATTCGCCGTAGAGAAATTCGATGTGCGTGCTTGCGTTGTCGAGCCAGAAGAAACCTGATAAGCCGCCCTTTTGCCGGACGCATACCGCGGTAAGGCGGATATCCCCAACGTCGAGAACCCCGTAGAGCGTATCGGGGGTGATGCCGTCCTCGCTCGTAAGCGGCGAGACGGCGATGGGATCGTCGGGGAAAAACGCGTGGCTGACGCGCAGCGTGCCCACGCCCGTATCGTCGACGGCGAGCGTGAGTGTGCAGGGGAAATGCTTGCCGCGCAAAGCGGCGGCGGCTGTGAGCAGCCCTTCGTCGGCGCTTTCAACGTCGGAAAGCGTCATCGACACGGCGTATTCACCGCTCGCGGAGGAAAATGCCCCGGGTTCGGCTGCCGGAGCCGGCGAGGCGGAAAACGGCGCGCTGGACGAAGGGGCCGGTGGGGGAGTGGGAACAGGCGAAGGGGTTGGCGAGGGAGTGGGCGCAAACGAAGGGGTCGGCGAGGGAGTGGGCGCAACCGAAGGGGCGGGAGGAATCGCCGTGGTCTCTGCCGCCGGTGTTGGCGCGGGGGCGGCTGCGGCGGGCACCGCAAACGGCAAAGACAGAATGCGCAGGAACACGATAAGCGCCGTAAAAAGCGCGACAAAGCAGCACCAAAATGGCGCGCCGGGCCGCCGGGCGCGCGGCCGGGGCGGTTCGTAGCAGACCACGTTTTCCGCTTTGCGGCTAAGCGCCGCGGCGCAGAACGGGCAGCGCGCGGCGCCGCGTAAGGCTGGGGTTTTGCAGCGCGGACAGACCATTGCGGGCTCCTTTTTGAACAATATGGCAAAACGCGTGTCCATATCCTATCACGTTTATCGCGGGTTGGCCAGGCGAAAGCGGGCGCGGCGCGCATTTTCGCCGAAAAAGCCACGCGCGGCGGCGGATTCGACAATCCTTTCGAGCGGCTGATGGAAGAGCACCTTGACGCATGCGCGCTTGGATGATAGAATACATAAAAATCGCAGAGGGGTGAAGCGCTACGATCCGCATTCGCTGACGGCAGGGTAAAGCAATAGAACCGCGCGGGGCCGCACGATACGGCAGGCCGCGGTGGTTTGCTGTGTCGGCGAAACGGGGCGGATTTCGAAGCGTTGGCAACGATGCCTTCGGGGTTGCGAGAGTTCCGTTCTCGCAACCTCTTTTTGTGTCCGGGGACGGTGCGTCCCTGCCCGGCCGCGCGTCACGCGCGTTATGCCCGGGTGACGAGGAAAAACCATGAAGCTCATCTTCTCCTATCTGACCCCGTACCGCGGGCGGCTCTTCGCGGTGGGTTTTCTATACCTGCTCGCAACGATTTGTTCGCTGTTTATGCCGTATGTGATGCGCAACATCGTCGATATCGGCATCCGCGAAAGCGACATGCCATACATCCTAAAGCAGGGGGCCCCGTGATGCTCGCGCTCTCGCTTGCGGCGCTCGGCAGCGGCATTGCCACAACGAAGATCAACGCCGGCGTCGCCAACGGCTTTACCACGGGCCTGCAAAAGGGCGTGTTCGCCAAGATCAATTCCCTTACGTTTGAGGAGTTTGCGCGCATCGGCACGTCAAGCCTTTTGACCCGCTCGACGGACGATATCTTCAGCCTCCAGGAGGCCTCCTACGGCTTCGTCTACGCGCTTGTCACCGTGCCGGTGCTCTTTATCGGCGGGGCGGTGCTCGCGTTTATGAGCGACTGGCTGCTTGCGCTCGTACTGGTGCTGCTCGCGCCGCTCGTGCTGTTTATCGTATGGTTTGTGACCCGCCGCGTGGGCTCGCTCTGGGAGAACGCCGACCGCTATATCGACTTGCAGAACAAGGTCGTGCGCGAACGGCTTGGCGGCGTGCGCGTGATCCGCTCCTTCGACAAGGAGGGCTACGAGCACGAGCGCGCCGCGCACGCAACGCGCGAGATGGCGACGAACATCATCCGCGCCAACGTACTCGGCGGGCTTGTCGACCCGCTCTCGCTGCTGCTTTTAAACCTTTCGACGATCGCCATGCTCTACATCGGCGCGGTGCGCATCCAAAGCGAAGCGCTGCTGCGCGCGGGCGACGTGATCGCCACGATCCAGTACGTCGCCCTGATCATGAACGGCCTGCTCGTGCTGAGCTGGACGATCATATGGCTGCCGCACCTCAACGTCTGCATACGGCGCGTTGCCGAGGTGCTGCGCTTGAGCGGCGTGGAAGCAAGGGCCATAGAGAGCGTGCGGCTTTCGGGCGATATCGTATTTGAGGACGTGTCGTTCTGCTACGAAGGGGCGGAGACGCCCGCGCTCTCGCGCGCAAACCTCGAGATTCGCAGCGGCGAGGTCGTTTCGCTCATCGGCGGCACGGGCAGCGGCAAATCGACGATCGTCAAGCTTCTGCTCGACTTTCACGAGCCGACCGCCGGGACGATTTATCTCGGCGGCAGGCCGTATACGGATCTGACGCGTGAAACCGTGCGCGACAACATCTCCGTCTCGCTGCAAAAGGCGATGATCTTTCAGGGTACGATCGCGGAGAATCTGCGCATGGGCGATCCCTCGGCAAGCGACGAATCCCTTGAGCGCGCGGCCCGGATCGCGCAGATCTACCCCTTTGTGCTCGAGCATGAGGAGGGGTTCGGCTATCGACTTTCGCAGGCCGGCGCGAACATCAGCGGCGGGCAGAAGCAGCGCGTCAGCATCGCCCGCACGATCTTGAAAGACGCGGCGGTGTACGTCTTCGACGATAGCTTCTCGGCGCTCGACTACCTCACCGAGAGCAAGCTGCGCCGCGCGCTGAATTTGCACCTCGCGGGCAAAACGCAGCTTATCGTCACGCAGCGCGTTGCCACGGCCATGCGCAGCGACCGCATCTATGTGCTCGATCGCGGCGCGGTGGTCGACTCCGGCACGCACGCGGAGCTGCTTAGGCGCTGCCCGATCTACCGGGAGATCTACGTCTCCCAGCTTGGCGAACCGCCGGCGGAGAACGGAGGCGCACAATGAGCGCCAAGATGCGAGAAAAACAAGAGAAAAAGACGCGCGAAGAGCGGCGTGCCGCGCGAAAGAAGACCATGGCCACGATGCGCCGCATCGTGTTCGAAGCAAAGCCCATCCGCGGGTGGCTGTTGTTGTGCATAGTCATCAGCATTTTTTCGGTGGCGCTGACGCTTGTCGGCCCCGAGTTGCTCGGCCGCCAGACGGATGTGATCTACGAGTTCTGGGCAAACGGCGCGGCCATCGACATGCGCTTGTTCATCGGGCGCTGCCTGTGGCTGCTTGGCGTTTACCTGCTTGCGGGCGTGTGCAGCATCGCCACGATGTACATTATGAACAACGTCGTCTCCAGCCTGTTTACCTGCGAATTGCGTATTCGCATCAGCGACAAGATTCGCCGCCTGCCGGTGAAGTTTGTCGACGATACGCCAAAGGGAGAGGTCATCTCGCGCATGACCAACGACGTCTCCCTGCTTGGCAACACGGTGCATAACTTTCTGCGCATCCTGATTTCAGGGTTTATCAGCCTCATCGGCATCACGGCGATCCTCTTTGCCGTTCAGCCCGTGATGGCGCTGGCCGTGGTGCTGCTTGTGCCGCTTTCGCTTGTGCTCTCCTCGGTGATCGCCCACCGCAGCGAGAAGCACTTTGCCGACGCGCATGAGACGATCGGCAAGATCTACGCTCTCAACGAGGAGGACTTTACGGGCTTTGCCACGATCAAGGCCTTCAACCTCGAGGAGCGCCAGCGCTTTGAGCACGGCAAGCTCTGCGACGCGTCGCGCGGCGCGCTCGAGAAGGGGTTCTACCTTTCGGGCGTGGTGCCGCCGATCGTGGCGTTTACAAACAACCTCGCCTACATCGCCATCTGCATCGTCGGCGGTGCGCTTGCCATCGCGGGCGGCGTGCGCGTCGGCGACGTCGTGGCCTTCGTGCTCTACGCCAAGCTCTTCGCGGGCCCGCTTGAAAGCATCGCCCAGGGGCTTTCAACCATGCAGCATACGCTGGCTTCGGCGGGGCGGGTCTACGACCTGCTCGATCGCGAGGAGATGGACGTGCCGTCGGAGCGACCGCTGCCGCCCGGGCAGGCGCGCATCCGCTTTGAACATGTGCACTTTGCCTACGATAAGAATAAGCCCCTGATTGCCGACTTTAACATCGACGTGCATCCGGGTCAGAAGGTCGCCATCGTCGGCCCCACGGGCGGCGGCAAAACCACGATCGTCAACCTGCTGCTGCGTTTTTACGACGTCGACGCGGGCAGGATTACGATCGGCGGCGTGGATACTAAGGAGATGGAGCGCGCCGACCTGCGGGCGATGTTTTCGATGGTGCTGCAGGACACCTGGCTCTTTTCCGGCACGGTGTACGACAACATCGCCTACGGCAAGGAGGGCGCCGCGCGCGAGGAGGTGCTCGAGGCCGCGCGCCGCGCGCACATCGACCACTTTATCGCGACGCTTCCCGAGGGCTACGATACGCTCATCAACGAGGAGTCGACGAACATCAGCGGCGGCCAGAAGCAGCTTTTGACCATCGCGCGCGCGTATCTGGCCAATCGCAGCATCCTGATACTCGACGAGGCCACGAGCAACGTCGATACCCGTACGGAACTCCTGATTCAGGAGACGATGGATGAACTCATGCGCGAGCGCACAAGCTTCGTCATCGCCCACCGGCTCTCGACGATCGTCAACGCCGACGTAATCCTCGTGGTCAACGAGGGGCGCATCGTCGAGCAGGGCACGCACGCGGAGCTGCTCGGGCGCGGCGGCTTTTACGCCGAAATCTACAACAGCCAGTACGCGCTGCTCGCCTGACGCGGGAAAACGGAGGGACTTGGAGGCATGAAGCGGGAGATCACGCGCTTTCTCGACGAAGAAGAGCGGTTGAAGCAGCTTCCGGCGCGGTATGCCGTGCGCGAGCTTGCGTACGCCTACCTTTCGGAAAAGTTCGCGTTTGGGCGAGACTATACCGAGCGCGAGGTCAACGCCATCCTGCTCGAGTGGCATACCTTTGGCGACCACGCCACCTTGCGCCGCGGACTCATCGACGGCGGCTGGCTGTGCCGCACGCGCGACGGCGGGCGTTACTGGAAGAATCCCGACCAGAAAGGTGAGGACGAACCATGAACACGCTCCCCGAGGGATACCGCGAGATTCGCAGGATCGACCTGATGAACAACCGGCGCGAAGCGATCGCCGTCAACCTCCTCGCGATGCTCGTCATGCTCATGCTGCTTCCGCTGGGCTTTGTGCTCGCCCCGCCGCTTGCGTGGGAGACCCGTCTGCCGCGCTTACTGCCCATGCTGCTGACCCTTATGGGTGTCGTCGCCTACATGGTCGTGCATGAGCTCGTGCATGGGATATTCATGAAGGCCTATTCGGGCGTCAAGCCGCGCTACGGCTTTACGGGCCTGTACGCCTATGCCGGCTGCGACGCGCTGTTTGAACGCAGGCGCTACCTCATCATCGCGTTTGCGCCGGTCGTGCTGCTTGGGGTGCTGCTTGCGGCGCTCAACGCGGCGCTCTACGAGACGCATTTCTGGCACGTCTACCTCGTGCAGATCGTCAACCTCTCCGGCGCGGCGGGCGACCTCTACGTCGGCCGGCAGATCGGCAAGGCTCCCGACGATGTGCTGATACACGATTCCGGCACGGACATGACGCTCTACTCCGCAAAAGGCACGCCTTCGCCGCGGCCGCGCCCCGCAAAGCGGCGCGCGAGAACGCGCTGAGCGTAACGGCAAGCGGGGACGCGGATTCCCGCTTAAGCTTCGCAACGGGATAAAAAACGCCCCGCCCGATTCGAGGGAACCGGCCGGGGCGTTCGCTTTGCGTTTTGGCGGCTATTTGCGGGCCGCTGTTTTCTCGGCGGGCGGCGATGCGGGGGACGGCGCGGTCTGCGCCTGCGCGGCCCTGCGCTTGGCCTCCTGCTCGGCGACGGCCTTCTCGCGCTCCTCGTCGAAGAGGGCGCGAAGCTTGCGTTCGATCTCGTCGGCAAGCTCGGGATTGTCCTTGAAAAACTGGCGCGTATTCTCGCGGCCCTGCGCAATGCGCATGTCGCCGTAGGCATACCACGCGCCGGACTTGCTCACAAGCTTGCGCTCAACGGCCATATCGAGCAGCGACCCCTCGCGGGAAACGCCCTCGCCGTAGATCATGTCGAACTCCGCGCTCTTAAACGGCGGCGCGACCTTGTTTTTGACAACTTTGACGCGCGTGCGGTTGCCGATGAACTCCGTACCCTCCTTGATCGAATCGATGCGGCGCACGTCGAGGCGCACGGAGGCGTAGAACTTGAG
>CAYMSL010000031.1:0-16991 GCA_964393095.1 uncultured Oscillospiraceae bacterium | reverse complement strand
GGATAGCCCGCGTCGGGCGCGAGCACGTTTGTGCCGTTGCCGAGTACGCAGTAGGGGCAGCCGAACTGGCTGCAGGCCTGAATCGCGCGGCGAATCTCCTCGGCGCCGCGGGGCCTTAGCAGCATCGCGGCGGGCCCGCCGATGCGAAAGCTCGTGAGCGTGGAGAGGGGAACGTTGCGCTTGATATCGAGGCCGGTAAGGGCGCAGAGGACACGGTCGACCATACTTTCCATATTCCTATCATAGCAAATTGTATCCTGTTTCACAACCGCCAAACCGCGAAAATCGGCGGCCAAAGGCGAACGCGCCCGGATGCTGCCGGCTTAGCCGTCAAGCGTGAGCTGCAGCCGCTTTTCAAACGATTCCCGGGCGGAAGCGTCGCCCGTGAGCGCGGCGGCCGCCTCGCTTAGCAGGGCGTCCTTGTGCCGTTGGTAGAGTAACGGATCGGGCGCGAGCGGCTCGAGGTAGGCGGCGTTGAGCGCTTCGAGCCGCGCTTCGGCATAGACGACGTCGCTTACCTGCGTTACCGGCAGCGCGCCGAGCGTTGCCAGGCTGCGCTGCTCGTCATCGGAAAGCAGGAAGAGCGCAAAGTCCGCGAGGGCGGCGACCTGCTCGTCGTTGGCATAGCGCGAGGCGCCGAGGTAGAACACCTGATCGGTAAACGGCCCGAACGGCTTGGCTTCGATGAGCACGCCGCCGGACGGATCGCGCACGGCGCCTCCGAGCACGCGCGCGTCAAGCGCGCAGAGCGCCGCCTTGCCCGAGAGAAACTCCGCTTCGCTTGCCAGCGTTCCAACGAGGCCGAGCCGCGCCGCGAGCAGGGGCGGCATGGCCAACTGCGCGGATTTGGCGTTGCAATCGAGCGCGCTTTGCAGATAGGCCGCATCTGGTATTTCCGGCGCGGGCGCCAAATATCGCGCCGTAAGCTGCGGGTTTGCGGCGAGAAAGTAACCGCTCATGAGGTACGGCACGGCGAGGAGTTCGTCTTCGTAGGCGGCGGCGCGCAGCGTGCCGCGAAAGGCCGGCGCTTCAAGCGGCAGCGCGGCAAGCTGCTCGGCATAGCACAGGCCCAGCGCGAACGAGTATGCGTCGGGAAACGCGCCGCGCGCGAGACGGTCGGCATACTGCTTTTCCGTCATGCCCACAACGTCGATGTGCACGCCCGCGTGGCGGCGGCAGTAGGCGTCCGCCCGCGCCTGCAGGTAGTTTGTCACGCTCCCCTGATAGGTGCGAAAGGATGCGATGTGCCATATTTCGATACGCCCGCGCCAGGTTGGGGCGGGCTTTTGCCAGAGCGCGTAGTAGCGCTCGACGTTAAGCCCGTCGAGTATCCAGATGGGTGTGAGCGCGAGAAACAGCGCCAGAACGAGCGCTGCAAGGATGCGGAGCGCACGCAAAAAAGACCACCTCCCGTTGCGAGCCGGCATACGATTCGCCGGGACCCTATGTATAGATTTGTATGCGTCGGTACATACTTACTATGATGGCGACCCGATTCGGGCCGCTTCGACGCGTACAAACGGACTGATCGGCGCGCGGGCGAAACTCGTTGAGGCTCGACAAAACGTCGCAGTCTTCTTCGCAGGTTGCGAAATTCGCGTCTCGAATGATAGAAGGAACGGATGTGGAGGCATCGGCGGGCGCAACGCCCGGCTCCCATCGATGACGGAACAAACGGCTGTGAAGGCGCCGGCGGGCATAGATTCGCTTCATCGAAGATAGAGGGAACGGCCGGAAGGAAAAATGCGGGCGCAAAGCCCGTGTTCACATGCTCGCAAGCGCGGCCCTGCGCAAACAAGGGGCGCAAACCGTACGCGCTTCAAAGGATAGTGAGAACAAACGAGGGGGAATGGACGACATGGATATCAATACCGTTCGCCGCGGCCCGCGCGTGATCGTGCACCTTGCGGGCGAGCTGGACCACCACAGCGTGTCGCGCGTGCGCGGCGCGCTCGACGTGCTGCTCAAGGACGTGACCGTGCGCGAGATGCAGCTCGATCTTTCGCAGGTGACGTTCATGGACAGCGCGGGGCTTGGCGTCGTGCTCGGCCGTTACAAGACGCTTGCCGCGCGCGGCGGACGGATGATCGTCTCCGGCGTGCGCCCGTCCATCGACCGCATCTTCCGCATGTCGGGCATCTACGCGCTCGTCGAGCGCCTTTAAGGCGGGGAGGGCCGCGCAATGAAGAACAGCATGCATCTGGAGTTTCCGAGCCTCTCGCAGAACGAGGCGTTCGCGCGCAGCGTGGCGGCGGCGTTTGCCTCGCAGGTCGACCCCACGATCGAGGAGCTTTCGGACATCCGCACGGCGGTGTCGGAGGCGGTGACAAACGCGATCATCCACGGCTATGAAAATACCCGCGGCACGATTCATATGGATTGCGCGATCGAGGGCGACTGCTTCTACGTCTCGGTGCGCGACGAGGGCGTGGGCATTGCGGATATCGAACTCGCGCGCCAGCCGTTCTACACAACCCGCCCCGAGCTTGAGCGCTCCGGCATGGGCTTTACGGTGATGGAGGCGTTTATGGAGGACGTCGAGGTCGTTTCAGAGCCCGGGAAGGGAACGCGCGTTTCGATGATGAAACGCATCGCCAGCCGCGGCGTATGACCTCGCCCGAGGAAACAAAAAGCCTGCTTGCGCGCGCGAAGGCGGGCGACGCCGAGGCGCGCGACCGGCTGGTCGACGAAAATCTCGCGCTGGTGAAGTCGGTGGTGCGGCGCTACCTTGAACGCGGCGTCGAGTTCGACGATCTCTACCAGCTCGGCTGCATCGGGCTTGTCAAGGCGATTCAAAACTTTGACGAGGGCTTTGAGGTGCGGTTTTCAACCTATGCCGTGCCGATGATCATGGGCGAGATACGGCGCTACCTGCGCGACGACGGGCCCGTCAAGGTCAGCCGTTCGCTCAAGGAGATTAACCGCCGCGCGATGGCCGCCTCCGAACGGCTTGAGATGGAGACGGGCCATACCCCCGGCGTGCGCGCGATCGCCGAGGCCATCGGCGAGTCGCCCGAGGATGTGGCGCTCGCGCTCGAATCTGCGCGCGCAACGGTCTCGCTCAACGCGCCCATCGGCGAGGATGAGGACGGCGCGACGCGGCAGGACATTTTGCCGGACGAAGCGCGCGAGGAGGCGCTTGTCGACCGGCTGCTCATCAAAGAGCTGCTCGGGCGGCTCGACGCGCGGGAGCGGCAAATCATCGTGCTAAGGTATTTTCGCGACTGTACGCAGGCGCGCGTGGCGGAGATGATCGGCGTTTCCCAGGTGCAGGTGTCGCGGCTCGAGTCGCGCATTCTCAAAAAACTGCGCCTGCTCGCGGAGGCGGCGCGGGAAGCCTGAAACCGCCCGTCCCGGCACGAAGAGTTCGGAAGGCCGCCGTCCCAGGCGAAGGCGGGGGACTTTTTATAGGTTCGCCGCCGACGGCCGCAATGGCGTGAAAGGCTTCCAAAGACGCCGCCCCCTGAAGCGGGACGGCGTTTTGCGTTGCCTAAGCTTTGCAAGAGCTGATCGAAGCGCGCTATGGCCCGAGCAGCGCGGCGCGGTAGATCGCGGCGAGCTCTGCAAGCGGCATGCGCGCGTTGGCGGGGCTCGGCGAGGGGAGCGTTTGGCAGGGGATGCCCGTCTTTTCCGCAAGGAAGCGACGATAGAGGCGCGCCGCCGTGCCGCCTGTGCAGAACACGCGGCGGATGCGCGTGCCGATCAAGAGGGCGGGAACGTCGTTTGTTACGGGGTTTTTGATGGAAGCGTCGCTTGCGCCCACGATATCGCAGCTTTCCAGCACGTCCCAGAGCGCGAGGCGGTGCGAGAGGATCAGCCCGATCTTCTCCTCGCGGCTTTGCGGGAAGGGCGCGCCGTAGACAAGCGCAAGGGCGGGCCAGAAGCGGTTCTGCGGGTGCGCGTAGTAAAACGACGCCTCGCGCGATTTGGGCGAGGGCATCGTGCCGAGCAGCAGCGTTTCGCTTTCGCAAGAGACGATCGGGGCGATGGTGTGAAATACGCGTTCCATATCGACAGCCTACTGCGCCGGCGGCGCGTTTGCAAGTATGAAAAACGCTATTCGCTTGCCTCGCCGAAGCCGAAGATGGCTTGCAGTTTGATGGCGAGCATGCGCTTCATCTTCTCAATGAGCATGGGCTCGCGCGCGGCGGGATTGCGGTAGAGCATGCAGGTGAGAACTGCGCGCGCGGCGGTAAGCAGGTTTTCCGTTTCGTCGATGCGCAGCACGCCCGCCGCCTCGGGCGGGAGCTTGGTCCCGATCGGCGCGTCGAAGAAAAGAAAGTCCGCGCTGTGGTAGGCCTCGGCGGCGTTGTCGCTTACCGCGTAGGTGCCGCCGCTTTTTTTGACGTTTCTTTCGGCGATCTTGAGTATCGGCGGCTGCAGTTCGTGTGCCTTGTCCGTACAGAGTTGCACGAATTGCATGCCAATCTTGGAGCAGACAAAGAGCATCGACGCGGAGAACGCGCTTGCCTTGCCGTCGAAGACGGCCTTGCAGTCCTCAAGCTTTTTGCCGCTTGGCAGGCGTTCGTACATCGTAATAAGCGCGGCGAGCTCCGTGACCGGCAGGGCGTAGGAGCTGCCGGCGTTGATGATTGGCACCTCCGCGTGCTTGGCGAGGGTGAGCAGCGTCTCATGCTTTTGGCAGGCGACGATCGCGCAGTCGCAGTTATCGGAGAGCTGCGAAGCAACGCGCTTGAGCGAATCGTGCGGCTCGAGCGGCCAGTCGATGTACACGCAGGCGCCGCCAAGCTGCCAAACCGCCGTCTCGAGCGCAAGGCCAAGCAGCGCCGGCGCGCTGCCAAGGTGCAGCACCACGGTCTGGTTCCTGATTAGCGGCGGATAGTACTGCGCGCGCACGCAGGCCTTGAGCGTCGTGCCGAGGTTCATCAGCTCAAGGATCTGCTGTTCGGAATACTCGGTCGTTTCCAAAAATTCCGGTTTTTCCATAGTTGTATTCTGCGCTGCGCGAACGGTTGATTATGCAGTCCTATTTTGTTAAAATAGGCGCATGGATAATTTCAAGCGCTTTCTTTCCTACTACAAACCGCACCGCGGCCTGCTGCTGCTCGACCTCTCGTGCGCGCTTGCCGTTGCCGCGATCGACGTGGCTTATCCGATGCTTTCGCAATATATTTTGCGCACGCTGCTGCCCCGAATGGCGCTTGATTCAGCACTCGTGAGCACGTTTACCACGCTGATTCTCGTGGCCCTCGGCGCGTATATCGTTCGCGCAGGGCTGCTCTACGTCATCAACTATTGGGGGCACCGCCTCGGCATCCTCATGGAGGCGGATATCCGCAAGGATATCTTTTCGCATATTCAGGAGCTTTCGTTCAGCTTCTTCGATAAGGTGCGCACCGGCAAGCTCATGTCGCGGGTGACCACCGACCTCTTCGACATCACCGAGCTTGCCCACCACGGCCCGGAAGACGTGGTGATTTCCGGCGCGACCGTGATCGGCGCGTTTGCCTGCATGGCGGTGATTGAGTGGCGGCTGGCGCTGGCGCTGCTCATCATCGTGCCGATGGGCATCTACTATGTCATGAAACTGCGCGCGCGGATGCGCACGGCGTCGCTTAGCGTCAAGGAGCGCGTCGCGGAGATCAACGCGAGCATCGAGTCCTCCATCTCCGGCGCGCGCGTGGCCAAAGCCTTTACCAACGAGGCGCACGAGCTTGAAAAGTTCGACCGCGGCAACGCGCGCTTCGTGCATGCCAAGGATCGCTTCTATATGTATATGGCCTTTTTCAACAGCGGCATGGAGTTTTTCATCGGCATGTTCAACCTTGTCGTGCTGGCCGTTGGCGGATATCTCATATACAAAAGCAGCCTCGATCCGATCCTGCTTGTAACGTTTACGCTCTACGTGGCGGCGTTTATACAGCCCGTGCGGCGGCTCGCGGCCTTTGCCGAGCTTTACATCCTTGGCATGGCGGGCTTTTCGCGCTTTTGCGAGATCATGGATATCCGGCCGGACATTCAGGACAGGCCCGGCGCCGTCGAACTTGCCGATGTCAAGGGCCACATCCGCTTTACGGACGTGTCGTTTGCCTATGAAAACGCGCGCAGCGTGCTTTCGCACATCGATCTTGATATCCCGGCTGGCAAGACGCTTGCGCTCGTGGGGCCCTCCGGCGGCGGCAAGACCACGCTCTGCCACCTGATTCCGCGCTTTTACGAGCTGCGCGCAGGCTCGATTACGATCGACGATCGCGACATACGCGACGTCACGCTGCGATCGCTCAGGCGCAACGTGGGTATCGTGCAGCAGGACGTATTCCTCTTTGCCGGCAGCGTCATGGAAAACATCCGTTACGGCCGCATCGACGCGAGCGACGAAGAGGTGATCGCCGCCGCGAAGCGCGCGCACATTCACGAGGAGATCATGCTCTTTTCGCAGGGATACGAAACCCAGGTCGGCGAGCGCGGACTCATGCTCTCGGGCGGGCAGAAGCAGCGCGTATCGATCGCGCGGCTCTTCCTCAAAAACCCGCCGGTGCTGATACTCGACGAAGCCACGAGCGCGCTCGATACCGTAACCGAGCACGACATCCAGCAGGCGTTCGAGGAGCTTTCCGCCGGGCGCACGACGCTTGTTATCGCGCATCGGCTCTCGACGGTCAAGCACGCGGACGAGATCGTCGTGCTCGACGAGGAGGGTATCCGCGAGCGCGGCGCGCACGAGGCGCTGCTTGCAAGCGACGGCCTTTACGCGCAGCTCTACCACGCCACGATGATCGACTGACCAAGCGGGCGTTCAAAACTTGCTTTGCGAAGGGCCGCAATCTGTCACGATATCGAAGGTGTTTTAACAAACCGCGGGCGCCGTCTATAGGGCGCCCGTTTTTTATTCCCCCGGTTCATGGGCGGCGGCGGGATCGCGCCGCATGAAATCGCACTCCCCGCGCAGACTAGCATCTGTGCGGGGAATCGTTATTTTGGAATGCGCCGCTTACGCGCTGCTACTATTGATGCTCTTTGTACCCGTGCGTCTGTGCGTACGCCTGCGGGCGACGCCGCGCGCGGGCGAGGGCGAGGCGCGGCTATGCTGGTTGCTGCTTGCCTTCCGCCTGCCGCTGCGTGTGACGGCGCTCGGGCCGCCGCCGATGACGATCGCGCTTTTAAGGCGCGACGGCACGGAGCGATTCGCGCTGCAGCCGGGCAAAAAGCGGAGGAAGGAGCCGGGAGCGTGGGGCAGGGCGCTGCAAGACGCGCTGGACCTGCGGCAGCTCGATCTTAGCTGGACGGTCGGCGTCGCGGGCGATCCGGCGGTGGCCGCGCTGCTTGCCGGCGCGCTTGGGGCGCTGACCGAGGAGGCGCTCGCGATGCTTGGCGAAACGACGCTGTTTGCATTCGACGCGGCGCGCGTATCGATCTACGCGGACGACGGCCGCGACGCCCTGACGCTGCGGCTTGAAGGCATAGCGTGCCTGCGCGCGGTCGATATTATGGAGAGAAGATGGCGCATGTTCGTCGATTCCCGGCAGAGAACGCAGCGGCGCGCGGAAGGATTCGCTCCGCTGAAATAAAGGGCATTCGCGATCGATTTGAGATCAACGGAAAGGAAATCTATATGGCACATCCGCTGGAAACCATTATGGAGACGACGATCGGACGGCTCAGGGAGCTTGTTGACGCCAACACGGTGATCGGCGCGCCCGTGAAGCTTGGCGAAGAAACGCTCGTCGTACCGGTGTCGCGCATCTCGCTCGGGTTCGTCTCGGGCGGGGGCGAGTACGGCACGAAGAACCCCGTGCCAAGGACGGGCTTTGCGCTCGAAACAGGCAGCCGCGCGTATCCCTTTGCCGGCACGCTGGCGGCGGGCGTGGGCGTACGCCCGATCGCCTTTCTCTGCGTACAGGGCGAGCGCATCAGTGTGCTGCCGGCCGATACGGACGAACCGCTTGACCGGCTGGTCGCCTCGGTGCCCTCGCTGTGCGGGGAGATACGGCAGTTTATCGACCAGATCGCCCAGATGCGAGGGAATTCATGAATCGGCGCGCGGCGTTTACGCTGCTGCTTTGCGCGCTGCTCGCGTTGCCACTCGACGCGCGCGCAAAAGCCGGCGAGGCCGCGCCCGCACAAACGGCGATCGGGGAGACGCATCTTGCCGCCGAAGCGCCCGAACTCGGCGCCGAGGGGGCGGCGCTCTTTGAATGCGGCTCGCTGCGCCTGCTTGCGGGCGTCAATGAGCACGCCGCCCTGCCCATGGCGAGCACCACGAAGGTCATGACGGCGCTGCTTGCCATCGAGATCGGTGAGCTCGACGCGCTCGTCGACGTGCCGGACAGCGCGGTGGGCGTCGAGGGCTCGAGCATCTACCTCAACCGGGGTGAATGCCTGACGTTAAACGACCTGCTCCACGGCCTCATGCTCACAAGCGGCAACGACGCGGCCGTGACCATCGCCGTGCACCTTGCGGGCTCAATCGAGGCGTTCTGCACAATGATGAACGAGCGCGCCAAGGAGATCGGCTGCATCGACACCTGCTTTGCTAACCCCAACGGCCTGCCGAACGGCGCGCACCATACCACGGCCTATGACCTGGGCTTGATCGCCGCGACCGCGATGCAGAACGAGACCTTCCGCACGCTTGTTTCGACAACCTACTACCAAACGGTCTCCGGCGACTATGTGCGCACCTTCAAGAACAAGAACCGCATCCTCTGGCAGTACGAGGGCGGCAACGGCGTCAAGACCGGCTACACCAAGGCGGCGGGACATTGCCTCGTGTTTTCGGCGGAGCGCGACGGCATGACGCTTGTGGGCGTCGTGCTTAACGATCCCTCCCGCTGGCAGGACGCGATGGCGCTGCTTGACTACGGCTTCGACCATGTGCAGCTTAAAACGCTCATCGACGCCGAGCGGCCGCTCGCGAGCATATCGGTAAGCGGCGGCGAGAAAAAGGAATTGGCGGTCTACGCCAAAGAGGATATACTGTATCCGATGGCGACGGATGGCAGCGACGAGATATCCTGGCAGTTTGAACTGACCGATCCGCTTGCGGCGCCCGTTGAGGCGGGGCGGGAGGTCGGTTTCATCCGCCTCTTCATCAACGGCGCGGTAGAGACCACGCCGCTTGTCGTGCGCGAGGACGTCGCGCGCTATAGCTGGCTCGACGCGCTGAGGCGCGTGCTGGAGGATTGGGCCGCGTAGAAGGGGTCGCGCGGCCGGGGGGAGGGTATATGCGGCTGCAGAAGTTTATGGCCGAGGCGGGCGTCGCCTCGCGCCGCGCCTCGGAGGAGCTCATCGCGGCGGGGCGCGTACGCATCAACGGCGAGGTGGCGCAGATCGGGCAGAGCGTCGAGCCGGGAAAAGACGAGGTTACGTTCGACGGCGCACCCATCGGCGCGGCCGAACCGACCGTGACGGTGGCGCTTTACAAACCGAAAGGCGTGGTGAGCACCTCCGACGACCCCGAGGGGCGCACGACCGTGCAGGCGTACGTGCGGGATATCCCGGCGCGGCTCTATAACGTCGGCCGGCTCGACATCAATTCCGAGGGGCTGCTGCTCATGACCAACGACGGCGAGCTGGCCCACCGCATGACGCACCCGCGCTTTGCGGTGGAGAAGACCTATTACGCGATTTGTGACGGCAAGCTCACGGCCTCCGAGGCCGCTTCGCTCGTCAACGGCGTGCAGCTTGAGGACGGCATGACCGCGCCCGCGCGCGTGGAGCGTGTGCGTCCCACGCAGGCGGGGGATACGTCGTTTCTCATCACGATTCACGAGGGGCGCAACCGCCAGGTGCGGCGTATGATCGAGGCCGTGGGGCACCGCACGTTGCGCCTCAAGCGCGAGCGGTTCGGGCCGGTGCGGCTCGGCCAACTCAAACCCGGCGAGTCGCGGCGGCTCACCGACGCGGAGATCGCCTCGCTTCGGCGCGAACTTGGTCTCTAGCGGCGCGGCGCGGACCGAGAGGGTCCGCGCTTTCTTTATTGCCCGCCGCGGGAACAAAGGCGGGCGGGCCGGACGGCCCGGATGGTCCGCGGAAATATTTCGGAGAATTCTTTCCGTGACATGGGCAGGAACAAAAGGAACTGTGTCGAATAAGTAGAATGAGGGTAAGGATGAGGAATCTTGCCCCTCTTTGAACGAATGATGTCGGAGGTAGCAAACATGATGGGCGATATACCGGTCTGGCTGGGCGCCGTATTGGCGGCGGCTACGACGGTTTTGGTCGGACTGATGGTAGCCAGCAGCATCGCAAAGCATACGCAGAACGTGATCCGTGCGGTCGGTAAGAACGCGGCGGCGCAGGCCGTGCCGGCGGAGGCTGCGTCCGATTCGCGTGCGGCGGCGGAGATTCCGAATCGCGCCGCGCTCGTTGCGGCCATCTCCGCGAGCATCGCGACCGTGCTCGGCACCGAACCCGCCGGGCTGCGGATTGTCTCTCTTAAAAAGGTCGGCTAAGCGGGATTGATTTCAGCGCCCGATCTTGCCAATTTCACAACAGAAGAACATCGGAGGTATTTATGCGTCAGTTTCTTGTCAACGTCAATGGTGCGAAGTATGAAGTCGCCGTAGAGGAGATCGATCCCAGACAGGCCGCGGCAGCGCCCGTTCAGGCGGCGCCCGCGCCCGTTGCCGCCCCCGTCGCCGCGCCCGCGCCGGCAAAGGCAAAGGCTGCCGGTGGCACGCCGGTAAACAGCCCGATGCCCGGCACCATCAACGCCATCAATGTCAAGGAAGGCGATACCGTCAAGGCCGGCCAGGCGATCTTCGTGCTCGAATCGATGAAGATGGAGAGCGATATCGCTTCCCCCGTCGCCGGCACGATTCTCTCCGTGGATGTGACGAAGGGCTCGTCCGTCGATACGGGAGCGCTGCTCTGCGTGATCGGCTGATTGCCAATCGCCCCGACGACGCATACTTGCTGCGCGGTTAAGCGCATTCGCGTCTTAGCGGGCGCTGCGGGAACGCGCTTACGGCGCGCGGGTGCGCTATAAGGACGATTGCGCCCCGCGCATGGCGGCGTCATACCCGAACCGGCGGAGCAATGGCGGCCCGGCGTACCGGCGCGAACCGGACGCCGCCGAAAGGAGAAAATATGAGTAAATTAATGATAACCGATACCATCCTGCGCGACGCGCACCAGTCGCAGGCGGCGACGCGCATGCGCCTTGAGGACATGCTGCCCGCGTGCGAAATACTCGACTCGGTCGGCTATTGGTCGCTTGAGGTCTGGGGCGGCGCGACGTTCGATTCCTGCCTGCGCTTCCTCAACGAGGATCCCTGGGACAGACTGCGCAAACTGCGCAAGGCTTTGCCGAACACGAAGCTGCAGATGCTCTTCCGCGGCCAGAATATCTTAGGCTACAAGCACTACGCGGACGACGTCGTCGAGCAGTTCTGCCGCAAGGCGATCGAAAACGGCATCGACGTCATCCGCATCTTCGACGCGCTCAACGATCCGCGCAACCTGGAAGCGGCGATTCGCTTTACAAAGAAATACGGCGGCATCTGCGAGCCGGCGATCAGCTACACGATCTCGCCCGTGCACAACGAGGATTATTTCGTAAAGCTCGCCAAGGAGCTTGTTGAAATGGGCGCGGATACGATCTGCGTTAAGGACATGGCAAACCTGCTTTTGCCGTACGCGGCGTATTCGCTCGTCAAACGGCTCAAGGCGGAGGTCGGCGTGCCGATCCACCTGCATACGCACAACTCCACCGGCACGGGGGATATGGTATACCTCATGGCCGCGCAGGCGGGCGTGGACATCGTCGACTGCGCACTCTCGCCCTTTGGCAACGGCACCTCGCAGCCTGCGACCGAGCCGCTTGTGGCGACGCTTGCCGGTACGGAGCGCGATACCGGGATGGATCTGATGAAGCTCTCCGAGGCCGCGAAGTTCTTCCGCCCCGTAGCGGAGCGGCTCATGAGCGAGGGCGAAATTTCGGTTAAGTCCCTGCGCGTGGACACCAACACGCTGCTCTATCAGGTTCCGGGCGGCATGCTCTCGAACCTGATTTCGCAGCTCAAGCAGGCGGGCCGCGAGGAGGCGTACTACGACGTGCTCGCGGAGATTCCGCGCGTGCGCGAGGACTTCGGCTACCCGCCGCTCGTCACGCCCACGAGCCAGATCGTCGGCACGCAGGCCGTGATGAACGTGCTAAACGGCGAGCGCTATAAGGTCTTTACCAAGGAGTCCAAGGCGCTGCTGCGCGGCGAGTACGGCCTGCTGCCCGCGCCCGTCAACGAAGAGGTGCGCCGCAAGGCCATCGGCGACGAAGAGGTCATCACCTGCCGCCCGGCCGACCTGCTTAAGCCCGAGCTCGAGCAGTATCGCGAGGAGATCAAGGATCATATCCGGCAGGAGGAGGACGTGCTCAGCTACGCGCTCTTCCCGCAGGTGGCGATGAAGTTCTTCGAGGCGCGCGAGGCGGCGGAGCGTAAGGCAGCGGAACCCGCGGCGGAGATCAAAGCCGCCGCGCAGGCGGATAACGCCGTGCGCGAGCTCTATGTCGAGGACATCGGCGCATAATGCGGCACCTGCCGAACATTCTATCCTGCATACGGCTGCTGCTCGTTGCCGTGTTTGCGGCGCTTTTCCGGGCGCATTGGTATCTCGCGGCGATATCGGTGTTCATATTCGCCTTCTTTACCGACGTGCTTGACGGACACATCGCCCGCTCATTCGGATGGGTGACAAACCTCGGCAAGCTGCTCGATCCGCTCGCGGATAAGCTCATGACGCTTACGGCGCTCGTGTGCATCTACATCGGCAAACGCAGCCCGGCGTATCTGACGCTGTTCTTGCTCGTGCTTGTCAAGGAAGCGCTGATGGTGGCGGGCGGACTGTTCATGGCGCGGCGAAATGTCGTTGCGGTGGCGGATTGGCCCGGGAAAATCGCGACGGGACTATTCGCGGTGGGGGTAATGCTCTCATTGCTCTCGTTCCTTGCGCTCGAGGTGGAGCCTTGGAATCTGCTCATCCTCGCGGTGGCGACGGTGATGTCCTACTTTGCGCTGATCTATTACGCGCTCACGCAGCTTTCCAAGGCGCTAAGCAGAGAGCGCGGGAAACGCGCGGCGCCGGCGGAGGATGGAACAGAGAAGGCGTCCGGGCCGCTTGACCCGGCGAAATAGTGCTTGCATTCTCCATATGGCAATGCTATACTATCTTTGTTGGATGTGAACTGTAAGCGGAGAGTGGGGCAACCCACTCTTTCGTTTTGAAGGGTCCGCCGGTCCGGGCGCGGCAGTCAAGCCGGGCGGGGATCGCGCGGGATTTCGTGCGCAAAGCGCGGGAGGACGGTATTTGAAGACGACGCAGCGTGTCGAGGAACTGGTCAGGCCCATCGTCGAATCGCTCGGCTTCGAGCTGTGCGACGTGGAGTTTGTCAAGGAGTACGGCAACTGGGTGCTTACGCTCTATATCGACCGTGCCGAGGGCGTGACGATCGACGATTGCGAGCGCGTGAGCAAGGCCGTCGATCCCGTGCTCGACGAGGCCGATCCCATCGAGCAGGCGTACTACCTTTCCGTTTCGTCGCTCGGGCTCGACCGGCCGCTCAAAAAGGACGTCGATTTCGCGCGCGCGCTCGGCAAGCGCATCGAGATCAAGCTCTATGCGCCCGTCGGCGGCAAGAAGGAGTATCGCGGCGAACTCGGCGCATACACAGCCGAACGCGTCACCCTGCGCACGGAGTCGGGCGAGGTCGGATTTGAGCGCAAGGACATCGCGCTCGCGCGGCCGGAGCTTACCTTTTAACCCGCGCTGAAAAAGCGCCGGGGGAATCTATCGAAGGAGTACGGATACGGGATGAACATTGAGTTTGTCGAGGCATTGAACGCGCTTGAGAAGGAGCGCGGCATCAGCAAGGAAATACTAATCTCGGCGATCGAGGCGGCTTTGACTTCCGCTTATAAACGCAACTACGGCGCGACGGCGAACGTGCGCGCGGAGGTCGACCCGAACGACGGCGAGTTTCGCATCTACGCCTCAAAGGCGGTCGTAGAAGCGGTTGAAAACCCGCTCAACGAGATTTTGCTCGAGGATGCCCGGCGCGTCAACGCCCTTTACGAGGTCGGCGACGTGCTCGAGGAGGAGGTTAAGACCCGCGCGTTTTCGCGCATCGCCGCGCAGACGGCCAAGCAGGTCGTCGTGCAGCGCATCCGCGAGGCGGAGCGGGGCGTGATCTACGAAGAGTACGTCGAGAAGGAAAACGAGGTGCTCACGGCCATCGTCCAGCGCGTCGAAAAGGGCAACGTTTACGTAGAACTCGGCAAGACCGACGGTATCCTGACGCCCAACGAGATGATCCCCGGTGAAAACTACGCCAACAATGACCGCCTCAAGGTATATGTGCTCGAGGTGCGAAAGGACAGCAAGGGGCCGCAGGTGCTCGTGTCGCGCACGCATCCGGGCCTCGTCAAGCGGCTTTTCGAGCTTGAGGTTCCGGAGATTCAGAGCGGCGTCGTGCAGGTCAAGTCCATCGCGCGCGAGGCGGGGTTCCGCACGAAGGTTGCGGTGCACTCGACCGATATGCAGGTCGACGCGGTCGGCGCGTGCGTGGGCCAGCGCGGCTCGCGCGTCGAGCGCATCGTGGCCGAGCTGCACAACGAGAAGATCGACATCATCGAATGGGACCCCGATTGCGCAGTTTACATCGCCAAGGCGCTCAGCCCCGCAAAGGTGCTGATGGTGTACATCAACGAGGAGGAGAAGGCCGCCAAGGTCATCGTGCCGGATAACCAGCTTTCGCTGGCGATCGGCAAGGAGGGGCAGAACGCGCGCCTTGCCGCCAAACTGACCGGCTGGAAGATCGATATCAAAAACCAGTCGCAGGCCGAGGAGGCCATGGAGTCCATCCTGGACGCCGACGGCAGAAGGGACAGGGAGTAGCGTCTTGCCGAAGAAGATTCCGATGCGCATGTGCGTGGCCTGCCGGCAGATGCGCCAAAAAAAAGAACTGGTGCGCATCGTGCGCACGCCGGAGGGCCCGGTCGTGCGGGACAGTACCGGCCGTTTAAACGGCCGCGGTGCCTACCTGTGCGCCAGCCTCGACTGCCTGAACAAGGCCGTCAAGACGCGCGCGCTCGAGCGGGCGCTCGAAATTAAGATCGAGCCCGCGCTGATCGACGAACTGAAAGAGGCGTTTTCCATTGGCGGCGCAGGATAAGCTGAGAAACGCGGTGGGCCTGAGCATGCGCGCGGGCAAATGCGCGTCCGGCGCGTTCGTCGTGGAGAAGATTATCCGCGCGGGCAAGGCGCAGCTTGTGCTGCTGGACGCGGCGGCGGCCGAAAACGCCAGGAAACGTTACGCGGACGCGTGCCGCACGCACGGCGTTCCCATGATACTCGTTCCCGACGCGGGCGGCATGATCGGCAAAGACGGCCGCATGGTGCTCGCGATTACGGATAAAAATTTTGCGAACATGATTATCGGCGCGTACGCGGCCCTGACGGCCGACCGCGCTGCATCGGGGGTAGATGCTGATGTCGAATAAGAACTTTGCGGAGACTTCCGCCGAGCTGACCGAGAGCCTCGCCGGCCTCATGGAACGGATCGGGAACGCCCATTCGGGCGTGTCCGATCTGATTACCGCGGTCAAGAGCGCCGAAAAGACGCTCCTCGAGAAGGAGGAGGCGGAGCGGAAGACCCGTATTGAGCGCGAACGCCAGGAGCGGTTGCGCGAAATGCTGCTGTCCGAAAAGGACGGCGCCGTGCATGTCGGCGGCAGCGACGAGGAGGCCGCGCCTCCCGTCGTGGAGCGGGCCAAGGCGCCCGAACCGGAGCCGCAGATCGTGCCCAAGGCGGAGCCCGAGGTCAAGCCTGCGGAGCCGCAGGTAAAGGAGCGGCCGGAGGCCGCGGAGCCGAAGGCTGCCGAAGAGAGCGCGCAAAAGCCCGAGGTGAAGGCCGAGGCAAAACCGGCCGCGCCGCAGAGGGGCGGCTACGAGGCGCGCCCCATCCAGCAGACGCCCGACCGCAGGCCAAGCGCGCCGCGCGAACAGGGCGGCTATTCGCCGCGCCCGCCGCAGCAGGGCGGCTATGCGCCGCGTCCGCAGCAGGGCGGATACGCGCCGCGCCCGCAGCAGGGCGGATACGCGCCGCGCCCGCAGCAGGGCGGATACCAGCCGCGTCCACCGCAGCAGGGTGGCTACGCGCCGCGCCCGCAGCAGGGTGGTTACGGGCCGCGCCCGCAGCAGGGCGGGTTTGCGCCGCGCCCGCAGGGCGGGTTTGCGCCGCGCGCGCCGGGCGGCGCGCCGCGTACGTCGGCCGCCGCGCCCGCTGCCGGCACGAAGGAGCGCGTGAGCAATTATGATCCGAACCGGAGCAGCTATACGCGCACCTACGACAACGACAAAAAGTCGAAGAACAAGAAAGCGCTGCAGCGCGAGACCGCGCCCGACGCCCGCGCCTGGGACGAGGATGCGCCGACCGGTTCCCGCCGTCCGCGCAAGGCCAGGCAGATTATGGCCAGGCCCGAGCCCGTCATCATCGAAAAGGCCGTCATCACGACCGAAATGATCTCCGTCAAGGACCTGTCCGAGAAGCTCGGCAAGCCCGCCGCGCAGATCATCAAGAAGCTGTTTTTGCTCGGCATCATGGCCACGATCAACCAGGAGCTCGATTTTGACACCTGCGCGGTCATCGCCTCCGATTTCGGCATCGAGCTTGAGCAGAAGCTGACCAAAACTTATGAGGACGTGCTCACCGAGAGCAGCGACGACACCGACGCGCCGGAGACGCTCGTCATCCGCCCGCCGGTGGTCACGATCATGGGCCACGTCGACCACGGCAAGACCTCGCTGCTCGACGCCATCCGCAACAGCTCCGTCACGGAGGGCGAGGCGGGCGGCATCACGCAGCACATCGGCGCTTACACCGTGCAGAAGAACGGCAGGACGATTACGTTCATCGACACGCCGGGCCACGAGGCGTTCACGTCGATGCGCGCGCGCGGCGCGCAGGTGACGGACATCGTCATACTCGTCGTCGCCGCGGACGACGGCATCATGCCGCAGACCGTCGAGGCCAT
>CAYMSL010000030.1:8388-17169 GCA_964393095.1 uncultured Oscillospiraceae bacterium | reverse complement strand
GGCAAAGTAATATGACATCAATGCCATCAACTCGAGCCACGTCGAGCGCGTGGTATTGATGGAGAGGGTAGAAGAGTGAGTAAGCGAAAAAGGCTTATATATCAAGGTTTTCAGCACACATGGGTATGAAAACCATAGAGTAAAATCATGAAAATATCGCTTCGAGGGAATAAGTCCACCGAGCGGATTTCGGACGCGAGCGTACAGGATTGATGTTTTTGAATTTGGCGGGGTTGTGTGAACGGATTGGATGCTTGAATAAAAAATGTGCTGATATTATAGTAATAAACAAGGATTTATGGGGGTAGAACTATGCAGAACAAAGCATTCGTCGTTATCGACATTCAAAACGACATTACAAAGAATTACAAGGAAATCATCGGCAATATCAACACCGCTATTGATTGGGCTGTCGCTCACGACATTCATGTGGTTTATATTAAGCATAATAATGTATCTGCCGGTACAAGAACCTTTAAGCCCGACACACATGGCGCCGAATTGGTTCCGGATATGAAAATCGTATCCGAGAATATTTTCACAAAAACCAAGGGTAATGCATTAACAAGCGAAGGTTTTGCTGCTTTTATAAGCGAAAACGAAATCGGAGAATTCTACATTGCCGGTGCGGACGCCATAGCCTGTGTAAAAGCCACTTGCTACAATATGGCTAAAGAAGGCTACGTTGTTCACGTTCTGTCTGATTGTATTACCAGTTACGATAAAAGAAAAATCGACGAGATGCTTCAATACTATGCGAGCAAGGGTTGTATTGTCGAGAAACTGAGTGAAGTGATGTAAAATTGCCGCAATAAAGGAAAGACCACTTCCGATTTGCCGCGTGATTCATCTGTCAGAGGGGAGAGAGAAATGGATTGGCTTGACGAAGTGCAAAACAAAATTAAAAGAAAAAACCAGATTCTTTTTGCCAAAAACAGCGAATTCCTAGCCGATTTAACAGCGCTGATTCAAGCACAAAACCATCAAACAATGGTCTTGTGGGCATTTGAATTTGCCGATGAAACCGTTGAGAAATTGTTTGAGCGTTATCCGAACGAAAAACGGCTCGAATTGGCCGTGCGGACATCAAAAGCTTGGGCTGCCGGTAAAGTGAAAATGCCCGTGGCTCAGCACGCGATTTTGCAATCTCACGCAGTGGCAAAGGAAATTGACTCTCTTGAAGATATCGCTTTGTGCCATGCCGTCGGACAGGCTTGCGGTGTAGTTCATGCAAAAGGACACGCCATCGGATTTCCCATCTACGATTTAA
Source organism: uncultured Oscillospiraceae bacterium (assembly GCA_964393095.1). Lineage (GTDB taxonomy): Bacteria > Bacillota > Clostridia > Christensenellales > CAG-138 > UBA7703. The sequence continues at coordinate 15,899 of CAYMSL010000030.1, read as the reverse complement.
CAGCGATCATTCGGCACTGTGGCGTACCGGAATGTAAAGGGATTGTCGAGGAACGTAAGCGGCAATACATCGAGCGGATATATTATTGGCGCGAGCATGATAAAAACGATCCGTCTCAATGGGCGGATTTTATCACGGCGGATTGATTTTGCAATTTGAGCGGTTATTATTTTAGGGAAAGGAAAGATTGACAAATCCCAATTTATCAGCGCTCTTAAACGAAAAACGAATAATGCTTATAAACTTGAACCGGCGGCATTCAACCAAGAAAGGAGCAAATAGCCATGAAGGAATTCCAAACATTCCTCGCCGGCATTCACGCGCCGAATCAAAGGGATCGCATGGAAGACATTCTGCGCTACATCAAAGAGAGCTTCCCCCAATTGAAAGGGGAGATCAAGTGGAATCAGCCGATGTTCAGCGACCACGGCACCTTTATACTCGGTTTCAGCGTTGCCAAAGGCCATATCGCCGTGGCCCCCGAATCGGCGGTCATCCGCCTGTTTGAGAGGGAGATTGAAGAAGCGGGATACGCTCATACAAGGGAGTTGTTCCGAATCAAATGGACGGATCCGGTGAATTTTGACCTGCTGCACAACATGGCTGCCTATAACATTGCGGATAAAAAAGATATGACAAATTTCTGGCGATAGAGAAACGGACATACAAAACAGGAACCGGGAGAAACGATGGCCGCCCTTGACCTGCTCTCTATTTATGCGAAACGGTTTTAGGGGGACGGCAGCCTGCAACGCTTACAAAAACCCCGAACCGAAGATCGGGGGAAACTGCCGGTTTTGATTCGCACCTGTCCGATTGATCGGGTTTTACCCATCACGCAAGGCGATTGACGCGTTTGGTCATCTGCTTATATAATGAAACAACCCAAGACGAGCGGGCCGGCTTTCGCAGGTCGATCCGCCCTGTTTTGTATCGATGGACGAGCCGCTTGCAGGCGGTGAAACGGAAACGATTCTCGCCGCTTTGGCAGGTTCCGAAGCGGCGATCTCCCAAAAATACGATCAGAAAGGCCCTGCTTTGCACATATCTCTCGCCGACATTCGCCCCGAACTGCGCGCACGAGCCGTGCTGCTCGGCTTGCTGCTTTTGCCGTTTAACGAGCGCCGCCTTCGCGCGGCCGGGCGTGCATCCCGCTTGCTCCGGGGCATGCACACAAGGAAGCTTCGCTACGAGCAGCGCGATATCGACGGCCCGAACGGCGGCAAACTGCGCCTTTGCATCTATACGCCGCTTAAGCCAAGGCCGGGCGTGCCCGGGTTGTTATGGATGCACGGCGGCGGCTATGCCATCGGCGCGCCCGAGCAGGGTGAGGCGTTCATCCGCCGCTTCATCGAGGCAAGCGGCTGCGTGGTCGTCGCGCCGGATTACACGCTTTCGATCGACGCGCCGTACCCCGCGGCCCTCGAGGACTGCTACGCCGCGCTGCTGTGGCTCAAGGCGAACACAAGCAAATACGGCGTGCGCGCCGATCAGCTTATGGTCGGCGGAGACAGCGCGGGTGGCGGGCTGGCCGCGGCGCTTTCTCTCTATGCGCGCGATCGCGGCGAGGTGGCCATCGCCTTCCAGATGCCGCTGTACCCCATGCTTGACGATCGCATGGATACGGAGTCCGCACGGGATAACAACGCGCCGGGTTGGAATTCCAAGTCCAGCGAGGCCGCGTGGCGGCTTTATCTTGACAAACGCTTTGGTACAAACGACGTACCGGCCTATGCCGCGCCCGCGCGGGCCGCGGATCTTAGCGGCCTGCCCCCCGCCTGTTTCTACGTCGGGAGCCTCGAGCCGTTTCGCGACGAGGCGAAGGCCTACGCCGAACGCCTGCAAAAAAGCGGCGTGCCCGTGCGCTTTCGCGTATTCGACGGCTGCTTTCACGCGTTTGATATGCTATGCGGCCGGACTGCCGTCGCACACGAGGCGACCGCCTTCCTGCTGGACGCCTTCCGCCATTCGTCGGCGCACTGCTTTGCCGAGCAGCCCGTGCGCTGACCGTTAGCGTTTCGGAAAAACCCGCACACCATTTTAGCTAAAGAACGGAGGCGCCGATGGAACCGTCACAAGAGGTCAAATCCCCATCCACGCTGATCGACGAACGCATCGCGGCGCTTGGCGACTGGCGCGGCGGTATGCTTGCGCGCGTGCGCGGCCTGATCCGGCAGGCCGATCCCGAGGCGGTCGAGGAATGGAAGTGGCGCGGCACGCCCGTGTGGTCGCACGGCGGCATGCTCTGCACCGGCGAAACCTATCAGCATGTCGTTAAACTCACCTTTGCCAAAGGCGCGAAGCTATGCGACCCCGCCCGCCTGTTCAACGCGAGCCTTGACGGCAGCCTCCGCCGGGCGATCGATCTGCATGAAGGCGACGCGTTGGACGAAACAGCCTTTATCGCGCTCATCCGCGAGGCTGTCGCCCTGAACCTATCCGGACTCGAGGGCAGGCACAAGGGTTAAGCCGCCGGGAACCCCCTGTTATCCTTCGGCATGCGTTACAACGGATAGAGTAGGCCGGATGCGCTGCGAAATGATCGGCCCGCGGAACCGCGCGGCCATGCTCGCGCTGCCAAAGAGCGCCGGTACACCACAAATATCGTTACCAAAGCGGCAATTCCCCATTCGCCGGTTCCCGCAGGCGGTTCGTGTTTCGATAAAAATGCCCCACCTGCTCGGCGGGGCGTTGCACGTTCATGGCTTCGATCTTTAGCAGTTGCCCGCATAGACATGCGGCAGGTACTCGCGCGCAACATCCGCGAGCCTGCATACGACGTCGACGCGCGTCGGCTCGCCCTCGCGCATGCGGTAGCGCGGGAAGAAGCGCGTGATGTGCAAGGGGATCTCCTTCGATAGCCCGCAAAGCCACGCCGCCTCGCGGCGCATCATGTCCTCATCGTCGTTGAGGCCGGGTACAATCAGGGTTGTGACCTCCAGGTGGATGTGTTCGGCGGCCGACGCGATGGCGGCCTTCACGGTTTCAAAATCGCCGCCGAGCGCACGATAGCACGCCGGAGAAAAGCCCTTGAGATCGATGTTTGCCGCGTCGATATACGGCAGCAGCGCTTCCCATGGCGCACGGTTGATCATGCCGTTTGTCACGAGCACGACCATAAGCCCCCGCTCTTTGGCGAGCCGCGCGCAGTCGAGCACGTACTCACAGCCCACGAGCGGTTCGTTGTAGGTAAAGGCGATGCCGATGCCGCCGCGCTCTTGCAGCTTTTCCGCGCGCGCGACAAGCGCCTCCGGCGGCAGGTTTTCCCAGGAAACGCCGCTCTCGTTGGCCATGGAGATATCATGGTTTTGACAGAACGGGCAGCGCAGATTGCAGCCGTAGCTGCCGACGGAGAGGATCGTTGAGCCGGGATAAAAGCGCTTTAGCGGCTTCTTTTCGATCGGATCGAGCGCGAGCGCGGTTATACGCCCGTAGTTTTCGCAGACGATTTGCCCGCCGCGGTTGACGCGGGCACGGCAAAAGCCGATTTGCCCTTCCTCGAGCGCGCATTGCCTTGGACAGATCGGGCAAACCCGCTTCATGTATGCCGCACCACCTCGAAGCGCTCCATGCGGCAGCGCTCGTTCTCCGGTATGCCCGCCTTGCGTTTGGCGATGCGCAGCTGTTCCTCCACGCTGTCCACCCCCTCGAGGTTCGGCAGCAACAGGCCTTTGCGATAGCCCGAGGAGACGATCACGCCGTATCGCTTGACGTCGAGCGCTGCGGGCGAGTCGATGCGTTCGCTCGGGCCAAGCACGTCAACGCCGTAGGTGACGCGCTCAAGCTCATCCGCCGTCACGGGGTCAAAGCGCGGGTCTTCGCTGCAGGCGGCCACGGCGTTTCGTACGATCTCCTCGGCAATGCTGCCCGTTACGGCCGATGTCGTGCCGATGCAGCCGCGCAGGGCGCCCCGCAGCTTGAGCGAAACGAATACGCCCGCACGCGCGCCTGTCATTTCCTCCGGCAAACCATCCGCCCAGTCCTTAGGCAAACCTTCCGGCGCCTTACCGGTACGCACGAACGATTCGACGCTGCGCCGCGCAAGACGCGTAAACGCATCCTCCTCGCTGCGGGCGATGGCAACGCGCTCGCGCTCGGCCTGCTGCACGCGCACGTCAAAGGCGCGCGATTCATCCTCGCCCGCCGGCGTAAACGCCGCGACCGCGTAGCCTACGCCGAGCGGCCCCTCGTAGCAAAGCAGCTCGCTCTCCACCTTCTGCCGGTCAAATATGCCCGCCATGATTTGAAACGCGCCAAGCCCGCATTCCGCCGCAGCCTCGCGAAGGTTCTGTTCGCACGTCATCATCGCATAGAAGTCGCCCTCCGCCATGGCGCGCGTCACGGCCGCGTCAAACGCGGGGCCTTCTTCGGCATAGCCGTAGGGACCTTCCTCAAGCAGCTTGTGGGACAGATCTCCACTTGCGATGAGCACCGTGTCGCGCCCAAGCGCTTCGGCCGCCCGGCGGATGCACTTGCCAAAGCGGTAGTGCGCCACCGCGTCGAGTCCGGAAAGGCCTACGCGCACGATCTTGCAAGGCAGCTCGCGCTCGGCAAGAAAGAGCAGCGGCAGCATCGTGCCGTGGTCGAGCGCCGCGTCCCGCTCGCCGCGCGTGCCCGCGGGAATGCCCGCGCGCGTCGCCGCATCGATCAGCGCTTCGACAAACGCCTCGTCGTACTGTGCCGTCACCTCTACCGCCGCCGCGCCGAAACGCGCCATGCTGCCGCGCGCCTTTACGCCCGGCGAAATGTGAAAATAGTCCGCGTAGCACGTCGCGTGCGGGGACACGATCACGATCGTATCCGGCTTCTTTGCACGCACGCGCTGCGCGATCTCGCGATATGCCTCGGCCGTGCGGCGAATCCGCCGCTCCTCGCCGCGGCCGATCTCGGGCAGTATAATCGGCGGATGCGGCACAACCGCCGCCATTTGGATGGACAAAGCAATTCCCTCCCATGCGTTTGGGCGGCCCAAAGTAAGCCTCGGGCGGGCCGTTTTTGCTCCGCCATTGTACCATTCGGCGGCGGCGGTGTCAAAAAATCGCCCTTTCTTCGGTGCAATTCGACGCTATCCGCGCCGCCGCGCGCCGCGTCCGGGTCAATCGATCCTCACTCTACCTTGGCGCATTGCGCATCATACCGGCCGTACAAATTCGACAAATGGCCGTTTTATGGTAAGATGTATGGAGTTGATCGGCAAAAACGGAGGGAATCCATGGCGAAAAAAAAGCGCCTTCAGCATAGCGCCATCGATCCGCCGGGCGCGGCGCTCCTCGCGCTGTGCGCCGTCGTCGCGGTATGTCTCCTGCTGCTCTGCGTTGTGCTGCCGCTGCGCGCGCGCCGCGCCGCCATGCTTGAAAGCGCGCCTCCTGCCGGCGCCGTTTCCCCTTCAGAGATGCCCGCAACCACGCCCGCGCCATCTCCTTCGCCTGCGCCATCCGCGCCATCCGAGCTGGTTTTTGAGGCGGATGCAAACGCGCCGCTGCCACGCATCACCGATCGTCTCGCGCGCGGCGCGTCCTACCAACTCGGCGGCACGGTACGCTCCAGCTATCCCCTGCTCTCGGTGACGGTTTCCATCGACTGCGACTACAATATGGATTTGTTTTATCCGTATGCGCAGACGGTCACCTTCGACCCCGCCGACGCCGTATATGCCTACTCGCTTACCGGCGATCAAACGCAGGAGGGCGCGCCGCTTAGCTCGCTCGTGGACTTTTCCGCGCTGCACACGGGCGTGCACACGCTCGATATCCTTACCACGAGCACGGCGCAGACAACCCCCGTTTTGCTCTGCGAAACGCGTTTCTATGTGCTCTCCGAGCGCTGGGAACGCTTCGAAAAAGCAGACTTTAACAACAACAGCTACGCCACCGCGCTCGCGTTCTTCGGCGACGAGGAGCGCTTCCTCTACCGCTACCAGCATGTGCACGCGCGCTACACGGTTGCCGATCCGGACTGGGAAAACGAGTATATCGTCTCCTTTGACGCCATTGAGGGCGGCGAGCCCTGGCGCATCCACCGCGACGCGCTGCCCTGGTACCGCCAGGCGGCGGCGTATCTTGGCGTCGTGCACGCGCGCGTATCCGGCACGAACGGCGACTCCGGCGTATTGCCGCTTACCGCGCTGATCGACACCTACAACGGCAGCTATCTTTCGCGTTTTACCTCAAGCCAAAAGTATGTCAGCCACCATGCCTTCGGCACGGCCACCGACCTCAACGGCGGCATGGGCGTGAACGACAACACGGCCGAAAACGATCCGATCATTGCCGACGAGGTGGGCAACAAGCTTGCCTACAACGGCATAAAAGAAGAAAACGGCGTAAGCTACTACGACTTCACCTATTCCGGGGACTCGCTGCTGTGGACGTTTCGCGGCATACCGGAAACGATCATCAACTACCTGCTCTACGAGCTTGCTTTCTACCGCGCGGGCTTCCAGTGGGGCTATTACTACGTCTCAACGAGCGACGCCATGCACTTTACGCTCACCGATAACATCCGCTTAAGCCACGACGGCAGCGACGGGCTGCGCAAGGTGTTTGCATACAGCGAAACGTTCGAACGGGAGGATGATTGAGCAGACATGGTCGTCGGGATATTCGGGGAGAACTGCGTCGGTAAATCCGCGATCGCAAACGAGCTTGCGCGGCGCCATAGCGCCGTCGTCTACGCGGGCAGGGACTATCTGCGGCTGGACAAAAACGCGGACAACGCGAGGGCGGCGTACGTTTTGCTGCTCCGCGCGGGCGTGGAAAGCGAGGATTGGCTCGTCTACGTCGCGTCCGAGCCGGAGCAGCTCACGCTGCTGCCTGAGGGTTGCCTGCGCGTGCTCGTGACGGCGGAGCTGGACACGATCAAGGCGCGCTTTGCCGCGCGCATAGGCGGAACCCTGCCTCCGCCGGTCGCGGCCATGCTCGAAAACAAGCACGGCATGTTTGACGGCGCGCCGTACGACCTGCTGCTTAACGACGGTGAGCATACCTCCGCAGAGGCCGCCGGGATCGTCGCGGAGACGGCGCTCGCGCGGCGCGGCAAATAACGCCGGAACGGACTCGACGCTGCGGCACATGGCATAGAGAACGGCGGCCGCCCATATCGGGCGGCCGCCGGCTTTGCTCTTTTCGGATTTACGCCTTGGACTCGTTGATCTTGGCCTGCGCCGCGGCGAGCCGCGCGATCGGCACGCGGAACGGCGAGCAGGATACGTAGTTAAGCCCCACCCGGTGGCAGAATTCGATGCTCGAGGGATCGCCGCCATGCTCGCCGCAGATGCCAAGCTTGATGCCCGGCCTTGCGGAGCGGCCCAGATCCACCGACATCTTCACGAGCCTGCCCACGCCCTCCTGGTCGAGGCGCGCGAACGGATCGGACTCGAAGATCTTCTTCTTGTAGTAGTCATCGAGGAACTTGCTCGCGTCGTCGCGGCTAAAGCCGAACGTCATTTGGCTAAGGTCGTTCGTGCCGAAGCTGAAGAATTCGGCATGCTCGGCAATCTTATCCGCGGTCAG
>CAYMSL010000030.1:0-8378 GCA_964393095.1 uncultured Oscillospiraceae bacterium | reverse complement strand
CACCTCGCTCATCGTGCCCACGAGGTAGGGAATCTCCACGCCGCGCTCGGTCATAACCTCCCTCGCGGTGCGATCGACCACTTCCTTGACAAACGCAAGCTCCTTGGCCTCGCCCACGAGCGGGATCATGATCTCGGGCAGAATCTCGACGCCCTCCTCCGCGCGGGTCTCAATCGCGGCCTCTATGACCGCACGCGTCTGCATTTCGGCGATTTCGGGATACGTCACCGCAAGGCGACAGCCGCGGTGGCCAAGCATCGGGTTGAACTCATGCAGGCTTTCGACCGTATGCTTGAGCCCCTCAAACGTCAGGCCCATCTCGGCCGCAAGCGCGCGAATCTCCTCGTCGGTGTTCGGCAGGAACTCGTGCAGCGGCGGGTCCAGGAAGCGGATCGTCACCGGCCTTCCGGCCATGGCCTTATAGATGCCCTTAAAATCGGCGCGCTGCATGGGCAGCAGCTTGCCAAGCGCCCGGCGGCGGCTCGCCTCATCCTTGCTCACGATCATCTCGCGCATGGCGGCGATACGGCTTTCGTCGAAGAACATATGCTCGGTGCGGCAAAGGCCGATGCCCTCGGCGCCGAACTCGACGGCGATCTGCGCGTCGTGCGGCGTATCGGCGTTCGTGCGGATCTTCAGCGTGCGGATTTCGTCCGCCCACTGCATAATGGTGGCAAAGTTGCCGGAAACCGTTGCCTCGATGGTCGGCAGGGCCTCGCCGTAGACGCTGCCCGTCGAGCCGTCGAGCGAGAGCCAATCGCCCTCGCGGATCGTCCTGCCGGACTCCGTCGTAAACAGGTGCGCCTTCTCCTGCACCGAGATCTCCGAGCAGCCCGCCACGCAGCAGGTACCCATGCCGCGCGCGACGACCGCCGCATGCGAGGTCATGCCGCCGCGGGCGGTGAGCACGCCCTGCGAGGCGTACATGCCTTCGATGTCCTCGGGCGAGGTTTCAAGCCGTACGAGCACGACCTTTTCGCCGCGCTTTGCCGCCTCGGTGGCGTCGCTCGCGGTAAAATACACGCGTCCGCAGGCGGCGCCCGGCGAAGCGGGCAGGCCCTTGGCAATCGGCGCGGCCTTCTTGAGCACGGCCGGTTCAAACGTCGGGTGCAGCAGCGCGTCAAGCGACTTCGGGTCGATCTTCATGATCGCCTCTTCCTTCGAGATCATCCCGTCGTTGACAAGATCGACCGCGATCTGCAGCGCCGCCGCCGCGGTACGCTTGCCGTTACGGGTCTGGAGCATGAAGAGCTTGCCGCGCTCGATCGTAAACTCCATATCCTGCATGTCGCGATAGTGTTTTTCAAGCTTCTCGGCGGTCTCGGCAAACTGCCGGTACACGTCGGGCTGCGAGGTGCGCAGTTCGTCGATCGGAGACGGCGTGCGGATGCCCGCCACGACGTCCTCGCCCTGCGCGTTCATAAGAAACTCACCATAGAGCTTGTTTTCGCCCGTGGAGGGGTTGCGCGTAAAGGCCACGCCCGTGCCGCTGTCCGCGCCCATGTTGCCGAACACCATGCTCTGTATGTTGACGGCGGTGCCCCAGCTCGAGGGGATGTCGTTCATGCGGCGATAGATGTTCGCGCGGGGGTTGTCCCAGCTGCGAAACACCGCCTTGACCGACTCCATGAGCTGCACGCGCGGGTCCTGCGGAAACTCGTAACCCTTCTCCTCGAGAAATGCCGCCTTATAGCGCGCGACGACCTCGCCAAGGTTCTCGGCGGTGAGGTCGGTGTCTGCCTTACAGTTGTTTTTGTGCTTGACGTCGTCGAGAATCGCGTCGAACTTGCTCTTCTCGATCTCCATCACGACGTCCGAGAACATCTGGATGAAACGCCGGTAGCTGTCCCGCGCGAAGCGCTCGTTGCCGGTCAGGCGCGCAAGCCCTTCCACGGTTTCGTCGTTGAGACCGAGGTTGAGAATCGTGTCCATCATGCCGGGCATGGAAGCGCGCGCGCCGCTGCGTACGGAGACCAGGAAGGGGTTCGCGGGATCGCCGAGGCGTTTGCCCGCCTTCTCCTCGCTCGTGCGCAGCGCGGCCATGATCTGCTCCTCGATCTCGGGCGCGATGGTCTTCCCGTCCTCATAATAGCGTGTGCACGCCTCGGTGGTCACGGTAAAGCCGAACGGCACGGGCAGGCCGAGCACGGTCATCTCGGCAAGGTTTGCGCCTTTTCCGCCAAGCAGTTCGCGCATACCGGCATTCCCCTCATTGAAGAGATAAACATATTTGCACGACAAGGTAGTTCTTCCTCCTTCATTGATTTAACTCTTTCATTCACAAAGAGTTATTATATCCTGCCCATGCCGTATAAGCAAGAAAAATCATACAAAATGTTCAGTTTTCAGCGAAGTTTTGCAGGAATGCCTGCAAAACCGTCCGCGTATCCCGTGCTGATATTTGGGCGAACCGGCAGCAGGCAAATCGCTTCCGTACGGCAGATCAGCATTTCGCCGAACGCGTCCGCGTCCGGGCGCGCCGGTATCGATGCAGGATGCGCTGCAGCGCGGCATACTCTCCCGCGCGCCAAAAATGCAAAGCGGAGCCGGCGTTCCATTCGGCCCCGCAGAAAGGCGGCCCCTGCCGAACCCGCGCGGCGAAAGCCGCCGCGGGGCGCCGAACAGGGCCGGTTTTACGCTAGATCAGCGAGATGAACACCGTTACGATCGTACCAAAGAGCATCATCCCCGCCATGATCAGGCAAAGCAGCCGCACGCCTTTACTCATACCAAATTCCTCCGTCACTTTGCGATGCCGACGGACGCGTAGTTCTCGGGATAACGCGTAACCAGCGTCTCATCCGCAAGCCAGCCGTCGACGAGGCTGTTGTAGTAGTCGGTCTTGTTCGCCTGCTGCATGTATGCATCGAGCGTGTCCCGAACCGACGCGTAAGGGATCTCCTGCGCGGGCACGTCCTTCATGCGCTTGATGATGTGGTAGCCGTAATCCGACTTGACGATGTCCGAAACGTCCCCCTCCTGCTTGAGCGCGAGCGCGGCGTCGAGAAACGCCGTAACGTAGTTGGCTCCCTCGCCGACGAGGTAGCCTTCGGCGTAATCCTCGCTCTGCATGCCCGGGTCGGTGTTGTATTCGGCAAGCAGCGTTTCAAAGTCCTCGCCCGCTTCGATTCTGGCCTTGAGGTCGCTTGCGGTCGCCTCGTCGTCAACGAGAATCTGGCGCACGCGGAAGAACCCCGCGGGGATATAGAGCGGCATTGCGGTGTAGCCGTAGGCCGAGTAGGATTCGTAGGTAAAATACTGCGCCGGATCGGCGTCGAAGCTCTCCTTCTGCATGGCAAGCTCCTGCTCGTATTTGGCAAGCAGTTCGTCCTCGTTGAGCGAAACGTCGGCAAGGATCGCCTCTTCGTGCTTCGCGACAAGCAGGTCGTTTTCCGCTTCTTCAAGCAGCTGCGCCTTGAGCTTGCGCACGGTGGTCTTGTTCTGCAGCAGCGCGTTGGTAAAGAGCTTGCTGGCGTAAGCGTTTACATCCGCCGCGCCCGCCTCCTTCGCATTGTCGAGAAATGATTGGAACGTATCGTCATAGCTTTTCTTCGCGGTCTCCTTTGCGGACGCCAGCTCCTCTTGGCTAAGCGTAATCCCCGCGAGCTTTGCCTGATAGACCTTCATATTCGAGGCGATCAGGTTCTCGAGCAGGTATGAGCGGAATTTCTCGATGCCCTCGGCGGTGTCGAGGGAATAGCCGTAATAGGAAGCGTAGCTTTCGCTATTGTAATAGGAGTTTTCCAGCTTTGTAACCGGTATCTCCCGGTCGGCGACCTTGGCCGCGAGCGGGCCCTGGCTCTGGCAGCCGCCTAAAAGCGTCGCGACCGCCAAAAAGCATACAAGCAGCGCCGCGAATCTCTGTTTCCGTGTCATTGGTTCCGTCTCCCTTATCTCGGTGTTAAAACGAGTGCATTATACCCTCGCGCGCGGGGATTGTCAATCGAAGCGACGCATGAACGCGAACCTTTGCCGCGCCCCGCGGCGCGCTACATAAGCCTTAGGTATGCCGCCATGCCGCCGGTTCTGCCGCGGTCGCGGCGGTGCGAATAGAGGATGGGTGTCTCCGCCGTGCATACGCCCGAAAACGAAATGTGTTCGGGCCGCGCGCCCGCTTCCAAAAACTGCTCGCGCGCGATCATCCAGAGATCGACGCGATCCTTTTGCCCTTCACGCCTGAGTACGCAGGGAACGCCGGGGAATGCCTCGGCAAAAAGGGCGGATACGTTATCGCCCACCTCGAAACAGTGCGGACAGATCGAAGGCCCCACGCCGACAATCACGTTTGCCGGGTCGGAGCCGTAGTGCTCGCCCATGGCGGCCAAGAGCCGCGCGCCGATGCGCCCGAGCGCGCCGCGCCAGCCCGCGTGCGCAAGCCCGATGCAGCGCCGCACGGGATCGACACAGAAAAAAGCCATGCAATCGGCATGGCCCGTTACAAGCACGATGGTCGGATCGTCCGTAACCAGCCCGTCGCAGCGCGGCAGCGGGTCGGTCAGATAGCCGCGTCCCGCGTCGGCCGCGTCCACGCGGAGCACGTTCGTCTCGTGCGCATAGTTATCCATCACCATGCGCTCAAAGGGGATATCCGCCGCCGCGCAGAAGATGCGATAATTCTCAAGTACACGCTCCGCCTGCTCCGGGCGGCTGAAGCTGAGGTTCAGCGAGGCGAAATGTCCCTCGCTGACGCCGCCTGTGCGGGCGGAAAACCCGTGGTCGACGCCTGGCAGCGCCTCGAGCGCGGGCAGCGAGTAGATGCCGACGCCGTTGACGAAACGCAGCCGCGCGCCGCGCGCCGCGGCGGAGCAAGTCGCGCCGCCCGTCATTTTTCGTCCAGCAGCCGCTGCAGTTCCTGCATGAACGTCTGCGTATCCTTAAACTCGCGGTAAACCGAGGCGAAGCGCACGTAAGCCACCTCGTCTACGGCCTTGAGGCGCTTCATCACGATCTCGCCGATGTCGGTCGTCGTGATCTCGGAGGCAAGGGTATTGAATACCTCGCGCGTCACGTCGTCGACGAGCTTGTCCTGCACATCGGCGGCGATCGGGCGCTTCTCACAGGCTTTGCGGATGCCGTTGCGGATTTTTTCCGAGTCGAACGGCTCTCGCCGCCCGTCCCGCTTGACGACCATGATCGGGATCTCCTCGATCTTTTCGTAGGTCGTAAACCGCTTGCCGCACTTGATGCACTCGCGCCGGCGGCGGATGGCGCTGCCGTCGTCGGTCGGGCGCGAGTCGATAACCTTGCTTTCCGTGCTGGCGCAATATCTGCACTTCATGTCGAACCGCTCCTTATGGGTGCAATCTTTTGTATAGTATACCATATCTATGCGCGCCGTTCCACAAAAACTTCACGTCTCCCTGAGCGGGCGCACATCCACAAGGATCACGTCCTCGCCGATCTTATGCAGCTTGCAAAACGGTATGACGAGTTCCTCGCCGCTTCTAAGCAGCCCGAAGCAGCGCGTCGGCCCCGGTACGATGATGGCAAGCACCGCGCCCGTACAGACGTCGAGCTCCATATCGCAGATATGGCCAAGGCGCGCCCCATCGCAGATGTTGATGACTTCCTTGCGTCTTAACTCGCAAAACGACGTTTTCTGAAACATCCCTGCGACCCCCTCCGACAGAATATGCGCCCGCTTGCATCGCTATACCTGCCGCGCGTGTTTGCCAAAAATGCAAAGCGGACCGCCGATTGACGATCCGCCTGAATGCCTTTGGGAATTAATACTTCCGTTTCCGGGCCGCTTCGGCTTTCTTCTTGCGCTTTACACTGGGTTTTTCGTAGTGTTCACGCCGGCGGACCTCCGCCAACACGCCGCTGCGCGCGCACTTCCGCTTGAATCGTTTCAGAGCGCTTTCCAGGGACTCGTTTTCACCAACGCGAATTTCCATTTCTTTCCCCCCCCTCTTATACGACTCTTCCTCTCAGAAGACGCTAGAAGATATTATAAGCGAGCACTTTCGTGAAGTCAACAGATTTTTCCGCCCGCCGAACGGGTGCAAAACGCCGCGGAATTTGCCCGGCCGGCTGTTTTCGCAGGATAAAACGCCGCCCGATACGCGAGATCATCGCGTAGTGACCGGCGCGCTGCGGTGCAAAAACTGCGCGCATGCGCTCCGAAATAGAACAGGCCCGGGCAGCCGCAAAACAGCCGGGCAGGGCGCTCCGGCTGTTTTGCGACTTCATCAATACAAATGCAAAAATTACGCCCTGTCACCCCGTTTTGTCCGCATGCGCCGCCTACCGTTTGAGCACGAGCCAGATGCCAAGCAAAACGAAAAGCGCAGCGACCAGCAGCGCCACAAACCATGGCGGCGCGCATAGCAGCAGCAATAGAAACGCCGCGATAATGCAGCCGATACCGATCAATAGCCGCGTCGAGTCGCCCCGGCAGCAGCGGCTTTTCCTATTGCAGTTACAGTCCCGTTCGATCGCCCCCGCCCCCTTTATTTTCGTCACCATTCATAGAATTTTCGGAAAACCAACGTTTCTCGCTTCATACTATGCCCGCGACGACCCATTCGTTCGGCCCGGCGTCCACACGAAAGACGGTGCGCCTTCATAGTATGACATATCGGATCATCCCCGCGCGCCCGGACGGCATGCGGGGATATCAGCGAAACCATCCGCGCACGGTTGCATGCGGCACGAACGCCGCATTTGCAAAGCGCGCAGCGCGGTTCTTTTTTAGGGGGAATGCATGGAACAGCTTCTATCGCAGACGACCATCTCGCCCCCGGCGCCGCCGCGCCCGGAGCCGGATTCCGGCCGGCCGGTCGTCGAAGTCGAGCACGTCGATCTCATCTATCAGGACCAAAGCGCGGAGACCCTCGCCCTCCGCGATCTGAGTTTTTCCGTCACCGCAGGCGAGTTTATATCGATCGTAGGGCCCTCGGGCTGCGGCAAGACCACCGTGCTCTCGCTGCTCGCGGGCATATTCCCGCCGACCGCAGGCACGGTGCGCCTCTCCATCGACGACGCGGGCGCGTCCGCCCAGGTGGGCTACATGCTGCAGCGCGACCATCTCTTCGACTGGCGCACGGTGGAGGAAAACGTGCTGCTCGGGCTCGAGGTCAAACGCATGCTCACCGCCGAGCGGCGCGCACACGCACTCGAACTGCTCGAGCGCTACGGGCTCGGCGCGTTTCGCGCGCATCATCCGCGGCAACTCTCCGGCGGTATGCGCCAGAAGGTCGCCTTGATTCGCACGCTCGCGTTTGACCCGGCGCTGCTATTGCTCGACGAACCGTTTTCCTCGCTGGACTTTCAAACCCGCCTGCGCCTTTCCGACGAGGTGTACGGCATCATCAAGGGCGAGCAAAAGACCGCCGTGCTCGTAACCCACGATATCTCGGAAGCGGTCTCCATGTCCGATCGCGTGCTCGTATTCACCGCGCGTCCCGCGCGGCTGCTCAGCGAGCACCGCATGGACTTTGACCCGCTCGAGCCGCCGCTGAAACGCCGCAACGACCCACGTTTTCCCGGTCACTTCAACGCCATCTGGAGGGAGCTCGACAATGGATAATGACGCCTTCCTCTCCGCACGCCGCGGGGTATACCTCGCGATGCTCAGGCGACGCGAACGCCTGATCACGTTTGCGCGCTACGCGATTCTGTTCGCGCTCATCGGCCTGTGGGAACTCTTCGCGCGCGTGGGCATTATCGACCCGTTCATCACGAGCAGCCCGGCCCGCGTCGCGGCAACGCTGGTGCGGCTTGCGCAGAACAACGAGCTGTTTTCGCATATCGGTGTCACGCTCTTTGAAACCGTCGCGGGATTTTTGCTCGGCACACTGCTTGGCACGCTGATCGCCGCGCTGCTTTGGTGGAGCGAAACGCTCTGCCGTATACTTGATCCCTACCTCGTCGTGCTCAACGCCCTGCCGAAGATTGCGCTCGGCCCTATTTTGATCGTTTGGATCGGCTCGGGCATCGGCTCGATCATCGTTATGGCGGTGCTCGTCTCGCTTGTTGTAACGATCGTCACCGTGCTTGCGGGCTTTCGCACGGAGACGGTCGAGAAACAGTTCCTCATGCGCACGCTCGGGGCCGACAAACTCCAGATATTCCGCCTCGTCGTGCTGCCTGCGAGCGTGCCCACCATCGTCGCCGCGCTCAAGATCTCGGTGTCGATGAGCTGGGTCGGCGTGATCGTCGGCGAATACCTCGTCTCGCGCGCCGGTCTGGGTTTCCTCATCGTCTACGGCGGGCAGGTCTTTAAGCTCGACCTCGTGATGACGAGCATCGTCGTACTTTGCGCGCTCGCCGCACTCATGTACTACGGCGTAGCGTTCATTGAAAAGAAGCTTACGCGCTGAGCGCACCGTGTTCGGTTATACACGGTGTGCGTAAGTCAATATACCGCAAATCCA
>CAYMSL010000029.1:0-17262 GCA_964393095.1 uncultured Oscillospiraceae bacterium | reverse complement strand
AGCGCCGGGAATATCTGCCCGAAGCTCTCGCTCCAGAAGAAGCGAAACCGCAGGTCGACGAGCTTTTTAATCTGATATCCGCTCAGCGGCGCTTCCCCGAGCAGGCCGAGGATAACATAGTCCGTCTGTCGCATGGGCACCCCTTTTTATATCTGTTAGATATATTAGCACCGTATCGTTCCATATGCAATACCGGGCGCGAAAAACTTCACCCCGCCGCACATTTCCCGAGCAATCAAAAAGCCGCCCCGGGATGCGGAAGCGGCTTGACGGGGCGTCTATGTCCCAGTCCCAAATCGATTTTTCGTGTTTCCTGCGCCCGCGCGCCTACCGCGCCGGCCTGCCCTGCTTCGGTCTATTCGCGCCGATTCTGCGCCCGTCGGACGACGTCCGGCGCTCCGGCCTGGGCGGACGCGGCTGCTTGACGGTCTTTTCGAATATCTCCATCGGCCAGCGCGACTCGCGCACGGGGATCTTCTGTCCAGTCAGGCGCTCGATGGCGCGGAGGTTATCCACATGGTCGAAGTTGCAAAAGCTGATCGCAGTGCCGCCGTGACCCGCGCGCCCCGTGCGGCCGATGCGGTGGATGTAGGTCTCCGACACGTCCGGCAGATCATAGTTAAACACGTGCGAAAGCTCGGGGATATCGAGCCCGCGCGCGGCGATATCCGTGGCGACGAGTACCTGCACCCGCCCGTCGCGAAAGGCGCCGAGCGCCTCCTGCCGCGAATTTTGCGCCTTGTCACCGTGTATCGCGCGCGCGGCAAAGCCGTCCTGCATGAGTTTTTTCACCACGCGATCCGCGCCGTGCTTGGTGTTTGTAAATACGAGGGCGTTTTTAACCTGCTCCGTACGCAGAAGCTCCGCAAGCAGCAGGGGCTTGTTGGCTTTATCTACCATGTAGACGCTCTGCTCGATGGTCTCGACGGGCCGCGAGACCGAGTCGACCTTGATCGTGGCCGGATTCGTCAGCAGCGTCTTCGCCAGCGTTTCGATTTCACCCGGCATCGTCGCGCTAAAGAGCATGGTCTGCCGCTTGTTCGGCAGGAGTTTGATCGTTTGCTTTACGTCGTGAATAAAGCCCATATCGAGCATACGGTCGGCCTCGTCAAGCACAAATATCTCGATGCCGTCGAAATGGATATACCCCTGGCCTATGAGGTCGTTGAGCCGCCCGGGCGTGGCGACAAGCACGTCGATCCCCTTTTTCAGCGCGTCGACCTGGGGGTTTTGCGACACGCCGCCGAACACCACGCAGCTGCGCAGCGGCAGCCGTTTGCCAAAGTAGCGGAACGTGTCGTAGATCTGTATCGCAAGTTCGCGCGTCGGGGTCAGAATCAGCGCGCGGATCTGCTTGCTCCGCTGCGCGCTGAGCCGCTGCAGAATCGGCAGCGCGAAGGCCGCGGTCTTGCCGCTGCCCGTCTGCGCGCAGCCGATGAGGTCGCGCCCGGCGAGCAGGGTCGGTATCGCCTGCGCCTGGATCGGCGACGGCTCAACGTAGCCCGCCTCCTCGATCGCGCGCATCAGCGGCTGCATCAGCCGCATCTCTTCAAATGTCATGGATCTCTCTTTCCCTTATGTTGCGGGTTTTGTATCGTCAGCGTGTTCGCCTGTTTTACAGCAACAGGAAATAGTATAGCACTCAAACGGCAAAAGAACAAACCATTTGCCGCATTTCCTCCGGCTTTCTAGTAATTCTCGATCGCCACGCGCTCGACGCTACCGGTCACATCTGCGCCGAGAAACAGCGTGGCCATCCTCGCGAAATCCTCCGCGCTGTCGCTAGCGTAGTAGCGCCGCACGCCCGCGCGGGCGGGATCGTTGAGCCGCCCCTCCCGGCCAAGCAGCGCCGCGGCGGCCAGGGCCGCCTGCTCGCCCGTGTCGATGAGCGTTACGCCTTCGCCCATGCAGGCCGCGATCACCGCGCCAAGCAGCGGGTAGTGCGTGCAGCCGAGCACAAGCGTATCCACACCCGCGGCCTTGACGGGCGCAAGGTACTCCTCGACGACGCGCTCGGTTACGAAATCGCCGCGCCCGACGCGGCCGTCTTCCACAAGCGGCACAAGCAGCGGGCAGGCGCGCGCGCTCAGGCGCGCCTTTGGCAGCAGCGCCCGAATCGCAGCCTCGTAAGCGCCGGTGCGGATGGTCGCCTTCGTGCCGACCACGCCGATGCGGCCGCTTCTCGTCGCAAGCGCCGCAGCCTCCGCGGCGGGTTGCACCACGCCGAGGATCGGGATTGCGTTCTCCTTTGCAAGCACGTCCAGCGCGGTCGCGGACACCGTGCCGCAGGCGATCACGATCGCCTTGAGGTCGAAGCTCCTTAAAAACGCCACATCCTGCCGCGCGTAGCGTACGATGGTCTCCGCCGACCGGCCGCCGTAGGGTACGCGGCCCGTATCGCCGAAGTATACGATGTCCTCCCCGGGCAAGAGTCGTATCATCTGCCTTACGGCGGTCAGCCCGCCCATGCCGGAATCGAATACACCGATCGGTCGTTGATCCATATTCCCTCCATCTGGAAACGTGCGCGCTCCGTGCCTTGTCGGCGTTGCCGCCGCGCTTTATTGTAACATGCTTTCGTTTCTTTGGCGTAATAAAATACGCTGCATGCGTCCGTACGCCCGCACCGCGTCGGTTTGAAAAGCGAATTGACCCGCCGAATTTAAAGAAACGCCCGCACCCGCCGTTGCAGGTTGGAAGGAAATGGTATACGATAACTATATCGCGCGGCGGCGCATCCACAGTACGCCCGGCGCGCATGCACCGTAAATATGGAAAGGAGAAGCGCCCATGGCCAAGTTTACGCTCGACTCCCCCGTAGAGGACCTGCTCGCAAATGAAACGGCGGTCAAGATCATTGAAAAATATGCGCCCGGCACCACGAAAAACCCCGCTTTGATGCTGGTCAAAAAGTTTTCGCTGCGGAAACTCGCCGGCATCCCGCAGGCGGGGCTGTCGCTTGAGATGATCGAAAACCTGCTCGCCGAGGTCAACGCACAGGTCAAAGACTGAAGTCCTTGCCGTTCTCAACGCGAGGGCGCTCGAAGCGATGCTTCGAGCGCCTTTTTGCGTATCTGTTGATAGCAGATCTAGATCAAGCCCCAGACGGTCAAACTTGCGGCAACCGCCGCCTCCTTGCACCAAAACAGATCCGCGCCGCTGTTTTCCAAGCGCAGCACGGCATTGTCGCGCGGCACCACGAGCACATCGCAAAACGCGAGCGGCAGCGCTCCGCTCTGGCCGAGTAAAATATCGTGCGATACAACCGCCGCGCCGTCAAGCACGAGGCGGATCGTGGTTTTGTTCCCGCCGTCGAGGCCCTCCGCGTAAAGCAGGTACTGTATGATGTATCGGCCCGCGTGCGCAAAGGCCAGCGCGCCGGTCTCGGGTTCGAGGAGCAGGTATGGCGCAGCGTCCACGATCTCCGTGTCAAATCGCAGACCGCTTTCGGAGGCAAACACGCCCGCCGCCGCATCCGCAAACCGGCGCAGCGCGTACTGGCCGCCAACGAAGATCGCCGGCGCTCCAGACGGACCCGGAGGCCCCGTCGGCCCCGTGTCGCCCTGCTGTCCCATCGGCCCTTCCGGGCCTGCACAGCCGCGCGGTCCCACCAGCCCCTGCGGCCCCATCATGCCGGCCGGGCCTTCCGGGCCTGCGGGGCCTATGACCCCCTCCGGACCTGCCGCACCCTGCTGCCCTTCCGGGCCCATCGGACCGCGAAAGCCAATTGGGCCCGTATCTCCCCGCGGCCCCGGCCGTCCCATCGGGCCGGGCGGACCCAGCGGCCCCGGATTTCCCCTCGGACCCGGCGGGCCGGGACAACCGGGGTCACCCTGCGCGCCTGTTTCACCGGGCATACCCTGCGGGCCAGGCGGACCCTGCGGCCCGCACCGGCCCGGCATGCCCTGCGGGCCCATCGGTCCCGGACAACCCGGCCTGCCCTGCGGGCCCATCGGCCCCGGCGGGCCGGGTTCTCCTCCGGGATCACCCGGCGGACCCGGCGGACCCGGACAGCCCGGCG
Organism: uncultured Oscillospiraceae bacterium; assembly: GCA_964393095.1. Classification (GTDB taxonomy): domain Bacteria; phylum Bacillota; class Clostridia; order Christensenellales; family CAG-138; genus UBA7703. Next base: position 13,241 of record CAYMSL010000029.1, on the reverse strand, counting down.
GGCCGGGAGGCCCCGGCGGTCCCGGACAGCCCGGCGGACCCGGCGGCCCGGGCGGACAGCAGCCGCATTGGCTGCGCGAGCTTTGTCCGAACATGCGGCCGTCGGGGCCGCGGAATTCGGAGCATAGCAAAGCGTTGTAATGATTGTATGACAATGTATTCTTCACCTTCTCGCCTGAAATCTTTATCCGTCGCCAAGAGCGTTTCTCTCGCCTTTATCTGTTGGAATCATTCATTACAGAATACGCCGTTTGCCGCCAAGACGTGCGGCAGGCAGCAAGCGGCGGCGCGCCGTACGCGATGATATACACATCTATCGGTACGGGAACATATTCCGGCAATGATATCGGCGCACGGCTCCGCCGGGGCGAACAAAGCCGGCCTTCACCCACAAAATCCCGCGCATCTGTTTCATCAATGTCGTAACGGCATATGCCGGAGAGCGGTTTTCAGCCGCCCGCACCGATACTGGTATAAATACATAATATTAAACGGAGATGATCAGCCCAACAGCCGACCGTCCAGAACCATATAGAGAGGACATAAAATATGCAAAACAATTATGACGATTATACGGGATATTCATCCTGCGGCTGCGGTTCGCCGCGCTGTCCGGAGGCCCCTCCTTCTCCTCCGCCCTGTCCGCATTGTCCGCCCGGTCCGCAGGGACCGCAGGGCCCGCAAGGCCCGAAGGGCGATCCCGGCTGCCCGGGCCCCAAGGGTGACATCGGTGTTCCCGGGCCGCAAGGCGCCGCCGGCATGATCGGTCCCGAAGGGTTGCGCGGCCCGAGGGGGCCGCAGGGAGAGCTGGGCCAAAAGGGCGATCCCGGCTGCCCGGGTCCCGCCGGCCCGCGCGGTTCGCAGGGAATCGCAGGTCCGCAGGGCCCGCAAGGCATCCGCGGCAACGTCGGTCCGCAGGGTGATCCGGGTTGTCAGGGTCCGATGGGTCCCAAGGGCAATCCCGGCCCGGCAGGTCCCGCCGGGTCTCAGGGTCCCGTCGGCCCGCGCGGCGATACCGGCCCCGCCGGTCCGCGCGGCGATACCGGCCCCACCGGCGATACCGGCTCACAGGGCGTAACAGGCCCCGCCGGCCCCCTCGGGCCGCAAGGTCCCGCCGGTGTGACCGGTCCGCAAGGCCCGCAGGGTTCCAGAGGCTGTCAGGGCCCCGAAGGCCCGCAGGGTGAAATCGGGCCCACAGGTCCCACGGGCGATACCGGTTCCACGGGCGATACCGGCCCCACCGGTGAGTCCGGCTCCACAGGCGACGCCGGCCCCACCGGCGATCCCGGTCCCACGGGCGATCCCGGCCCCACGGGTGACCCCGGTCCCACGGGCGACCCCGGCCCCACGGGTGATCCGGGTCCCACGGGCGATCCGGGTCCCACGGGCGACCCCGGTCCCACAGGCGATCCGGGTCCCACAGGCGACCCCGGCCCGACGGGCGATCCGGGTCCCACGGGCGACCCCGGTCCCACAGGTGACCCCGGCCCCACGGGCGATCCCGGTCCCACAGGTGACCCCGGCCCCACGGGCGACCCCGGTCCCACAGGTGATCCGGGTCCCACGGGCGATCCCGGCCCCACGGGCGACCCCGGTCCCACGGGCGATCCCGGCCCCACGGGTGATCCCGGTCCGACCGGCCCGCCATTTGCCGCAACCGGATTCTCAGCCTTTATCTCAACGCTTAGCCTGTCGGCGAGCGCCCAGCTTGTCAACTGGGCAACAGTCGACCCGCGCTACAACGATGGCAGCTTCAACGCGGCGACAGGCGTTTACACCATACCTGCCACGGGCCATTACTCGATCAAGGCCACAATCAACTACTCGACGCTGCTCGCCATTTCGGTTACGATTGGCAGCGCCAACCCGGCCTTCGAGGTGCGGCGACTCGCCCCGACGGTAACGCCCCTCGTCAACGGGCTATTCCCGCTGCTTAACATCGCCATCCCCGTCGTGCTGACGCTGCGCGCCGTTCTTGGCAACGGCACCATCACGCTCGCGGCGGATGTAAACCTCACACAAAACGACACCGTCGGGCTTTTCTATGTCGCCGATGGGCTGACCCTTGACCTGACCCTTGGCGGCGCTAATACGGGCGGCGTCGCCTGGTCGATCCACCGTATCTCCTGACGCCTCCGTCCCCCAAGCGATTGTCATCCACGTTCAACCGATCGAACCTGCCCCATCCGGGGCGCACGTCAAGACGGACTCCATGCGTGGAGTCCGTCTGTCTGTTTTCGCGCCGCATCCGCTTGGTAACGTGAAATACCCGCGGCGGGGACAACGGGAACAGCCCCGTCAAAACCGCCGTCAGACGCCCGGTCGGTCGATGCCCCAAACGAGCATGCCGAGAGCGCGGTCGGCATTGCACATCGCGGCAAAGTCGCCGAAATGCCGTTCGTCCTCTCCCTCGAAGTCGTCGTTGTACACCGTAAAGAGGCGCGCGGCCGCGTCGTAGCGCGCCGCGGCATAGTGCGCGCCAAGCGCGCGCTTCTCGCGGTAGAGATAGAGCGCGATATAGGCGCCGTGCTCCGTTGAAACGCGCGCCGCACCCTGGTACAGACGCACGCAAAAGCCCTTTTTGCGATAGTAACGTCCAACCGCAAAAGGGTTTGTGCCGAACAGCCCAAAGAGGGTCGTGGTGCGGCAGGCGCGTACCTGCAGCGCCGCGTAGGTGTCGGCAAACGCCGCCGTCTCGCCCAATATTTGATTCGCGTTGTGAATTGCCAGAAATCCGCAGCCGTTTTCGGACATGCTGCCAAACCGGCCAAACGTTCCGCGCGCCGAGGGGTAGCGCCGCTGGTTGTTGATCAGTGAGTGATCCCAGGCCGTGCGCGCATCGCAGTCAGCCATCGTCCGGCCTATGCGCGCTTCCCTTTCGCCGCGCCTGTGCTTACGCGTGTTTTTCATCGCATCATCCCCGCACCGTCGCATTCGTTGTTTTATCATACCACAAAAGCCGCGTGCGCGACTCCATAAAGCCGGTATGTTACAGCCGCCGCCAGCGGCGATGCAGTGCAAAGCCTATGTTGCGCCGCTCGGTACAAAACGTTTTCAGAGTGTTTTCACCGTGGCGCCTAAGCGGGTTGCGGCGATAAGTTTCGCGGACTATACTAAAGAAAGGCGGGGATTCGCGCTTGCCGAATCCGCTGCGCACGGCAGCCGCCGCGCATGAAACCGCCCGCAAATGCACTGCTATGTGGCGGGGAAAGGGGGCCTTATGCGACGCTTTTTACACTTCATATGGCTGCTCTTGCTATGCTGCCTCGCGGCGGCCCTATCCGCCTGCGGGGATTCCGCGATCCCGGCCGCCGAAGCGACCGACGCGCCAATCGTCATCGCCCTCGCGCCGAGCGCCGCGCCCACGTCGGAGCCCACGCCCACGCCGGAGCCCGAGATGCTCTTCGACGACGACGGCGACATCACATTGCGCGAGGACATCGCCGCCGCGTTCGATACCGCCACCTTTCCGCTCGGCCGCGCGCCCGTCGTACTGATCTACCACACCCACGCCACCGAGGCTTATAAAAAAGTCGGGCGATACGCCTATCAGGAGACCGAGCCGGGCCGTACGGAAAACACGGCTTACAACATCGTAGGCCTTGGAGACCTGCTTGCCGAAGCGCTCAAAGCGCGCGGCTTCGTCGTGGTACACGACCGGACGGACGTTGAAAAGCCGGATCTATCGGGCGCATATACGCGCTCGCTGACCATCATGGAACGCTACGACAACGTCGACCTCTACCTCGATCTGCATCGCAATGCCTCGAGCCAGCGCGGCCGTTCGGATAACACCGTGCTCGTTGACGGCGTACCCTGCGCCAAGATTTTCTTCGTCGTGGGCACGGGCATCGGCAACTATGAGGGCGAATACAGCGAGCTGCCCGACTGGCGGCGCAACTATACGCTCGCGCTGTCCGTCGGCGAGCGCATCGCCGCAAAAGCGCCGGAGCTCGTCAAGCCCATCCGCCTCAAGGTCGGCCGCTACAACCAGCACATGGGCCTGTGCCTGCTCACCGAGATCGGCACAAACGCCGACACGCTCGAAGCCGCCCAAAATACCGTCCCCTACCTTGCCGACGCGCTGAAAACGGTGTTTGAACTCAAGGACATGCCGCCGAAACCGCTCTCGACGTCCGAGCCGTCCGCTTTCTAGAACCCAAGGTTGTCTTAGGCAATCTTGTGAAACGATTGGTAACGTGCGAAACGGTTCGTCGGCGGGCCGGGGCAGTCATTAGCGTCAAGGACAAGGGCGGCGGGCGGTACGTTCCGTTCGTCCCCCGTAACAGGAAAAGCGCCCGGAGACCAGGCGCTTGGGCAGGACGCCCCGCAAAAGTTCGATACCGCGAGTGCTTCCGAAGAAGCCGTTTTGATGCCTCCCGCTATTGATAATATACGCGATACAAAGAAAAACAGCAGCTCCTATTCGGCTTTGACGGCCGCATCGGCATGTCGTTTGTTTGGCGATATGCCCGGCGGCTCGGCCCATTGATCCAGCATATCGCGCATCCATGCATAGACGTCCATACCATACGCGCGTTCGAGGTGCGCCGGGGTAAAGACCTCCCGGGCTTTGCCCTGGGCGATCGTGCGGCCGCGTTCGATTAAGAGCGCGTCGGTGCCATATGCCTTTGCGAGGCTCAGGTCGTGCACGACGGAAACCACGGCGCGGCCCTCGCGGCTCTGCCACTGTCCAATCAGGGAGAACACCTGCTTTTGGTAGGCGAGGTCGAGATGGTTTGTCGGCTCGTCGAGTATCAATACGCGCGGGTCCTGCGCAAACAACTGCGCAAGAAACGTGCGCTGCAGCTCGCCGCCCGAAAGCGTAAGCACCGACTGCCCGGCGAGTTCCGTCAGCCCCGTCAGTTCAAGCGCCTCGGCCACCTTGCGCTCATCCTCGCCGCCGCGCCTCGAGAACACGCCCGGCGCGTAGGCGTAGCGCCCAAGCCGCACGACCGATTCGACCGTGAACGCGTAGCCGACAAGGTGCGTCTGCGCGAGTATGCCGATATTCCTTGCGAGCGCCTGCGGGCGATAGCGCCTTACATCCCGCCCAAGAAAGCGAATCTCGCCCGTATACGGCACGCCCCGGGCGATCGCGTTGACGATCGTGGACTTGCCCGCGCCGTTCGGCCCGGCGATCATCAGCCAGCTTCCCTCCTCAAGCGAGAAACAGGCGTTGTCCACGATGGTCAATGCGCCATATCGCACGTTCAAATCCCTTGCCTCGAGCAGCTTCATACGCGCATCCTCCGCGAGCGATAGAAGATCACCACAAAGAGAATCGCCCCGACAAACGAGGTTATAACGCCGATGGGCAGCTCGAGCGGGTTGAGCAAGGTTCGCGCCGCAAGATCCGACAAGAGCAGAAACACCGCCCCGCCAAAGAGCGACGCGGGCAGAAGCCGCCGGTGGTTGGGCCCTACGATCATGCGCACCATGTGCGGGGTCACAAGGCCCACAAAGCCGATCGTGCCGCCGACGGATACGCTTACGCCGATGAGGGCGGATACCGCCACAAGCAGCATAAGCTTAACGCGCCGCACGGGTACGCCGATGCTGCGCGCGTTATCCTCCCCGATCGCAAAAGCGTTGAGCTCGCGCGCGTAGCGCAGGATGATTGCGCCGCAAACAACGAGTGCGCATAGCAGCGCAAGGGCGTTTTCATAGCTTGCCCCCGCAAGCGAGCCCATGGTCCAGAACGTGATCTGCTTGACGCGATCGGACGCGAAGGTGACGATCAGGGAGATCATGCTCGAGACAAACATCGAGTAGATCACGCCGATGAGGATGATCGTGTTGGTCGAAAGCGAGTGGTCGATCTTGAGCGCGAGGGTCAGTATGATCAAAAGCGAAAGGAACGCAAACGCCATGGCCAGCGCCATCGTACCCGCAAGCGGGAAGCGCGGCAGCGTCACGCCAAACGCGATGGCGATGATCGCGCCAAGCGAAGCGCCGCTCGAAACGCCAAGCGTCGAACCGTCGGCAAGCGGGTTTTTCAACAGCCCCTGCATCGCGCCGCCCGCAAGCGAGAGCGCCGCTCCCGTGAGGGCGACGCAGAGCACGCGCGGCAGGCGGATCGAGAGGATGATCGAAGCCGAGAGCCCCTCGGGAATCGGGCGGCCGAGCAGCGCGGCCCAAAGCACCCTGAGCGTGCCGGAAAGCGGCAGTCTTACGCTGCCAAGGCATACGCAAAGGAGCATTGCCATAAGCGTAACAAGCGCGAACGCCAGCAGCTCAAGCGGACGGAAGCCCTCGTTTGAGCGGGCGCGGCGCGCCGCTTTGCCGGCGGGGGCCGCATATGCCCCCGCCTTGTTTGCTTCGTTATGCCGCATCTTGTTTGGCAAGCGTCGTGTAGACAAATTCGCCAAGCGCCTTCGCGCCGTCCGCAAGCCGCGGGCCGGGGCGCGAGAGCTCGTTGTTCGGCAGGTTTAGAATCGCGCCGTCCTTTACGGCGGTCACGCCCTCCCAGCCGGCGCGCGCATAGATCTCCTCCTCGGGCGTCGGGCCTTCGCCAAAGTACATGCCGATGGTCAGGATGACGTCGGGGTTGCGCTCGATCACCTGCTCCTCGGACACCTCGGCCCAGCCGCTGAGGTCGCCGAAGATGTTGGTTAAGCCAAGCATCGCGGCCACCTCATCCATAAAGGTACCCTTGCCGGCCGTCCAAAGTCCATAGGCAAGCGGCGAAGCCTCGAAGTAGACGCTCTTTCCCTCGCCGCCGTCATAAAGAGCCGCCGCGTCGGCAAAGGTCTTTTGCATGCTCTCTATGAGCGCCGCCGCCTCGCCGGTTTTGCCGACAAGCGCGCCGAGCATGCCGATCGCATCGTATACGCCGTCGATATCCTGCGCGTCGGAGACGACGACCGTAACGCCTGCCGCCTCGAGCGCCGCCACCTGTTCCTCGCTCTGCGCCATGACGCTCATGATCAAAACCTGCGGCTCGAGCGCAAGAATCTGCTCGAGGTTCGTCTCGAGTCCGGACTGCACCGCCGTGACGTCCAGCACCTCGGCGGGGTAGTCGCAGTACTCTCCGCGCCCAACGAGCAATTCGCCCGCGCCGATGGCGTAGAGTATCTCGCAGTCGGCCGCGCTAAGCGCGACGACGCGCGTTGCCGCCCGCTCGAGCGCAATTTCACGCCCGGCCATGTCGGTAAGCGTCACGGGCGCGGCGTCCGCCGCAGCGCCCGCCGCTTCGGTGTCGTTTGTCGCGGCCGGTTCGGTTGCCGCGGCCCCGCCCGGCGCGCAGCCGATCGCCGCGCCGATCATTAGTAGCGGAAGCAAGAGGGAAAGCAGTCTTTGGTGTTTCATCTTGAACACCCCTTTCAAAGTATTCAAATGAATAGATCGGAACGGGCAAATAAAAATTGCCCCGCCCTTTTCAAGAGAGGAGCAATGGAAAGCGCACGTCATTTCGGCGCCGTATAGCTTCACTCCACCCCAGGAGCATCCATGCGTAAACAGGTTTCCCGGCTTTGCTTCATCCTACTTGGACGCCTTCCCGCCGTCTGGCAGTGGCTTTTTTGTCCGTTCGTCGGCTTCACGGTTACTGGGGTAGCTCGGAATTTTCATCCGCATTCCCTTAACGCCGCCATGTCACGGCGTTAGCGCATCGCTGCGCAGGTACGCACGCTATTCATTTATACCGTTATTATAGCGGTCGCGCCGCCCTTCGTCAATCGGCGCGGCGGGATTTACGCGCCCCAGAAAAACAGCGCGACGGCGCCCGGGCCCACGTGTACGCCGGTGCCCGGCTCGTAGCCTACGATCGTAAACACCGTCTCCGGGAAGCGGGACGTGATGTTGTCCTTAAGCCACTGCGCGTCCTCCCCGCTGCCGGCGTGCGCGATGCCGACGGCGCGGTTTCCCGTCAGGGCGGCGTAACCCTGCTCGAAGATCTCCACGAGCATGCCAAGCGCGCGCCGGCGGCCGAAGGTCTTCTTCGCAAGCACGATGCGCCCTTCCTCGTTGCCCTTGAGCACGGGCTTGAGGTTGACGATCGTACCCGCGAGCGCCGCGCTGCCCGAGATGCGCCCGCCGCGCTTGAGAAACATCAGATCGTCCACAAGGAAAAACTGACGCATCTGCTCGCGCCGCCGGTTTAGAAACGCAACGATCGCCGAGATGCTCTTGCCCGCGTCGCGGTGATCCGCCGCCTCGAGCACCTGCAGCCCCTCGCCAAGCGAAGCCGCGCGCGTGTCCACGGCCGCCGCCGCGCGCTCCGGGTACGTTTCACTCAGCGTCTGCACGGCCGCCTCGCCTGCGGAAAAGGTGCCGCTGATGCCGGAGGACATGGCGACGTAGAGCACGTCGTCCCCCGCCGCAAGGCATGGTTCGAACGCTTCCGCAAAGGTCGTTTCGTTGATCATCGAGGTTTTGAGTTCAATTGATCTGTCCTCCCGCAGACGCCCATAAAAGCCGTCCGCGTCAAACGACGCGCCCGGCTCGTAGCAGAGCCGCTCCTCGCCGCCGACGTTGACCGTAAGCGAAACCACGCGAATATCGCGCTCCTGGAGCACCTCCTCCGGCAGATTGGCCGAGGAATCGGTGAAAATTCGAAGCGCCATTGTAAAATCTCCTTCAAATTTGATCTTGTTCCATGGTATCCGCAATTTTTCAATCTGTAAAGCGGGCAAATTACATTTAACACCCTTTTTTTCAACAAAACCGCAATTTTGCCATGCTCGGCCGCATATGCCGTCGAAAACCCTGTGCCAAAACCCGCCGGAATAAAAAAACGTCCCCGCAAACCCGCCTCGACGTGATGATCGGCATGGTTCGCGCGGCGTCAGGATAAAGCCTTTTTCCAGGCGGCACAGCGTTTCAAAAAAACTCCGGAATCGTTCGGAGCCGCGGCCGGGTCGCCCCGCAAAAGCAAATTCTTGCGCTCTTTGCCGCCCGCGCGCGCAGGGCGCGCAGAAAAGAACGATTATCCCGTCAAAACCGGTTTTAGACGGACTGCGGCGCGCCGTCCAGACGCGCCGCCCCGATTGTTCGGATTTGCGTTTATTGCTGTTGCAGGAAGGGCGTCGCGTCGATCGCCGAGAACGGGAACACCACGGTCTCGTACGGCTCCTTGCCCGCCTCGGCAACCGTTACAAGCAGTTCCCAAACCGGAATCAGCCTGCCCGAGGAAACGGCCCCGCCGGCGAAACGGTTCATCGCCTCGGCCTCGTTCACCTTCTCGTCGCTGGCGATGATCGCGGCAAGCTGCATCTTGGTCACGGCGAGCGCAAGCGGAATCCCGCCCTGCGCGTAGGACATCGCGTAGCGCTCCGCGAGGCGCTCAGTCGCATGCTCGAGTATCGTTTCGTAGGGAAGGATCGCGGCGTTTTGCTCGAGCACCGCACTCTGCGCGCAGGCGTCCCTCCACTCGATATGCCGTACGCCCGCGTCGTCCACATAGATGCTGAGCATCTCGCGGATGGGTTCGCCGTAGAGCTCTTCGCCGTAGATGCGGCTGATGCCGCTGCGCCCGCCGCGGTAGTAAACCGGCAGGCCGCCATTGTCCGGCACATACACGAAGCTCCACCCGCGCGAGACCACTGCGCGCCGCCCGTTTGCTTCCTCAAACCAACATGTTCGCTCCGCCGACTGCAGCATAAGCCCGCTTGCGCCAAGCAGCTCGAGCGCGGCCTCCGCACGTATGCGCGCCTCGGCGGCGGCAAGTTCGATGGGTTTACGAATCTCCTTGCCGTAGTCTTGCTCGATCTCCGGGTCGTTGACAAAACTGCCCTCGCGGATGATGTAGATATCGGCCACGCCATAGGAAAAGCAGCTCGCCCCGCCTGCGTCAAAGGCGCCGGCGCGCGCCGCGTAGGTTACGCCGTTTTGCTCGCCGGAAGCATATAGGCCGGTCTGTTCCGCGTTGGAAGTGATCGTCCACTCGGTTCCGGGCGCAAGTCCCCCGAGTATAGCGGTAAACGCGCGGTAGTCGAAACTCGTTCGTTCCACAAGAGCAATCGGGGTTTTTGCGTCCTTTGGCGCGGTCACGTCCGCGTGTACTTCGAGCGTCACGCCTTCGGCGATCTCCCGGGCCTCCCAATCAAGGCGCGCAATCTTCTCCTCCGGCACGTCGGACGGCCAGGGGTTCTCCGCGTTAATCGCGCGGCCCGCCGTATTTTCCGCCGGCTGGCAGGCCGTCGTAAAGCAGCCGAACGCAAGCGGCAATATGAGCGCGAGCGCGGCAACGCGTGCGAAAACCCCGCTTTTTTGCCGCAGGAACACGCCGCGCACGCGGCGCTCGGCCTGTTTGCGTACGCCGCGGCCGCCGAGGCCCAGCGTGAGCGCACGGTGCGCCGGCTGCGCGTAGAGCATGAGCACAAGCGAGGCATAGCTTTGTTTCTGCAAGTGCGAAAGGTTACGCGTCACGCGCGCGTCGCAGGCGCTCTCCATATCGTCGCGCATAAGCCGCGCGCAGATCCACACCACGGGATTAAACCAATAGACCGCGCACAGCACGCAGACCAGCGCGTTGACAAGATGATCGCCGCGCTGCAGATGGGTCAACTCGTGGCGCAGCGCGTCCTTTGCCTGCCGATCGTCCATCGACACGAGCGCGTTGATTGGCATCCACAATAGATTCGGGAACACGAGCGCAGGCGCGCCGTATTCGTAGAGACATACCAGCCGCACGCGCGAACGCACGTTCAGCTCGGCCTTTGTCTGCGTAAAAAGCGCCGTCAACCGCTCCGACGGCGGCGCGGCATGCCGCCGGATGCGCCCGCAGAGCAGCAGGTAGGAGGCGAGCATCCAGCCGCCGCAAAGCGCGGCCCCGCCGAGCCAAACGAGCACAGCGACCTGTTCCGCCGTCGGTTTGCGCGTCCCGGGCGCTTCCGCCTCGGCAGGCGCGGTTCCCGCGCCGCCCGTTTGCGCCGCGTCAACAACAGGCTGCGCCGGCGCAGCGGTCGGGGTTTCGCTGCTAAACGCCCGCACCGTAACGGCCGGCGAGTCGGCCGCGGCGGGCCGTGTAACAAGATGGACGCCGCCGTCGATCGTCACGGGGATCAACAGCCGCATGATCAGCACGAACCACAGCGCGTATCGAAGCGCCGGCGCGAGGCTTTTGCGAAAACACAGGCGAAACAGCAGGATCACAAGGAATATCACGGCGGCGTAGATCGATACCTCCGCCAACATGCTCAGTATCTCCATCATGTATCCCCTCCTTTTACGCCCTGCCCGAGGTTCGCGATCAGGGTTTGCAGCTCGGCGCGGTCCTCCTCGGTAAGCCCGCTTTTTTGAATCATGCTCACAAGCAGGAGCTTCGCGCTGTGCTCGGTCATCTTGCCGAGCACGGCGCTGCTCTCGCTTTCGATGCAGTCCGCGCGTTCGAGCAGCGGGAAATAGCGACGGCTGCCGCGCACAGTCTCATAGCCGATGTAGCCGCGCTCACCCATGCGCTTGAGATAGGTCAGGTAACTTGAGCGGTTCCAGTCCACGCTTGTGCGCATCGCCTCCATGATCTCGGAAAGATACAGCGGCGCGCGCTGCCAGAGCGTTTCGAGTATCGCCCATTCGGGCCTCGTCAACGTCTCCTTCATGCGTCCTCCTTTTTGCGGGAAACCCCCGCGGCGATTACGTCTACTATTGTAGATATGATATTCATCATTGTCAATATATTAGTACACGCTTCACAGATTCGTTTCATTTCCGCCGCGCCGCTCGCCGCCATCGATATGGACGGCATGGCGCAAAGCAAAGAAACGCGCTATAATAGACGCGATGAAAGCGCCGTCGTTTCTCCACAAATGGTTTGTCTACGATAGCTGGGCCGTAGCCTGGCGCGTTTTGCCGGACACGCATGCGCCCTACCCCGCGTCGGGCGGTGAGACGCCGCGCTACCGCGTGCTCGACGCCGGCAGGGGGCATTGGCTTGCCGACCCGTTCCTGCTTTCGCACGGCGGGCGGGTCTGGCTTTTCTTCGAGTATATGCCGCTGCATAGTAAGTCCGCGTCCATCGGCTGCTGTACGCTTTCGCGCGGAGGGCCTGGCCCCATCCAACCCGTGCTCGAAGGGCCTTGCCACCTCTCGTATCCCGCGGTGTTCGAGTATGGCGGCGAGATCTACATGCTGCCCGAGTCGCTTGGCAGCCGCAGCGTAACGCTCTATCGCGCCGCGGACTTCCCGCACCGCTGGGAGGCCGCCGCCGCGCTGTTGACAAACTTTGACGCGGTGGATACGACGCCGCAGCTCGACAGCGAAAGCGTCACGCTTTTTATCTATGATCCCGACGCGCCGCATAACGCGCTAAGGCGGCTGTATACGGCCCGGCTCGATCCGTCGAAGCTTATCCTAGGCCCCTTGACCGAGCGCGCCGCCTACCCCGCGCCCCTCGGCCGGCCGGCGGGCCTCCCCTTTCGGCAAAACGGCGAGCGCGTCCGCCCGACGCAGGATGGCACGCGCCGCTACGGCGGCTCCGTACGCTATCTGGCCTATGGCGAACAGGATGGGCGCTGGATCGAGCGGGAGGCGGGCACGCTCTGCCCCGGGGATGTTGCGAGCGATCTGCCCTTTCGCGCGCGCGGGCTGCACACCATCAACCGCGGCGGCGGCTTCGAGGTCATCGACCTCTACTATGAGCGCTTCTCGCTGCTCAAGCCCGTTCGGGCGCTTCTGCGGCGGCTTTGCCGCAGGTAACCCGACCGCGGCCGCCTTTTTGAGGGCGCTTTCGCGCGGTAAAAACCCCGCCGGTCGGATCGTTCTCCGATGGCGGGGGTTTTTCTTTCCCGATTAAAAATCAAAAGCTGTATTGCGCCGCCCGCGCGCCGTCACGCCTCCGGCGCGTTCGCCTCCTCCGGCCGGAGCGCCGGTGCGCCGTCCGCCGCCCTGCCGCCGAATATGCGCCGCCACGGCAATTGCGAGCACACCACGGCGATAAACACGAACGCGCAGCCGAGCAGCTCGCGTGAAGAGAGCATCTGCCCGAGCAGCACCCAGCCCGCAAGCGCCGAGAACATAGCCTCCGGGCTAAGCAGCAGCGAGGCGGTCGTCGGCTCGACGCTGCGCTGGGCGAACACCTGCATGGTGTAGGAGCAGCACCCGGCGAGCAGTCCCGCGTAGAGCAGCGGCAGCCATGCCTGTAGTATCGCGCCCGCCGAAGGTTCCTCATAGAGCGCCATCGGCCCGATGGAGAGCAGGCCCGTCACGGCAAACTGTATGCAGTTGAGCCGCACGACGTCCACAAATGGCGCGTAGTGGTCGATCACGAGAATGTGCACGGCGTATACGAGCGCGCAGCCA
>CAYMSL010000028.1:14693-17595 GCA_964393095.1 uncultured Oscillospiraceae bacterium | reverse complement strand
ATCGAGGACTTCTCACGTCGAATAATTGCACCCGCTGTAAATGGTAGTCAGTACGGCACACACTGGTACTATGAGCGTGCTAAGGGGCAATATAATCAAGAACAAGCAAAGATGACAAACTCTGAGAGAACAAAATTTGCGCTTATGAATCCAAAGTCACAAGTATTTACGAAAACTGAGTTAGCAAAATATATAACAATAATTAGGCTTATGCCGCAATACGTTTGCTTAGGCGCTCAAAAAAACTACATGAAGTTCGCAGAATGGGCTTTTGAAGAAGAAAAGGGCCAATGGGCAAAGGACGAAGCGCAATTTAACGAGACTTACTTTAAAAAAATAATTGCATTAGCGATATTATTTAAGCAAGTGGATAAGCTGGTGAAAACGCAGGAATGGTATGAACTAGGTTATAAAGCGCAAGTTGTTTCATATACATTAGCGAAATTCTTATACGAAGTACAAACTCAATTCCCAGATATGGTATTTGATTATAAGTCGATTTGGAACAAGCAAGAAGTCCCTGTTTTGTTGCAGAAAGAACTGGTAACAATCGCAGAGTTGATGTATTCGCATCTAGTAAGCGTAGATAGAGAAGTGCAAAACGTCACTGAATGGGCTAAACGTGAATCTTGTTGGAGAAAGGCTCAAAGCATTCGAGTATCACTGTCAATAGGGATCAAGGATTTCTTAATCGATAAATATTGCGAACACCAAGACGAAAAAGACGCTAAACATGAGCAAAGAGCAGTGAACCGTGTTACTGCCATGATTGATGTCGCCAACTTTGGAGTTGAAAATTGGAAAGACTTATATAGATGGGGTGAATCATCTAGGGTGCTAAATCCAACTGAGCTTTCGTTTATTAGAGTTGCAATTGGAATGGAACAAGGAAATTTTCCCTCTGAGAAGCAAAGTATAAAAATTATGCAAATACTTGACCGCGCGAGAGAAGAGAGTTATCCTGGATAGGATACCGATTAATAAAGGCAGGAATACCATGTTAAATGTAGTGGAAACATTCAGTGGAATTGGCGCACAGTCGAAAGCGCTACGGAGAATTGGAATCGAACATCAGATTCTAAATACCGTTGAATGGGAGGTCCTCAAAACATTGAAGGTTATCTTCAAGAAATGAAAAAGCCCGCACTTCTTGAACGGCTCGCGCAATATCATCTTAGCTTAAATGGGAAAACAGCGGCAAGTTCCTCAAGTTTCCGTAGTATGAGAGAAGATGCTTTGAGGCGAATCCTCTTTGCTATAGAGCGTACACACAATCTAGTAAATATTACGAACGTGCATTGCTATGACTTACCTTTAGAAATTGATTTGCTAACCTATTCATTCCCCTGCCAAGATTTATCCGTGTGCGGCTCTTGGCATGGCAATATGAACGGAATAGACAGGGATGCTAATACTCGATCCGGGTTGTTGTGGCAGATTGAACGAATTATTGGCGAAATGCACGAAGCAACTCTTGTGCTGCCAAAATTTTTATTAATGGAAAATGTAAGTAATATTTTATCCGCGAGGCATTCAGCAAATTTTGAAGAATGGAAGAATTACCTAGAAGAGCTTGGCTATTTCAATCAGGTTTATACTCTCAACGCGCAAAACTTTGGTATCCCTCAACATCGGAACCGTGCTTTTATGATCAGTGTGCATTGTGAGAGTCCTGAAGTCCGACATTTAGTAGCAGAATATTTTAGAGAAAATAATCTCGAACAAAATCCCCCTATGCAAATGATTACATTGGGTGAATTATTAAGGCTAGATTACCAGAATCAAACATATCGATTTGAAGCTGATGAAAGCAACCCCAACTATACCCCCTCTAGAAAACAAATCCGCGAACAAAATATCATCTTACATGATGGCCATCGAACGGTAACAGAAGTCGCATGGGCGCTGACAACAAAACAAGATCGAAATCCCAACTCTGGCTTAATTCTATATGATCTAAACCCGCAACGGGCTCCTTATCGCAATCTCACCCCGCGTGAATGTTTTCTACTGATGGGCTTCGATGAAGATGATTTCCAAGCCCTGTCCGATAATGATTTCGTTGTTAGAAATGGTAGGCGGTTTTTTGCCAGAGAGATTTACACAAAAATGACAGGGAACAGTATCGTAGTCAATGTTCTTGAAGCTATTTTTCAACAGGTTGTAGAGTTAAAAGCAATACTATGGCCTGAAAACGATAATTAATCGACCTTAAATCCCCCTGTTCTTAATCAGTTTATAGCATTTCGGATTGTCATATTGGAGGTGAAAGACTTGCCATTAGTAATTGATATATTCATTGGACTCTTAACAGGCACTGTATCTGGTCTTCTTGTATCCTTCTATTGGAAAAAGCGTATGGATAAAATGGATGCGATCACTGAAGATAAAAAAAATGAGCATGAACATACTCGACAATTCAAAGAAGAAATCCAGTTGTTATGTCGATATCTAGACCGTTTGCAACTTGAGCTTGAACTTCCAGAAGCAGAGGAAACTAAAAGTATAAATATTCGTCGTTTGATTGACTCTAGGCCCGGAACCCCATCATTTGTTGGTGGTATGACCTCTTCTGGCATTAGTATAATGACTAGGCTAAATTCCCTGCTTATACAAATTGATACAGCAGCAAAAACCCATATGATAAAAGAAAAAGAATGCGAGAATTTTCGAAGGGATTTGTTCTTAATTGTGTGCGATTTGTTGAAGAATACCAGTTTAATTCAAAAGAAATGGGTGGATTACAAAAAACAGTAAAGTAACTCGCAAAACAAATATAAACCCCCTTCGGCAACCGTTTCATTGTATCTACTTTGGTTGCTTTAGACAAACAAAAAACCACCCATCGGGTGGTTTTTTGTTTGACTTGGGTTCAAAGGGGCTCGAAGCCGCGTTAAGAAAA
>CAYMSL010000028.1:13042-14593 GCA_964393095.1 uncultured Oscillospiraceae bacterium | reverse complement strand
GGAGCGCCGCCGCGAGGCTGCGCCGCACGGAGTGCAAGCAGCCCGCAGGTTGCGCGGAGAGCCCCTCCATCCCCACCAAACAAAAAACCACCCATCCGGGGTGGTTTTTTGTTTGACTTGGGTTCAAAGGGGCTCGAAGCCGCGTTAAGAAAACGATCCGGCGGATCGTTTTTAGCGGCCGGGGAGCGCCGCCGCGAGGCTGCGCCGCACGGAGTGCAAGCAGCCCGCAGGTTGCGCAAAGAGCCCCTCCATCCCCACCGCGTCGGAGCAAAGTCAGCTTTGCTCCGTTTCCTTTTCTGTGGAAAAGGAAACATCCGCCCGCTTCCTTGCTCCTCCTTTTCCGCGAAAAGTCACGGCAAGCCGAAAGGCTTCGCTTGTAAACGTGCTCCGCTCTTTCTTTGTTGCTTGCCAACTTTTCGCGGCTGCCGCCTGCGGCGGCGGTTTTTGTGTACATCTATTTTGTCAATGTTAAACATTCGGGCAAAGTCCGCTTTGCTTCGTTTCCTTTTCTGTGGAAAAGGAAACATCCGCCCAAAGGGCCGGCTGCTTCGGCGGGCATCAAATCCCGCGCCTTTCCGCCTGGCGAACAGAATTACAACAATAAGAATATATTGATTTACAGGGATAAGCGGCTTGTTCTGTTTGCCGGTTTGAAGCGGTGCAAAGATATTGTGACAGGCAGAAAAGCACGATGACGGGGCGGCGCCGTCTATCTCCTGGCATCGCCGCGATCGCGGCGGGCGCAAACGCTCTACAGCGAACGTCCGCCCGCCCTGTCGCATGAAAGGGAAACCATGGCCAACTATAGGATATGCGTTTACGCAATCTGCAAAAACGAGGAACAATTTGTCGAGCGCTGGATGGACGCGGTGTCCGAGGCGGATCTCGTGGTCGTCAGCGACACGGGCTCGACGGATCATACGGTCGAAAAACTCCGCGCAAGGGGCGCCGAGGTCTATCAGGAGTGTATCGTTCCGTGGCGCTTTGACGTCGCGCGAAACCTTGCGATGGATCATATTCCGCAGGACGTGGATATCTGTGTCTCGAACGACCTCGACGAAGTCTTTGAGCCGGGATGGCGCGAAAAACTCGAGGCGGCGTGGACGCCGCAGCATACCCGCGCGCGCTATTTCTTTGCCTGGAGCCACAATGCCGACGGGACGGTGCAAAAGCAATACACCATGGAAAAGATCCACGCGCGGCACGGCATGCGCTGGGTGCATCCCGTGCACGAGGTACTCTCGTACAATGGAGCGCGCGAGGATAAGAGCGTATGGGTCGAGGGGCTTGTGCTGCATCACTATCCCGATCCATCGAAGTCGAGGGGCCAGTATCTGCCGCTTCTCGAGCTTTCCGTTGAGGAAAACCCGCAGGACGACCGGGCGATGTTCTGGCTCGGCCGCGAATATTTCTTTTACAAGCACTATGACAAGAGCATCCAAACGCTGAAAAGGCACCTCGCGCTGCCTTCGGCCGTCTGGGACGAAGAGCGCAGCGCTTCGATGCGCCTGCTCGCGCAATGCTACGAGGAAAAGGGCGAGCGCGGGGAAG
>CAYMSL010000028.1:0-13032 GCA_964393095.1 uncultured Oscillospiraceae bacterium | reverse complement strand
CCGCGCCCTCGCCGCGTGTCCCATGGCGCGCGAGCCATACCTTGCGCTGGCGAGGTTCGGCTATCAGGAGAACAACTGGCCGCTGGTCTACGCCATGGTCAAGAAGGGCCTGGCTATCACGCGCCAAAGCGGCAGCTATCTTACGCAGCCGGAAAGCTGGGGCCATATGCTCTGCGATTACGGCGCGATCGCCGCATACCGCCTGGGATTATTCGAAGAGTCCAGAGAATACGCCGTGCAGGCGTGCAGGATCAGCCCCGCCGACGCAAGGCTGCAAAAAAACCTTGCGTTGATCGAGCAAAAGCTGCGCGCGCAGACGGAATAGGAGTGGCGTCATGAAGAAACTGAAGGTATGCGTATACGCCATCTGCAAAAACGAGTCGAACTTCGTGGACGGCTGGCTGGATTCCATGAACGAGGCCGACGAGATCGTGGTGACCGATACCGGTTCGAGCGACGATACGGTGGAAAAACTCGAACGGCGCGGGGCGATTGTCCACGTTCGCGAAATCAAGCCCTGGCGGTTCGACGTTGCGCGCAACATCTCTCTTGACTACGTGCCGGAGGACGCCGACATCTGCGTCTGCACCGACCTGGACGAGCGCTTCGAAGCGGGCTGGCGTGAAAAGCTCGAGGCGGCGTGGCAAAATCACCGGCCGACGCACAGCGGCACGGTCGCCAAAACCGGGCGCTATCTCTACAACTGGAGCCTGAAGCCCGACGGAACGCCAGATGTGCAGTTTTACTATTTTAAGGTTCACGAACGCCGCGGCTTTCAATGGAAATGCCCGATACACGAATATGTGCAGTATGTCGGCGCGCTTCCGCTCGAAACCGTATACATCGACGGCATGGTGCTCAACCACTATCCGGACGATACGAAATCGCGCGGCTCCTACCTGCCGCTGTTGGAACTTGCCGTAGAGGAAGCGCCAAACGATAATCGCATGCGCTACTATCTCGGTCGGGAATACATGTATAAGGGCGCGTGGCAAAAAAGCATCGACGTACTGAAATCCTACCTGGCGATGCCGAACGCGCGCTGGAACGAGGAGCGCTGCGCCGCCATGCGCTGGATCGCAAAATCCGCCTACCGGCTCGGCCGCATCGAGGAGGCGTACGGCTGGTATTTCCAAGCGATCGCCGAGGCGCCGCATATGCGCGACGGGTACGTGGAGTTCGCGCGGATGTGCTATGAGCTTAGCGACTGGCCCATGGCGTTCTTTCTTGGCGGGGAATGCCTGAAGATCAAGGAAAAGTCGCGCACCTTCGTCAACATGGGCTACGCCTGGAGCCACACGCCGGACGATCTCTGCGCGATCGCCGCCTACCGGCTCGGCATGATGGACACAGCGCTGCGTCACGCCGAGCGGGCGCTTGCCCTGACGCCGGCGGACGGGAGATTGCAAAGCAACCTAAGCATCATCCGGGCGGCGCAAACGGGTTAAGCCTGCTTGTTCGCGCCGCCCGCCGGGCCGCAAGCGCCGCTTTCGCGATATTGTATTGCCGCCTCTTTTTCTATATAATGTAAGAAAAAGGAGGATACGATCGTGGGATTTTTAAAGAAGCTGCTCGGCATCGGCGCGACCGCGGGCGCGACGGTTGCGGCGATGAAGGTCGCGGAAAAGTATAAGGAAAACAACCCAGACGGCACGCAGGACGTCAACAACGACGGCAAGGTCGATGCGCGGGATGTCCTCGCAGGCGTGGCAAAGGCCGCCACCGAAGTGTATCACGAGGCGGCGGAGAGCGTGAAGGAAAAGGCGCCCGCGTATGCCGACAAGGTCAAGGACGTCGTAAGCGAGACGTTCGGCGGCAAGGACGACGCTGGCCCCACCGCATAAGAAAAGCCGCCGGCAAGGCGCATGAGATGCGAAGAGCCGTTTTGCGGCTTGCAAAAAGCCGTCCGGCCGGGATTCCCGGCCGGACGGCTGATTTTTACGCGCCGCGCTATTCGCTGATGATGTAGGGGATCGTCACAAGCGCGATGTTGCGCAGCTTGATCAGCGACGATTTGAGTTGCCGCGCCGTCTGGTTGTGCAGGGGGTTGTTCCACCACTTGGGAATGATATACTGCGGCAGCACGACGGTGAGCATCTCGTGCTTGCCGAGCGAAGCGTGCTTTTGCTTAATGTGGCCGCAGAGCACCTCGTTGACGTTGCGATACGGCGCTTCCTCGACGACGAGCGGGATGTCGACGCCGAGCGCCTCGTATTGCCGGCGCACCTTCTCTGTTACGGCGGAATCGACGCTGACATGGTAGACCTCCTTCTCGCCGTTGAGAAAGAGCGCGTAGTTGAGCGCCTTGATGAAGGACTTGTTGACCGACTGCAGCGGCACGATCACGTGCCCCGTCGGCTGCTCGAAAAATACGAGCGCACGGCCGCCCTCTTCCGGGATGATGAGGTTCGCGCGCACGTGCACGTAGTGGTCCTTGATGCGCATCATAAGCAGCACCAGCACGGGGATGCAGATGAGCACCATCCACGCGCCGTGGGTAAACTTGCTCACCGAGATAATCACGCAGGTCACGGCGGTGACAAGCGTGCCGAAGCCGTTGATGATCGCCTTATGCCGCCAGTTGCCCTCGCGCCGCGTGATCCAGCGCTTGAACATGCCCGCCTGAGAGAGCGTGAACGAGAGGAACACGCCCACAGCGTAGAGCGGGATGAGCTGGTGCGTCTCGGCGCGGAAGAAGATCACGAGCGCGCTCGCCACGAGATAGAGCAGCATGATGCCGTTGGAGAAGCTCAGCCTCGCCCCGCGGCTGCGAAACTGCCGCGCCATATAGCCGTCGCGCGCGAGCAGCGATAACAATAGCGGCAGGTCGGCAAACGCGGTGTTCGCGGCCATGATGAGTATGATGGCCGTCGTGGCCTGCACGGCGTAGAACATCACGGAGTGCGCGCCGAACACCTGCTGAGCGATCTGGGCCACGACCGTGACGTTCTCCTGCGGCGCGATCTCGTAGACCGACGCGAGCGTGCACACGCCGCCGAATATGACGAGCATGATCAGCGAGAGCAGCAAGAGCACGGTCTGCGCGTGCTTCTGCGAGGGCTGGCGGAAGTTCGGGATGCCGTTGCTGACGGCCTCGACGCCGGTGAGCGCCGTACAGCCCGAGGAAAACGCCTTGAGGAAGAGCACGATGGTCAGGTCGCTGATCGGCTGTACCGCGGCGGCCGCGGAGGCTACGGGCGTAACGTCGCCCGAGATCACGCGGTAGAGCCCCACGAGGATCATTACGAATATCGTGCCGATGAATAGGTACGTCGGCACGCCAAAGAGCACCGACGACTCACGGATGCCGCGCAGGTTGCCGAGCATGAGCAAGAAGATAATCGCAAGCGCCAGGTAGACCTTATAAGGTAAAAGCTCTGGAAAAGCGGACGTGATGGCCGCTACGCCCGAGCTCGCGCTGACGGCGACCGTGAGGATGTAGTCGATCGAGAGCGAGGCCGCCGCGACAAGGCCGGGGACGTGGCCGAGGTTGTCGCTCGCGACGCTGTAGGAGCCGCCGCCGTTGGGGTAGTTTTCGATCGTCTGGCGGTAGGAGAACACGAGGATGAACAACAGGCCAATGATCGCGCCGGCAACGCCGAGCAGCGGACGGTACGCGCCGAGGCCAAGCAGCGGCACGAGCACCATGAGGATTTCTTCGCAGGCGTAGGATACGGAGGAGATGGCGTCGCTCGAGAGGATCGGCAATCCCCAGAGCACGTTGTACTTTTCGTTTTCGGCTTCGGTGCTTTTAAGCGTGCGGCCGATGAGGATCTGCTTCAACTTTTGCAGCATATGTTTTGCGCCCCCGTTCTCATATTTTCCGCAATTTCTCCGGGGCGGCGAGGTTTGTTTGCGGAGGACGATGCATCATACCACAACCGCGGATTTTTTACTACGGGATTCGCCCCGAAGCACAAGAAAAATACCCGCTTCGCGCAGGCTGATCTCCCGCCGGGAAGCGCCGCGTCCTAACCCTCCGCGCGCAGGCGAAGCGCCGCCGGATCGGATAGGCGATAGCCCTGCGGGAGCTTCTGCACAAGGCCCTCATGGCGCAGCGTTTCAAGGCAGCGCAGCAGGTGCCGGTAGCTGCAGCCGAGCAGTTCCGCCATGTCGGTAAGCCGCTCGGAGCAGACGCCGTCCTGCGCGGTTTCGAGCAGGTATTCGCACAGCCGCGCCGCGAACGGCCGCAGGATCGTTCCCGTACTCGCGCGCACGCGCGCCTCGAGCTTCATTGCAAGCGCCTCGCCCGCGCAGAGCACAAACGGCAGGTGTGCCCGCAGCATCGGCGCATAGCGCGCAAGCGGCAGAGCGATGCACGTAAGCGGCGTAACCGCCTGCATCGAGGTGAGCGCAAGCCGGCTGCCCGTCATGAGCTCAAGATCGCCCATGATGCCCTCGGAGATGTAGTAGCACAAGAGCAGGCTGCGGCCGTTTCGCGCGTTCACGCAGACCTTCGCCTTGCCCGAGAGCAGGATCAGGAGGTACTCGATCTCCCGCCCCTCGTTGAGGAACCATTCGCCGCGCGCATAGTTCAATAGCGCCGCGCCGGAGAGGTCAAGCCCGGAAAGTCCGTATTCGCCGAGCTGTGCCGCATAGTTTGGCGGCAGTTTGGATCGTTGCATGCGCGCACCTCCGTTTCGTCCCTAGCATGACAAATGTCATATCCACTTGTCAAGCCGTACGGTATACTGCATATCATCGCCGCAGGGCGCGTATGTTTCGTACGCAAAAAAGGCGGAGAAAGAGAGCGTTCTTTCATGTATTATGCCCTGTCCCTGCTCGTTGGCGTCATCGTATCGGTGATGATCGTCTTTAACGGGGAGCTTACCGCCCAATACGGCGCATATTCCGCGACGGTGATCATCCATATCGTGGGGCTTGCGCTTATCGGCGCGATCGCGCTTGTGCGCGAGGAGAAGCCGTTTCAAAGGCGCTATCCCTGGTTTTGTTATCTCGGCGGCGTGATCGGGGTCGGCACGACGGTGGCCAACAACGTGGCTTTCGGGCGGATCAGCGTCTCGGCCATCCTCGCCATCGGACTGCTCGGGCAGACCCTCGCGGGGATGCTTGTCGACCAATTCGGGCTCTTCGGCATGCGCGTGCGCCGGCTGCGGGCATATCAGCTCGCGGGGGTGGCGATCGCGCTATGCGGCATCGCCTTTATGATGATCGGCTCGTTTTCGCTGCTGCCCGTGGCGCTGACGTTTCTTTCGGGCGTGTTCTACGTCGTGTCGCGCTCGCTCAACGCCGCCATGTCCGAGCGCGCGGGCGTGACGGTGGGCACGCTGTATAATTTCATCACGGGACTCGTTACGGCCATACCCGTATTGCTGCTCGTTGGGCGCGGGGAGCTCGGCGGGACGTTTACGCTTTCGCCGAAGTGGTGGATCTACCTTGGCGGCGCGTGCGGCGTCGCGTGCGTGCAGCTTAGTACGCTCATCGTGCGCAGGGTCTCCGCGCTCTATATTTCACTGCTGTGCTTCATCGGCCAAATATTTGCGGGCGTGGCGCTTGACGCGCTGCTTTCGGGGGCGTTCTCCATGCCGAACTTCGTCGGCGGGCTGCTGGTGACGGCGGGGCTGTGCCTCAACCTTCTGCTCGAGCGCCGCGAGGCAAAGCGCGCGGGCGTGGAGGCGGCGTAGCGGCGATTTTTCGGGGAAATATCGCGCATATGGCGCGATAGGTTGTTGCCGCCTGCGCGGACATGATAGAATAGCGCATATAGGGACGGCTGTCGCTTACGACGGCCTCCAACCGCCGGGGAGGATCGTGCCATGGAAAAGCTGCTCGTGCTGATTCCCTTTGACGAGGCGTACCGGGAGCGGGTCAGATCGGTCGCGGGGGATGCGTGCGAGGTCGTCTTTGCCGAGCCAAAGCGGGAGCGCGCGGCCTATCTTGCGCATCTCGCGGAGGCGACGCTGCTGCTTGGCGACCCGGCGCCGGCCGACCTCGCGCACTGCGAGGCGCTCAAGATGATGCAGACGACCTGGGCGGGCGTCGAGCAATATGTCGGCGCCCCCTGTTTTTCGGCGGGCGCGGTGCTCTGCAACATGAGCGGCGCCTACGGCCCACAGATTGCGGAGTACGCGCTGGGCATGATACTCGCCCTGTGCCGGCGTTTTCCGGCATATGTAACAAACCAGCAAAGCGGAACGTGGAAGCGCATGGGCGCAAGCAAGCAGCTTGAAGGCGCGACGGTGCTGATCCTCGGCGCGGGCGACATCGGCGTATCGCTCGCGAAGCTGCTTAGGCCGTTTGGGACGCGCATCGTCGGCGTGCGCCGGGTGCCGCGGGAGACGCCGCCGGAGTTCGAGCGCATGATCACGCTTGACGAGCTTGACGAACTGCTGCCCTTGGCGGACGTCGTCGCGTGCAGCCTCCCGGAAACGCCGCAGACGCACCATCTGCTCGACGCAAAGCGGCTGCGCCGGATGAAGGAGGACGCCGTGCTCGTCAACGTCGGGCGCGGCGGCTTGATTGCGAGCGACGATCTCGCGGCGGTGATGGCCGAGGGGCGCTTTTTTGGCGTCGGGCTGGATGTGACCGAGCCGGAACCTTTGCCTGCGGATCACCCGCTCTGGCGACAGGAACGGCTCTTTGTGACCCCGCATGTATCGGGCGGCGATTTTGGCGCCGGCACCGCGGCCGCGCGCAGGATATGGGACATATGCCTAAGAAACCTCGAAAACTATCTCTGCGGCAGACCGCTTGAAAACGTGGTCAACCTCGAAACGGGCTACCGCAGGCTTTCTTAGACCGTTCTGGAAAACAACGGAAGCAGCCGCGTGCATGAATGCGCGCGGCGTTTGTTTTGAGCAGACTTTTTTGTTTTAATATGCCTCGAGCAGTTCGCCGATGGGGTTTTTGAGGTATGGATCCTTCATATAGACGTAGTTCTGCGAGAGCACATAGCGCCTGCCGTCGTCCCAGAGCACGGTTTCGGTCGTATCGTTCGGGTCGGCGCGGCCGTTGCCGGTGGCGGCGGTCACGCGGTTGTGCACGCGGTTCGCGAGCAAAATCATGTATTGGTTTTTCTCCGGGTCGATCGAAAAGTGATTGCCCGTGTAGCCGTTGAGCGCGATCGTGCGCGCGCCAAAATAGGCGGGCACCTCGCTGAAGGTCTGCACGGGGTGCTTGGCATAGCAGAGGTAACCGTGGTACTGCGAATAGTCGCCGTCCGGCAGGCGCCGTCCCGTGCGGTTGACGCCGATGGAGAGCAGCGTGTTTCGCGAGAGCAGCGCGCCTTCGAGCAGGCCATGCGCGAGGCGCGTCATGTCCGCAAGCGAGGAAAACAGCCCCGCGTGGCCGCAGGGCGCGCGGCCTTCGCGCCCGAATATGCGTGCCTTGGGGTCGTGTACGGTGCCTTCGGGGCAGTCGGGGTCAAGCCAAAAGCGTCCGTTGAAAGCGCGCCGCTCGTAGTTGCAGCAGACGGTTTGACCCAGCAGCGCCTCCGGCACGCGCGCGAATGTACGCGTCATGCCGAGCGGGGAGAATATGTGCTCGGCAAGATAGTCGGAAAACGGCTGATCGGACGCGGCCTCGACGGCGTATGGAAGCACCATGGCCCCCATGTCCGTATAGAAGCGCCGCACGGGGTCGGGCCCGCGGCGAATCGAGAAGAGCAGCTGTTCCGCCTCGGCGGCGGCGGGCTGCTCGTCCAGGCGCGTCTCGGTTTTAAGCGCGGCGCGAAACGAGAGCAGCTCTTCGATCGTCACCTCGGGGATGTGCAGGAAACGCCGGTCGCAGCGCCCCATCGGCGTATCAAGCGCGAGCTTGCCCGCTTCGACGAGCTGCAATACGGCGATGCAGGTAAAGAGCTTCGTTACCGACGCAAGGTCGAAGATCGAATCAACACAAAGCGGCGCTTCGTCGGGTACGAACGCGCCTTTTTCATAGCGCACCTCGCGGATATTACCTTGGCAGAGGGTTTCGCCGCGCCGCGTGCCGCCAAACGCCGCCGCCACGCCCGTAACGACGCGCCGTTGGCGCACAAGATAGTCCATGCCCTGCTCAAGCCGCCCGTGCGCGCAAAGCGTCATGCGCGCTCCCCGCCCTCGGCCGCGAAGACGGCGTTTTTCTTTTGCCAGCGGCGCAAAAAGGCGGCGCTTGCCGGTATCGCTTCCATCGCGCGCGGGTCGTATTTGGCGTAGAGGGCCGCTTCCTCGGCCGCGGTGCGCTTTAGCAGCGCATCCATGCCGGCCGCGTCGTCACAAACGCAGGCAAACCAGCTTTGTTCAAGCGCGTCGCGCTCCTCGTAGAACGATTCGGGCAGCCTTTTGGCGCACAGCGCGCGGCGGTAGCGCTCGGCCTCGCGCCAGTACCCATCGGCCTGCGCGTCGTCTGCGGCAAACACGGGAACGCGGGCGGGGTTGCCGAAGCGGTACGGCTTGTAGAGCGATACGCAGGGCAGCGACGTGCCGGTGAGGTAGACCACGGGCGTGCCGCCGCTTAGGGAAACGACCATGCTTGCCGTGGACTGATCGCCCACAAGAGAGCCGTAGTGCATGCAGCAGCTCGACACCGTGCCCTGCGCAAAGGGGTTGATTCCCTCGTCATGCGCGCGCAGGGCCGCGCAGACGTCGTTGACGCTTCGGATGCCGCCGAGCGCGCGGCAGGTTGCATCGTGGCGCCGCTTTGAGCCGGAGAAATGGGTGTAGAGCGGGTCGGTATAAACCCCGGCAAAGTCGCACGCGCCGCCGCCGTAGCGCTCGCCGTCGCCGCCGATCGAGAGGCGGTTGCTGATCGACGCCGCGCGGGCGGACTTGACGGCCCATTTTTTGCCGCAGGTTTCAAGCACGTACAGCGCGTTTTGATCGACGATGAGGAAGGAGTTGTCGTAGTAAAACCTGTGGTCATAGCCGCAGTCGCCGCCCTGGCCGTGGGTTTCGAGCAGCGCGATGATGACGTCCGCCGCTTCGGCGGCGCTTTCGGCGCGTTCGAGCGCGAGCCGCAGCAAATCCATGCCGGTCAGGCCCGTCTTGCCGTAGGGGCCCTTTGTAAACACCGCCTCGTTGCCGATCGCGACGCCCGCGTCGTTCAGGCCGATTTCCGCGCCCCACATCCAGCTTGGGCGCGAGAGCAGCACGGCGCGTGTTTCCGCTGCCTGCGGGATGGCGATGTAGGTTGCGCGCAGCGTCGATTCCCCGCAGCGCCGCGCGGGGTGAAACTCGGTGATCTGCGCCTCGTTCGGGCCGCGGTCGCTGTTTTTGCCAAACAGCGCGCCGCCTTCAAGCACGACGCCAAGCGTATCGCACATGCGTGTTACCTCCAAATCGTTTGTGGTTGAACCGGGTGCCAAAACGCATCGTTTCCGGGCGGGGGCGGAGCTTCGAAGCGAACGCGGCATCGCCGCGAGGATCCTGCTCCCAGTATACCATAACCGCGCCGCGTCCGCAGCCGGTCCGCGCCGTGCGCCGCCAAAACACGGATACGGGATGTTGTGGCGGCGGGCGGAATGTGATACAATACCTCGGTCTGGAGGAAACGCGGCGAATGATGGGCATGGATCCGCTGACCATACGCGATCTGTTGATCTGGATCGGCTTTGCGCTGCTGAGCGCCGTCCTCGTTGGCGCGGCGCCAAGCTGGATGCGCTGCGGAGCCAGGCGTGCGGACCCCTCGATCGCGTCGGCGCTTTTTATGCTTGTGCTTGGGGCCGCGTTCGCTTTGCTCGCCGTGCAGAAAGGCAGTTTGACGGCGCTGTTTGCGCTTGAACCGCGCGCATACCTGTTTCTCGCCCTGTGCGCGCTCGTAACCGCGCTTGTGTGGCTGAGCCTCTTTACGGCGCTGACCGGCGCTTCGGTGAGCAAGGTTTTTCCCGTCTATGCGCTGTGGCAGCCGATCTGGCTCGTTGCTTCGTATGCGCTCTACGGCGCGCCGCTCGGCCTTTGGAAGGGCTGCTGCATCGTATTGATCCTGCTCGGCGTTGTGTTCATCGAGAGCCGCATGGCGGCAAGGCGCAGCAGCCTTTGGTTCATCTATGCTCTGATTGCGATGCTTGGGGCGGCCGGGTTGCCGCTGCTTAGGCGGAGCCTGCTCGGAGAGGCCTTTGACGACACGCTCTTTCAAACGATCGTATCCGCCGCCGCCTCCGTGCTGCTTTGGCTTTTTGCGCTGCTGCGCGGAAAGCAGCGCACGATGGGCTCAACGTCCTGGCGCGCGTGGGTCGGCATTCCGCTTGCGGCGCTGTTTCTTGCGGGCAGCCGCGCGTGCGACTATCTCGCCTCGCTGCGCGGGGACTGGAGCATGTTCTCCCCGATCGCCGTGCTTGGCTTCGCCTTCATGATGCTCTTTGCGCGCATCTTTCAAAAGGAACGGCAATCCGGTTCGGCCGTGTTCGGCACGGTGCTTGTGCTGCTTGGCCAATTTGGCATATTGATGGGATTCTAGGAGAAGAAATGAAGAAACTCTGCGTATTTGATCTGGACGGAACACTCGTCAACACCCTTTCCGACCTGGCCGCAAGCCTGAATTACGCCCTGCGTGCCCATGGCTTTCCCACCCTGACCGAGCCGGAGGTCTCCGCGATCGTCGGCCACAGCGTGAAGTATATGTGCGCGCACGCCGTGCCGCCGGAGCACATCGACGACGCGCCGAAGGTGCTTGAAACCTATATGGCGCACTACCGCGAGCACTGCTGCGACCACGCGCTGCCGTACGAAGGCATGCTGCGCGCGGTGATGCGCATCCGCCGGGCGGGCATGCGCTTGGCCGTGGTTTCGAACAAACCGCACGCGGACGCCGTGCGCGTGCTTGAGACGCTGTACCCAAAGGACTGCTTCAGCCTCATCCTTGGGCACATGCAGAAGTTTGATATTAAGCCCGCGCCGGATTCGCTGAACTTCGTGCTCGATTTCTTCGGCGTCACGCCCGAGGAGGCGGTCTACGTCGGCGATTCCGATGTGGACGTTATCTTCGCCCACAACGCGGGCCTGCCGTGCGTCTCCGTCTCGTGGGGGTTCCGCACGCGAAAAGAGCTGCTCGACGCGGGCGCGACGGACATCGTCGACGATCCCGACGCGCTCCTACTTTTCTTGAAAGAAAAGTAGGCAAAAGAACTTAGGGTAAAGGGGATAAGAGGGGCCGTACACGGCTCCTTTTTTACGGCGGTTGGGTCTTTCTTTGGGTTCTGAAGGCAAACAGACAAAAGAACTTGTGGTCAAGGGGGATCACGGGGAGCCGCATACGGCTCCTTTTTTGCTGCGGGAGGTTTTTTCTCTGGGTCCTGAAAGCAAGCAGGCAAAAGAACTTGGGGTCAAGGAGAATAACGGGGAGCGGCATGCGGCTCCTTTTTGTCGCAGAGCTATTTTTGGGCTTGCCGCTTCATAGCATGGCAATAGAGCGCTATCGATTGGAAAGGCGGCGATGCACATGTCCACCGGGCCGGGAACAAGGCCTTATACCCTGCGCATGGGAGATTCTTTGCGGCAGGTCGCGCGGCGGTTTCATACGACCCCGCAGGCGATTCTTTCGGTAAACCCCGCGCTGCGCGAAAACGGCCTGCGCGTCGGACAGACGATCTTCATTCCCCTGGGATACGCACCGCCGCCGGAATCCCCGTCCAAGCCCGGCTGCGTCGGCCAGGCGGAATTGGCGCTGAACAACCGCATGCGCCTATTGTGGGAGCAGCATGTATATTGGACGCGGATGACGATCGTCAGTCTGGTGCATAACCTGCCCGATGCGGAGGTTGTCGTCGCGCGCCTGCTCCGTAACGCCAAGGATTTTGAAGCGGCGTTCGCGCCATTTTACGGGGAAGCGATCGCCGCGCAGTTTGCGCAGCTGCTTACAAGCCACATAAAGCTTGCCGGCGAGCTGGTCACGGCGGCAAAGGCGGGCGACAGCGCCCCGGCCGATCGCGCCAGGAAACAGTGGTATGCCAATGCCGATGAGATCGCGGCCTTCCTTGGCAGCATCAATCCCCATTGGTCGGCGCAGGAGTGGCGGAAAATGCTCTACGACCACCTTGCGATGATAGAGGCCGAAGCCAACGCAATTCTGACGGGGAAAAACGCGGACAGCATCAGAATATTCGAGGCCATCGAACAGGAAGCGCTGATGATGGCCGATTATATGACGCAGGGCATCGTAAAGCAATTTCCCCAGTATTTCCGATAGCCGCAAAAAAACACGGCCGGGAACCCGGTCGTGTTTTGGCTGCTGCGAAGCGTGCCCGCGGCGCTTAACCGCCGAGGTAGGCTTTCTTGACCGCGTCGTTGTCGAGCAGTTCGGCGGCGGAGGCTTGGAGCACGATTTTGCCGGTCTCGAGCACGTAGCCGCGGTTTGCGATGGAGAGCGCCATGAGCGCGTTCTGCTCGACGAGCAGTATCGTCGTGCCGGCCTCGTTGAGCTCGTGAATGATGTCGAATATCTGCTCGACAAGGATCGGGGCAAGGCCCATCGAGGGTTCGTCGAGCATCATCAGCGTCGGCCGCGACATCAGCCCGCGTCCCATTGCGAGCATCTGCTGTTCGCCGCCCGAGAGCGTACCCGCAACTTGTCTGCGGCGTTCCTTAAGGCGCGGAAAGCGCGTGTAAACCTGCTCGAGCGATTGTTCAACGCTCGAACGCGGCGCGGTAAACGCGCCCATCTCGAGGTTTTCCTCAACGCTCATCTGCAAAAATACGCGCCGCCCTTCTGGCACATGGGCGATGCCGCGCGAGACGATGCGGTGCGGCGCGGTGGTCTTGAGGCTGGCGCCTTCAAACTCGATCTCGCCGCCCTTTGGACGCAGCAGGCCCGACACGGTCTTGAGTATCGTGGATTTGCCCGCGCCGTTTGCCCCGATGAGCGTGACGATCTCGCCCGCCTCGACACAAAAGGATACGTCCTTGATGGCGTGGATGTTGCCGTAGTAGACGTTGATGTTCTGCACGTTGAGCATCATGCGCGCGC
The DNA here is from genome assembly GCA_964393095.1 of uncultured Oscillospiraceae bacterium. Classification (GTDB taxonomy): domain Bacteria; phylum Bacillota; class Clostridia; order Christensenellales; family CAG-138; genus UBA7703. The sequence goes on along the minus strand of CAYMSL010000028.1, from coordinate 135 downwards.
CTCCTCTCTGCGGCCGAGATAGGCCTCGATAACGACCGGGTCGGCCTTGATCTGCTCCGGCGTGCCCTTTGCGATGATGCGGCCGTAGTTGAGCACCGCGATGCCCTCGCAGATGCCCATCACGAGGCTCATGTC
>CAYMSL010000027.1:0-17673 GCA_964393095.1 uncultured Oscillospiraceae bacterium | reverse complement strand
CGGCAGGCGATATAACCGACGCTCTGTTTGACCAGATTGTGATGCCCACCGGCCTTACGAATGGTGATGGCACGACCGAATACAATGTCATTGTAACGGCGCAGGCCGTGCAGGCGCAGGGCGCAAAGGCGCCCAACTGGGCGGCTGTCCAGGGCATGACCGTTGCCGAAATCGCGGCATGGTTTACAACCTGCGGGCTCTAGTTTTCACGCCGTATGGCCCTGCCTCTCTTAGGGGGCAGGCCGTATGAGAGGGCCCGCGCGGCCGGACTTTCTCATACGGCCTGTAAAGGCCAGAACAAAGTACGCGCGGTGTCAAACGATGCCCGCAATACTGCCGGGAGGAGGAGCGCTATGAAAAAGAAGCTGCTGGTGATATCCGTGGCGGTGGCCTGCCTGGCGATTGCCGCCGCGGGCACCGCCGCATATTTCACAGCCGAGGAAAAGGCGCATAACGTAATCACCACGGGCGGCGTGGAGATTCGGCTTGTCGAGCGGACGGAGGAGGACGGCGAATTGGTTCCGTTCCCCGAAGGGGGCATCGGCGGCGTGATGCCGGGCGTAATCGTCCCGAAGATCGTCATGGTCGAAAACACCGGCAAGAGCAAGGCGTGGATTCGCGTTAAGGTGGAGATTGCCATCGAGGACGCCGCGGGGAACGCGCTGCCTACAAGTTTTGCCGCCGGCGCAAGCAGCGAACCGGTGATCGCGCTAAGCACGCTGCCCGGCTGGCAGCCAAGCGGCGGATATTACTATTATGAAACGCCGCTCGACGCGGGCGGGCTGACCACGGCCCTGTTTGAGGAGGTTTCCTTCAACGCGCTTCTCGGCAACGAATACCAGAACTGCACGGCCACGATCATCGTAACGGCACAGGCCGTGCAGCAGCAAAATAACGCAGGCACGGTTCTCACGGCCACCGGCTGGCCGGCTGCGTAGCGGGGGACAGCATATGAATAAAAAACTTTTTGCCCTGCTGCTCTGCCTGACGTTTGTGTTTGCCGCCGGCATTCCGCTTGCCTACGCCACCGATACGGAAGAGCCGGCCGGCACGACGCCGACCGATGCGCCGATTGTCATCGCCACGGAGCCTCCCGAAACGCCCGCGCCCTCGAAAACCGACGCGGCGGCGGAATTGACCGAAGCGCCCGCAGCTGCCGGCTCGGAGACGGCGCTTGACGCGACGCCTACGCCGGAGCCGACGCTGCTTGAAAAGCTGCTCGCCTGCGAAAGCTTCGCGGACTTTGCCGCGATCTTTGAGGGCGCCGAAGCGTGGGAGCTTTCCAGACTGACGCTCAATGAAATTGAAAAGATAGAGGAGAAGCTCGACGAACTCGTCTCGGCGGAGGAGGCACGGGGGGGTTCGGGCAAGGATGTTGCCGACCTGCGCGAGAGCGAGGCGGCGATTCGCGAAACGCTGACCGCGCTTATGGACGCGCTGCGTGAGAAGGCCGCGGAGGAGGCGGCGCAGGCGCTGTATGAAAGCCTCATGGGCATTGAGGAAGCGGCGGAGCTTACTTCGGCCTTGGAAGCCTTGAACGAGGAGGAGATAGCCCTGCTTGGCGAGGAGCGGTTTAACGCCGTGCTCACCCGCTTGGCTGAGCTTATGCCCGCACAGGAGGCGCCGAAGGCCGTCAATTTCACAAAGGCGGGGCCGCTTCTGCCCGCCGTAACGGTAGCGGGGGCAAAGGGCCGTCTGCGCGTGTTGGCGGCGGCCGCGGAGACCGATAACGGCCTTGTACTGGGTAAGAGCGTGGCACCCGGCGGCACGGACGGCACCTACACCATCCGGCTGGAAGCCTATGCAACCGGCGAAACATCGGTCGTGGAGACCTCGAAGCCTGCGGATATTGTGCTGGTTCTCGACCAGTCCGGTTCCATGGCGTACGATTTTGCCGGTAAAACCACGAGTACGAATACAGCGCGCCGCCAGTACGCCATGAAGCAGGCGGTGAATACGTTTATCGATGATGTTGCAAACCGGTACTCCGCGCAATCGGATCACCGCATTGCGATTGTGACCTATGGCTCTACCGCGGCTACGCTGCGCGACTTGACCTCTGTCGATGCCGCTGGGAAAACAACCCTAAAAAGCGGCATTAGCGGCTTGCCGGATTTGCCATCGGGCGCAACCCGAACAGACTCGGGAATGAACACGGCAAATGGTTTAATCAATACGAATTATAGCTATTCCGGGTCAAACACGGAGAGGCAGAAGGTCGTCATTCTGTTTACCGACGGCGTTCCAAGCAGTTCAAGCAACTTCGATACGGGCATTGCCGACGACGCAATAGCTGCTTCAAAGCTAATGAAGGCCGCGGGCGTCACGGTCTATTGCGTTGGTATTTTTAACGGCGCAGACCCGACTCAGCTCTATGGTGAAAAGTGGGATTATTTGATCCATGGGCAGCCTCGTTATTCGGGGGAAACGATTTTGAACCCATAGACGTTCCGGCGGGCAACCGCTTTTTGAATTATCTGTCCACCAATTTTTCAGCCGCAAATAAGATTGGGATAGCACGAGGTTCATATAACCCAGGCGGGCATTGGGGGAGCGATGGTACCGGTTATAAGATTACCGAAAACTGCACCAGAACGGATGCGAAGTATTACCTTACCGCGGAAGATACCGCTGCGCTAAACACTATTTTCAAGAATATCAGCCAGCAGATCGGCGGCGCCATCAACACGACGCTTACTGCCGCAACGACGATCAGGGATACCGTTACGCCTTACTTCAACGTGCCTGCGGGAACAGATGCGGTGCGCTTCTACACCGTTCCCTGCACCGGCACAGGGCTGACCTTTGGTATAGAAACCGTTGCAGCCGGGGTCACCGGCAGCTTCGACAATCAAACGCTTACCGTCTCGGGCTTTGATTTCTCCGGCAACTGGTGCGGCGATCATAGCGGCATATATGACGGTAAAAAGCTTATCGTTGAGTTTACGGTTTCTGTGCGCGAGGGTTTCCTCGGCGGAAATGGTGTCAAGACCAACGAAGGCATAACCGACGGCCTTTATGCGCCAAACGGCGGCCTTGCCGAGCGCTTCGAGGCGCCCCCGATCGACGTGCCGATTCCGGATATAACCGTTTCGGCGGTTGATAAGAATGTGTACCTGACAAACGCGTTATCGGATGCGCAGCTTTTAGAGGGCGCAGCGGCAAGCGCGGGTACGGGCGCGGGCATGACGGTTTTTACCTTGGATGCGGGCGGTACGCAGTTTAACCTTCCGACCGGCGATGATGCTTGGAAAGCCGCTTTCGTGACCCTTGCGACTACGCTCAACAGGGCCGGCGGCGGCACAGCCGGCACCCGGTTGATGGCCGAGAGCAGCTATACGCTAGGCGTAACGCTAACGCCGAACGCGTCGGGCACAGTCGGCGCGAAGTCTCAAACAAGCGATGCGGCCGACATCTACGTCTTCAAGCCCGAACTGACCTTCCGGGACAGCGCGGTTTGGTATGGCGGCGCCGAGCCTGCGTATAACACGGCGAACAAGACCGGCGAGGTTTGGAAGCACGGAACTAAGTCCTCGACTGATGGGGGCGTAACCATGACCGGCGATAAGCCTGCATTAAGCCTGACCTACACGCCAACGGACGGCGCAATCGGTGGCGGAATCATTGTAACGCGCAACGATATACCGGTAGCGGTTGCGGTAAAGATCGGCGATACGCCTATCAACAGCCATACGGCCTTCGCGCATACTGCCTGTACACCCGCCTGCGCTTGGGAAACACTCAAGACGAATAACCCCGGCGACCCCGCCTTCCTGCTCCACCCGCAGACCTGCACGCTGAAGATTACAAAGGCCGGCTGGTCTTCTCCGGACGACCCGCAGAACTTCCTGTTCGGGGTTACAGGCGGCGCAATAGGAGTAAACCTGGACGTGGCCGTCACTAAAAACGGCACGGCGACGATCAAGGGCCTGCCGGTGGGTACTTATACCGTAACAGAGCGGGGCGGTTGGTCGTGGCGGTATACGCCGGGAGGTCCTGTAAATGGCATATCGTTGAACGCAGAGCAATCGACGCGCAGCGTAACGATTACGAACAAGCGCTCAAAACGCTACTGGCTCAGCGGCGACTGCTATAGCGAGAACAAGTTCGGCGCGGTTTCGGGCGACTGACAGGAGGTGACGCTTAATGGAGACGAAAGAGCGATCCGTCGGCAAACAGGCCGCTCGTAAAAAAACGCGCCTGGGAAAAAGGGTTTTAGACTTCCTGCTTGGGGTCAGCATCATGCTGACGGCTGGCACGCTGATCGGCGGAACCGTGGCGTGGCTTGTGGCCCGCACGGCGTCCGTGGAAAATGCATTTATCCCCTCCAAGGTGACGACCGCAGTGGCGGAGGAAACGTTTGACGGCAATACAAAGCGCAACGTTTGCCTTGAGAACACCGGGGATACCGAGGCCTACATCCGCACGGCGGTGGTCGTAACCTGGCAAAACGGCGGCGGGGATATCCTGGCGGATAAGCCCGCTGCGGCCGACTATACGATCGTGTTTGCCTCGAATACCGGCTGGGATTTGGATGGCAGCGACGGGTATTACTACTTTAAAAGCCCAGTCGAGGGGGGGGGTAAGACCGGCGTGCTAATTGCAAGCTGCAAGCCGAAAGCCGCCGCGCCGATGGCCGGCTATACCCTGCACGTGGAGATCATCGGCTCCGGCATCCAGAGTACGCCGGCAAGCGCCGTCAGCGGCGCCTGGGGCGTAACGGTCGCAACCGACGGCACGATCGGTAAGTGAAAGGGGTGCGGATATGAAAAAGACGGTCAGGCTTCTTTCCTCCCTCCTGTTGGCGCTGGCGCTGCTCTACGGCATTATGGCGACGGCCTACGCGGCGGATTCCTCGGTCAGCTACGAGGGCGGCGCGGAGAAGTTCGTGTTTCTGCCCGGCAGCAGCTGGACGAGCAGCGACCTTTTCGATAACTTCAAGGGCGCTATGCCCGGCGACGTCCTCACCCGGAAGATCAAGGTCAAAAACGACTTTAGCGGCTGCGACTACGTCAGCATCTACCTGCGCGCCGAGGCGCATGACGCGCAGGCCAACCCGCTAAGCGGCGGCGTGTCGCAGGGCATCGATGGCTACGGGTCGGAGACGGTCGCAAGCATGTCGGACTTTTTAAGCCGCCTGAGCATGAAGGTTTGGAACGGCACGACGCTGATCTACTCGGGCGCTCCGAACCAGACGGACGGGCTGCAAAACGGCGTGCTGCTCGGCAGCTTTGCCTATGGCGCGTCCGTTACGCTCAGCGTCGAGCTTTCCGTGCCGGAGAACCTCGGCAACCAATACGCCAACCGCGTCGGCGAGGTGGACTGGGTGTTTGTCGCGGAGGAGAGGGAATTCGGGCAATACACCGGCGCGCTGGCTATCAAAAAGACGGTCACGGGCGAGCTTGGCGACAAAACGAAGGATTTTGCCTTTACCGTGGCGTGGGACGCCCAGGGCGAGTACGCCTACAGCGGCTCAAAGAGCGGCACGCTCCAAAGCGGCGACACGGTGCTGCTCAAGCACGGCCAGTCGATTGCGATCGCCAACCTGCCCTCGGGGACGATCTACTCGGTCACCGAGAGCGGCAACAGCGGTTATCGCACCGAAGCCAGCGGCGATACGGGCGTAATTCCCGCCAACGCGCAGGCGACGGCGGCCTTTACAAACAGCAAGAGCAAGGTGCCGCCGACAGGCGACGACAACAGTAAGCTTATCGGCCTACTGATCATGGGGATCTCCGCCGCGGGGATACCGGCCCTGCTGCTGATCAACAAAAGTTTGCGTAAGAAGCGGGTTTGACACGCCCGGCGCGGCAAGAGCGAAGCGGCATGGAAAGGGGATGGGGGACTCGTCCCGCATCCCTCTTTCGCATCGATAGGTGGGAACGGATATGAAAAACAAAAGGGAAACGCGCGGCCTCATGCCCGGCATCCGCATCGCCATGGCGCTGCTGGTCATGGCGTTTGTTGCGGGCGCGGTGATCTATGCCCGGCCGGCGCTCGAGGATTGGCAGGGCGACCGGGCCAACGAGCAATTGCAGCTGCGCGTGCGCGAGCGGGAATTTCAGGCGAGCGTCGGCGTAGGCGCGGTGCCGGTGGCGGTTAGTGGCGCCGCGGCGGATTTGGCGCACAGCTCAAGCATGGATTTTGCGCCGTTGACCGAGCTCAACAGCGACATCGTGGCCTGGCTCTGCGCGGAGGGGACGGCGATCGACTACCCCGTGCTGCACACGGACGACAACGCGTATTACCTGACCCGTCTCTATACGGGGGAGAGCAACCGCAACGGTTCGCTGTTTGCGGACTATCGAAACAGCGGCCTCTTTACCGAGCAGAATACGGTCATATACGGACACAACATGCGCAGCGGCGCGATGTTTCACTCCCTGGGGGAATACAAGGCGCAGGACTATTACGACGCGGTTCCGACCATGACGCTCTATACGCCGGAGGGCGACTATATCGTCGAGCTGTTTTCCGGCACGATCGAGAACGGAAACTATGAGTTTGTTGAATTCGATTTTGTCTCCGGCGAGGCGTTTTTGGCGTATGTCGACGGCTTTCGTGCGCGCTCAACCTTTCAAAGCGACGTCGACATCGGGCCGACGGATCGGATCGTGAGCCTTTGCACCTGCTCATATGAGCAAAACAACGCCCGCTATATGCTGATGGGCAAACTTACGCCGCTCGGCTAGACACGTGGTAAGCCGCGCGGCAACACCGGCGGAGCGGACGGGTAAAGCTGCGGCGTAGCGGCGTGAACGGGAAGCAAAGCGCGCTGATTCCGGCGAAACCGGTCTTTGGGGCGTCCTCGCGCAGCGTTACGGCGCGCGTTTGTCGTCCTTTAGGTTCATATACTGCATACGGTATTTCGAGGTGCTGCGCGTAAATATCATCGCGCGCTGGAAGTCGTAGAGGTTGAACGGCGCGAATGGGGCCATATACGGCACGCCGCAGCTTTCGATGGAAACAAGGTGCGAAAGGATCAGGCAAAACGCCAGCACAAAGCCGTAGAAACCGAGGATGCTTGTCATGCCGATCATGAAGAATTTGAGGATGCGCACGGGGTGCATCGAAAAGTAGTCCGGTATCGCAAACGAGGCCAGCAGCGACGTAGAGATGATGATGAGTACGAGCGCGTCGAATATGCCGGCGGACGTGGCTGCGTCGCCGATGATGATGGCGCCGACGATGCCGATGGCCGTGCCGATCTTCGAGGGCACGCGAAGCAGCGCCTCGCGCATCAGCTCGGAGATGAACTCAACGATGAGCACCTCGAATATGGCGGAGAAGAGCACGCCCTGCCGCATCTGCGCAAGTGAGATCGCGTAACTGCCCGGCAGCGCGTCGGGGTGGTAGGCCACGAGCGCGACATAGACCGACGAAAGGCAAAGCGTAAGGAAGAGCGCCATGTATCGAAGCACCCGCGAAAACAGCCCGAAGTACTTGTTGTCGTAGCGGTCGTCGCAGGCGATCATCGCTTCGCTGAAGGTGTGCGGCGCAAGCAGCGCGATCTGCCCGCCGTCGCCAAGGAGCACAACCTTGCCCTCGACAAGCGCCTCGCAGGCCGCGTCCGAGCGCTCGATGATGCCGAACTCCGGAAAAATCGGGTGTTTCGAGCTCGAGAGGAAGTTTTGCAGGTCGCCCGTGCCCCAGAGCGCGTCGGTATCGATGCGCTTGAGGCGGCGCCGGATGCTGTCGACCACGTCGGCGCGCGCGATGTCCTCTATGTAGATAACGGCCATGCTCGTCTTTGTGCGGCGGCCGAGGGGAATGATCTCGATGCGCAGGTTCGGGTCCTTGATGCGGTAGCGAATCAGGGAGAGGTTGACCTCGAGGTTTTCAACGAAGCTGTCCTTCGGTCCGCGAATCGAGTAATTTACGTTCGGCGTGGACACGGCGCGGTGCGGCACCTGCTTTAGGTTGATGACGGCGTAGTGCTCGTCGTAGCTTGTCAGCAGTATGGTCATGCCGTCGAGCAGGTATGCCTCAATGCGCGAAAGATCCGTCTCAAGCCGGCAGTCGGCCGCGTGAATCACGGAATCGAGGATTTTTTTCGTGCGCGGACGGGCCGTCGCGCCGCCGGTGAATTGCATGAGCGGTTTGATCACCGTCTCCGCGAGCTGCTCCTGATTGACGATGGGCTTGATGTAGGCAATATGGATCGTGCCGCCGGCGCAGGCAATCGTGCGGGTTGTGATGCCGCTGTTGATCTCGTGCAGTTTTGCGATGAGGTCGTCGTACTGTCGGGAACGGTTCATGGTTTACTCCTTAGCGGCCCGGGGGCAGGTAGTCGAGCGTGCCGTCCGTATCGAGGTCGATGCTCACCTTGACGTCTACCTTGGCGTCGGGAAAGCGCTCGTCCCAGTCCATCTCTCGAAACGCCACGGGATAGTGGATGCGGAACTGCTCGTGGAAGCCGATATAATCGGCGCCGAACTGCTTTTGCGCGGTCCAGATTGCGTCCATAAGCTCCTCTTCGACCTGGCTGCGGAGCGCTTGGGAAAGGCGCTCGGTCTGCTCGTCATCGATCTTTAAGCCGTTGGAAAGGTATTCGAGCTGGCCGGTAAAACGCGCGCTTACAACAAATCGGATTTCACCGTTTTCGTAGGAGGGTTCGGTTTTGTGCCCGCCGCATTTGATCGTGACCGTGGCGGCGGCCTCCTCAAGCTCGATGCGGTACGTCATCATCGGCTTATCGGTGAGCAGGAGCAGTACGCCCCGCGCGCGCTCGTATTCGATCGTTCCGGAGAGCATGCCGTCTCGGAACACGGAAAAGCCGCTGATGCTCACGTCGTTTTCCGTCACGTGCACGTTTGGCAGGAGAAAGCATCGGCAGGGGCCCGCGAGCGCTTCGAGGATACCCGGCAGCTGAAAGCTGTAGATATAGTCCTGGTCGATCATGTTGTTTGCGGTCAGCGCGAGCGAGATGCCCACGCTGGTCTGCTCGGGCAGAACCTTGGTAAAGAGCTCCGGCGAGTCGCTTGTAACGAGGATATCGACCATTTTGCGATAGTCCTTCGTCTCGCGCAGACGGTACATATATTCCTCGATGCCCTCGCGCGCGAAGCGCTCGGTCATGATCACGGCGTTATCGGCGCCAAGGTAGAGCGGGTGGTCGAGTTGCTCTTCAATGGCACGCCGCGCGGCCACCAGCGTTTCGCCGCTGCCCTTGCGGAAGGCGAAGCGTCCGCTGGCGCGCTCGCTGTTGCCGCTGTGGTAAGGTTTGGCAAACTCCACCCAGAAGGTATACCCGTCTTCTTCCGTCTTATCGACGATCACGAGCGTCGCGATATCGCGCTCCTCGATATCCTTCAAATCCCAGCAGCCGGCAAGAAACGGGAGCACCAACACCGGCGCGAGCGCCTTAACCCACCGGAATCGCACGTTTTTTCACCTTCGATAAAAAGAATAGCAATAACGGTATGCCCACGGCCGCGATGTTGCCAAAGATCAGGCCGTAGCCTTCGAAATAGTGGCCGAGCTCATTGATGTCGAGCAGCACAAGGTCTACGAGGAATATGATCACACATGCGGCAAGTACGATGAGCCCCCGGTGTATGCGGGTGAAAATCTTGCAGGCGTACTCCACCACGGCTAGCAGCACCACGGCCTTTGCGCCGTAGAGGCCCATAAAGCCAAACGTGAGATAGACAAAATCGATGCGCTCGAGGAAGTCGAGCAGCGGAATCTGAATCTGGCGGATGGCGGTGATCAGGGCGCAGTTGTTGTTTTTGATCTCGTTGAGGCCGATCATCATGATGCAGCTCTCGACGACGAGGATGTACAAAAGCGCTATGCCGATCACGGCGAGAAAGGCCACGAGCGGCGCGCGTTTACGACTCTTTTGCGCGATGGGCATAAGGGTGAGCACCTCGACGCCGAGGAAGGAGAGCAGCGCGCTTCGAATTGCGGAGAGGTAGCGGCCGATGTCCTCGGGCACAAAGAGCGGCAGGATGTTTTCCACGCGGCCCTGGAAGAGCATCACAATATGCATGGCGAGGATTGCAAGGAGGAATAGCAGGCCGATGATCTCGAAGAGGCGCGCGATCGTCGTGACGCCCTTGTAGGCGGTGTAGCCATAAAACGGCATGCCGAGGGCGATGGTGAACCAGGCGGGGGTCTTGATAAAGAAGTCCGAGACGAGCACGTTTGCCATGCCGGCGCAGAGGTAGGCGGAGTTTAGAAGGAAGTAGAGCATGTAATAGATGCCGATGGCGTAGGAGCCGACTTTGCCGACAAGTCGCGCGCTGTAATCAAAGAGCACCTCGCCCTGAAACTTACAATTGAGATAAACGATGATTGCCGCGGCGGTGGCATAGACGAGCGCGGTGATGAGGATCGTAAACCACCCGCCCACTTCGGCGGCGTCCGCCATCGTGCGCGGCAGGCTGATGAGCGTGATTGCCGTGAGCGTAATCAGAAGCACGAATACGAGCTGGCGGTTGTTGATCGTGTTGGGCAACGCGCGGCCTCCCACTTGTTTTTTCCTATTGTTTCCGCAGCGGCGCGTGCTTATCCGCTTCGCTGCGCGTGCAAGAGGCGTTTGGGCGCGCAGACCGGCCGTGCGCGGTTCGTCAAGCTGTACCTGCGCCGGAGCAACGCGATGCGCACGGAACGCTTTTCCATCCGCAAATACGCGGCATGCGTCTCCCGAGAGCCGGCGTACCATGCGGCGGCGAAAGATACGGCGCAGCAGCAAAAACAACGGATTTGATAGACACCCCGCCGTGCGTATTGGTACAATGGTGATAGTCAACAATTTCGAAGGAGATCCTATGGCGGCGGCACTACTGATACTGATCTACCTTGCGTTCATCGGCCTGGGTTTGCCGGACTCGCTGCTCGGCGCGGCCTGGCCGGCGGCGCACCTCGACCTTGGCGTGGACATTCCGGCCGCGGGGCTTGTGGCGATTGTGGCCAGCGTCGGCACGGTGGCCTCTAGCCTGCTCTCGGCCCGCCTTGTGCGGCGCTTCGGCACGGGGCTTGTTACGGCGGTTTCCGTGATGCTCACGGCGGCGGCGCTCTTGGGCATGGCGTTTGTGAAAAGCTACTATGTCGTGCTGCTGCTTGCTATCCCGCTCGGCTTCGGCGGCGGCTCGGTCGATACCGGCCTCAACAACTTTGTGGCGATCCACTATCGGGCAAGCCATATGAACTGGCTGCACTGCTTCTGGGGCGTCGGCACGACGCTAAGCCCGTTGATTATGTCCTTCTTTCTTGCGCGCGGCAACTGGCGTGGCGGCTATGGCACGGTGTCCGCCGCGCTGTGCGCCATATCGCTCGCGCTGTTTTCCGCGCTGCCGCTCTGGAGACGCGTGGGCGGCGTGGGCGCGGTGCCCGGCATGGGGGAAAAGGCGGACGTGGAGGTAAGCTACAAGGCGCTGCTTTCGCGGCCGGGGGCCCTCGCTTCGTGCCTCGCTTTTTTGCTCTACTGCGGCGCGGAGTACGTCACGGGACTTTGGGCGAGCACGTATTTTGTCGAGGCGCGCGGCGTCGCGCCCGAAAGGGCGGCCTCCTGGGCTTCGATGTTCTACTTCGGCATCATGGCGGGACGGCTGCTGTCGGGCTTTGCGGCGATGAAGCGCTCCGACCGAACCCTGATACGCATCGGCGAGGGTACGGCGCTAGTGGGGCTGATTGTGCTGCTCCTGCCGCTGCCAAACGCGTTTGGGGTGGCGGGGCTCTTGCTGCTGGGCTTTGGCTGCGCGCCGCTCTTTCCTGCGATGCTCGACGAGACGCCCAAGCTCTTCGGCGAGCGCTATTCGCAGGGGCTCATGGGATTGCAGTTTGCGGGCGCGTACATCGGAGGCACGCTGCTGCCGCCGTTGTTTGGCTGGCTTTCCCCCGTCGTCGGTATCGGCGCCTGGCCGGTTTACCTGCTTGTGCTGATGGCGCTGCTCGCGCTTGTAAGCGAGCGTAAAAGTATGCGCGCAAAGAAAGCGAACGCCGCGCTGTAAACGGGCGGTGCGGCCGGGGCGATGGGAGACCTTTAAAATTCAGGTGGAGGAGCGATGGATATGGACGCAAAGAAACTCGTTTCGGAGATGACGCTTGCGGAGAAGGCGGGGCTTTGCTCGGGGCTTGATTTCTGGCACACGAAGCCCGTCGAGCGGCTCGGCGTTCCCTCTGTGATGCTCAGCGACGGCCCGCACGGGCTGCGCAAACAGGACGACAAGGCCGACCACCTTGGCGTGAACGAGAGCATCAAGGCCGTGTGCTTTCCGGCGGGCTGCGCGGCCGCCGCCTCGTTCGACCGCACGCTCTTTACGCGCCTTGGCGACGCGCTTGGCGAGGAGTGCGCGGCCGAGAAGGTCGGCGTGGTGCTCGGGCCGGCGGTCAACATCAAGCGTTCCCCGCTGTGCGGGCGGAACTTTGAGTATCTTTCGGAGGACCCGTATCTTGCCGGTGAGGCGGCCGCGGCCTACACGAACGCCGTGCAGGCGCATTACGTGGGCGTGAGCGTCAAGCACTTTGCGGCGAACAATCAGGAGCACCGGCGCATGTCGTCGAGCTCGGACGTCGACGAGCGTACGCTGCGCGAGATCTACCTTGTTCCGTTCGAGACCGCTGTGCGCAAGGCAAAACCCTGGACCGTCATGTGCTCATACAACCGCATCAACGGCGTGTTCGCCGCGGAGAACGGCTGGCTGCTAAACGACGTGCTGCGCGGCGAATGGGGCTTTGACGGCTATGTTGTGACCGACTGGGGTGCGATCGCCGACCGCGTCAAGGGCATCGAAGCGGGGGTAGACCTCGAGATGCCAGCTTCAAGCGGCATCAACGACCAGAAGCTCGTCGAGGCTGTGCAGAGCGGCAGGCTCGACGAACGGCTGCTCGACCAGGCCTGCGAGCGCATCCTTAAGATCAACGGCCGCTTCCTCGAGAACGCCGCGCCGAACGCGGTCTGGGATAAGGACGCGCACGACCGGCTTTCCGGGGCGCTCGCCGAGGAATGCATGGTGCTGCTCAAAAACGACGGCGTACTGCCGCTAAAAAAGGGCGAGGCAATCGCGTTGATCGGCGAGTTTGCCGAGAAGCCGCGCTTCCAGGGCGGCGGCAGCTCGCACATCAACTGCACGAAGGTCACGGGCGCGCTCGAGGCGGCGGCGGGGATTTTGAACATCTCCTACGCGCGCGGCTTCGATATCGCGGGCGACGCCACCACCGACGCGCTCGTCAACGAAGCCGTCGAGGCGGCGCGGAAGGCGAAGGTCGCCGTGGTGTTCGCGGGCCTGCCGGACGCCTATGAATCCGAGGGGTACGACCGCGCGCATATGCGCCTGCCCGCGTGCCAGAACCGGCTCATCGCGGCGGTGGCGGCTGCCAACCCCAATACCGTGGTCGTGCTCCATAACGGCGCGCCCGTGGAGATGCCGTGGATCGATTCCGTAACGGGCGTGCTCGAGGCCTATCTCGGCGGGCAGGCCGTGGGCCGCGCAACGGTGCGCATTCTCTTTGGCGAGGCGAACCCGAGCGGAAGGCTCGCGGAGACCTTCCCCCATAAGCTCGAGGACAACCCGTCGTTTCTCTTTTACGGCGGCGATCGGGAGCGTACGGAGTACCGCGAGGGCGTGTTCGTAGGCTACCGCTATTACGATAAAAAGAAGATGGACGTGCTCTTCCCGTTCGGCCACGGGCTGAGCTATACGACGTTTGCCTACGGTAACCTCACCGTGAGCGCGAACGAGTTGACCGATCGGGATGCGCTCCTTGTCACCGTGGACGTCACAAACACCGGCGCGCGCGCGGGCAGGGAGGTTGTGCAGCTCTACGTTGCCGACCTGGAAAGCACGGCCATCCGCCCGGTGCGCGAGCTCAAGGGCTTTGAAAAGGTCGCGCTCGAGCCGGGTGAAAAGAAGACCGTGTCGTTTGCGCTTGATCGGCGGGCGTTTGCCTACTATGAGGTTAAGCTCCATGACTGGCACGTTGAGAGCGGCGCGTTCGCCATAGAGATCGGCCGCTCGAGCCGCGACATCGCGCTGGAGACCACAGTTAAGGTGACCTCGACGCGCGAGATAACGGAGGTGTTCGACGAGAACTCCGTGTTTATGGACATCATGGCAAGCCCCCGCACGCGGGAAAAGATCGGCGGGTTCCTTGAACGTATGGCTGAGGTCATCGGCGGCAGCGAAAACGCGAGCGAGGCCGCGCAAAACGCCATCACGCCTGAGATGATGGAGGCCATGCTCGGCTACATGCCGCTGCGCGCGATGAAGAGCTTCGGCGGCGGGCCGGAGATGGGGCAATACCTCGAGGAACTGCTGCGGCTGCTCAACGGCTAAGACGCCTGGCCTGATAGCGCGGCGCCGCGGTGCTGCCCCGTCCGGGCGGGCGGCGGGAACGTATTTTTTGTGGAGGTAACGGTATGAGCGCCTTTCCGGAGGGGTTTATCTGGGGCGCGGCCTGCGCCGCATACCAGTGCGAGGGCGCCTGGGATGAGGACGGCAAGGGGCCGGGCATCTGGGATGATTTTACGCACGATTTGGGCAAAGGCCGCGTCAGGCACGATGAAAACGGCGACGTCGCCTGCGACGTGTACCACCGTTACCTTGGAGACATCGCGATCATGAAGCGGCTGGGCCTTCAGGCGTACCGCTTTTCGATCAACTGGCCGCGCGTGCTGCCGCAGGGGACGGGCTTTGTCAACGAGAAGGGTCTCGACTACTACGAGCGCTTTGTCGACGCGCTGCTCGAGGCCGGCATTGAGCCATGGGTTACGCTATACCATTGGGAGATGCCGAGCGCGCTTGAAAAACAGGGCGGCTGGCAAAACCGCGCCACAATCGATGCCTTTGCCGACTACGCGGCGCTAATCGCGCGGCGCCTTGGCGATCGGGTCAAGCGCTACATGACCATCAACGAGCCGCAGTGTATCGTAGGGCTTGGCTATGGCAGCGGGCGGCACGCGCCCGGCAAGCGCCTGCCCGAGCAAGAGCTTGTGCGCTGCATGCACCACCTCGCGCTCGCGCACAGCGCCGCCTTGCGCGCGATCAAGCGTGTCAACCCCGAGGCGATCGTAGGGGCCGCGCCGTGCGGGCGGCTCTGCTACCCCGTCGTCGATACGCCCAGAGGCCGCGAGGCCGCCTACCGCGCGACGTTCGACCTTTCCGGCGAGGCGGCGGGCTGGTCGTTTACGTTCAACAGCTTCCTCGACAGCCTGATCCTGCGCCGCTACGACGAGAGCGCGAACGCCACGATCAGGGTCTTTGCCGAGAGCCTGCCGCAACGCGATTGGGCGCTTATGGAAAAGCCCGATTTCATCGGCGTGAACACCTACCACGGCGAGGGCGTGGATGAGGAAGGCCGAAGCGTGCGCTATACGGGCTTTCCGCAAACCGCGCTCAAGTGGCCCGTCGCGCCGGAGTGCATGTATTACGGCGCGACGAATCTCTACAAGCGCTACGGCCTGCCGATCTGCATCACCGAAAACGGGCAGTCCTGTAACGATCGCGTATTTCTCGACGGCAAGGTGCACGATATCGACCGCATTGACTTTTTGCATCGCTACCTGCTTATGCTCAAGCGCGGAATCGACGAGGGGACGCCGGTGATCGGCTACCTGCACTGGAGCTTTCTCGACAACTTCGAGTGGGCGGAGGGATACGACGAGCGCTTCGGCCTCGTCTACGTCGACTATCGCGACATGCGGCGCATCCCGAAGGATTCGGCGCTCTGGTATGCGAACGTGATCGCCACAAACGGCGCGGCATTGCAGCGGGAACAGGCATAATAACAAGCGGCGGCGGGCGTGTGCCCGCCGCCGCTTCCGCGTAAGGCCCAGGTTACAATGTGCCGAGCGGTGCGCGGAAGGTGAGCTTGCGCTCGGTAAAGAGCTCGTCGAAGCGGATGACGTACGCGCGATTGGCCCTGTCGATCTCCACGACGACGCCCGCGCCCATGATCGGGTGCTTTACCCGATTGCCCACGGCAAACGCCGGTTCCTCGGTTTCGGCGGCGAGCAATTCCTCGCTCAGGCGAATGTGCCGCGCGCTGTCGGACACGAGCGAGGGGTTCAACTCCTCGTCGTAGCAAAGCAGCCCCTTGTCCACGTCGAAAATAAAGCGCGAGGGGTAGCGAAACGAACCGTCGAGGTTGCGTCCCTCGGCTTCGGAAAGGAAGAGCGCGCGCTTCGCGCGCGTAAACGCCACAAACGCAAGCCGCCGCTCCTCCTCCATGCTTTCAAGCGTCGCGGTCTTCTTGCTCGGGAACACGCCCTCGTTGAGGCCGCAGAGAAACACGTAGGGAAATTCAAGCCCCTTTGCCGTGTGGACGCTCATAAGCCGCACGGCGTTTTTTGCCGCGCCGGCGTCGGCGTTTGTCAACAGCGCGATGCGCACGAGGTAGTCCTCAAGCGCGCCCTCCTCGCCGCAGGTGATCTCATAGTCGTGCACGGACTGCTTGAGCTCCGCGAGGTTATCGAGCCGCTCCTGCCCGCCCTCGGTGCGAAGCGCCGCTTCGTAGCCGCTTTCGTTGAGCACGGCGGCGAGCAGATCGGAAACCGGCATAGCATGGCACTTGGCCGAAAAGCGTTCGACCAGCGCGACGAACTGCCGCGCCTTTGTGTTTTGAAACAGCTCGTCGTCGAGCAGGCGCACGAGCGCGTCGTAAAGCAGGCATCCGTGCTTTGTTGCGTAGTCGCGCAGCGCGCGCATGCGGCGCTCGCCGATGTTGCGCTTCGGCACGTTCGCGATCCGCAAAAACGAAAGGTCGTCGCGGTAGGCCACAAGGCGCAGGTAGGAGAGCGCGTTTTTGATCTCCATGCGCTCGAAAAACGGCGTGCCGCTGTAGATCGTATAGGGCAGCTCCTCGTGCAAAAAGGTCTCTTCGAGCGCGCGCGAGACGTAATGCGCGCGATAGAGTACCGCCATATCCGAAAGCGCCGCGCCCGCGGTTGCGAGAGCGCGCATGCAGGAAACGATCCAGAGCGCCTCGTCGTCCGCCGTCTTGGCGTGGTGGTATCGAACGGGCGCGCCGGAGGGCAGCGTGGGCAGCAGCGACTTTTTAACGCGCTGCCTGTTTTTATCGACGAGCGAATTTGCGGCGGCGAGGATCTCCGGCGTCGAGCGGTAATTCCGCATCATGAATATCGTGCGCGTGCCGGGAAAGGCGCGCTCGAAGTCGAGCAGGAAGCGCACGTTGGCCCCGCGCCAGGTGTAGATGGTCTGATCGGGGTCGCCCACGACAAAGAGGTTTTGGTGGTGGCCCGCGAGGGCTTGCATAAGCTCGTATTGCAGTTGGTCGATGTCCTGAAACTCGTCGATCATGATATAGGCAAGGCGCTTTTGCCACTTGAGCCGGATGGTTTCGTCCTCATGGAAGATGTGCAGCACATACTTGATGAGATCGTTGTAGTCGAGGCCGAAACACTTCTTCTCCTCGTAGAGATAGCCGTAGAATATCATGTCGTCGGTTTCGGAGGCGTCGAGGTACTTCTGCCGCAGCGTTTCGAGCGGCAGCGCGATCATATCCTCGAAATAATCGGGATTGCGCAGGCACTTGCGTATCTCGATCATATCCCGCGCGTCAGCAAACGTCCTGTGCCTTAGCGTCAGCCCCCGCTCCTCGTAGATGATGCGCAGCATCTCGTTGATGTCCGCGTTGTCGAGCACAAAGAAACTCTTCCGGTACTGCACGGCGTGGCTGTCCTCCTCCAAAACCGATACGCAGAAGCCG
>CAYMSL010000026.1:17312-17712 GCA_964393095.1 uncultured Oscillospiraceae bacterium | reverse complement strand
TAGAGCTTATCGCCCTGGAGGTTGACGCCCTGCGCGAGCCAGGGCTCAAACTGCTTGATGGTGTCGGCGAGTTCCGGAATGGTGTAGAGGTCGCGCGCATAGCCGGCCGCGAGCATGTCCGCACGGGAGTATAGATCCGCGAGGTCCGGATAGGTGCCGGCGGTGATCATGGTTTCGAGCGCGGTGCTGTAGTTGTCGATGTTCGTCTCCATGACGATGCGAACACCCTTGGCGGCGCCTTCGCCCTCGTTCCACTTGGTGACCTCTTGCTCGAGGAGCTTCTGATAGGCGCCGATGCTGGAGAAGAAGTAGACTTCTTCGACCTTGCCGGAAGCCGCGGGTTCCGTGGGGCCCGCGGTGCCTTCGGTAGCCTCTGTGCCCTCGGTTGCGGGCGCTTCCG
>CAYMSL010000026.1:0-17302 GCA_964393095.1 uncultured Oscillospiraceae bacterium | reverse complement strand
AGCGCAGGCAAACGCGGTAAACGCCAGAGCGATTACCAGAAGAAGGGACACGATTCTTTTGAGTTTCACTGGTTCTTCCTCCTTATGTTTTTTCTGGGGTATCAGATTGCTCCGCAAAGCGGAGATATCCTTCCGTGATTGTGCGGGGAAACGTCCCCGCCCGCATGGATTGCGAGTTTCGTTGCATGCTACGTAAAGCGAAAGACGGCCCGTGCGGCGGCAAGAGGGTGAAGGAGCGCGTTAAGCCGCGGTGTGCGGTGTTTCCCATATATTGCGCTCATCCTGGGAGCATTCCCCCAAGGCATGTGCCGAAGTCCTGGGCTGCCAGATATTGAAAAGCACCGGGGTGTCTGGTTTTCGAAAAGACATCAATGGTTTTCGAAAATTATCATGGTGGTTTATGCGGCCAATGACCGAATAGAACGAGGTTGTTGCGCAGATGTCTTCGAAAACGAAAAATTAGATTCAGAATTTAGTGTTATTTTAGTCCCGAAAAAACTAATTGTCAAAAGAGTTTTACGAAATTGCTTACGAAAAATGTACCAAAATTTTCGGAATCCTGCTGCTTCGTGAAAAAACAAACAAATTATTTTCGGGCGGTACCGAAAAATTCCTCGAAACATTTTCGGGATATTGCTTGTATACGGCTTTTTTGGATGATATACTGTACGCGAACAAATTTCGAAACACATGATGTTGTTATGAGGATGGTTCCATGTCTATGATTACGCTCAGGGAGCTTAGCGCCATCGCCGGGGTTTCCGTATCCACGGTGTCGAAGGCGATCAACAACGCCAGCGACATCGGCGCGGAGACGAAGAAGCGCGTACTGCAGCTTGCGCAGCAGCACGGCTATGTCCACGTACGCCGCTTTGGCTACGGGCAGAATCGGGACGGGCTGGTCATCGCGGCGATCTATTCGGATTTAACGAGCAACTACTACTCGCGCATCGTCGAGGAGCTTGACAATCGGGTGCACGAGATGGGCGGCCTGCTTGTGATGGGCAACGCGAGCTTCGATACCGAGCGCATCATCAAGCTTATCGACTACTTCCAGAACCAGAGCGTCGACGGCATCCTCGTGATCTCCGCTTTGAACGTCTTTGGCGAACTGCCCCGGGCGCGGCTGCCGCTTGTGGGCATCTCGTATCCGAGCTTTGAAACGCATCCTTTCGATTATATATGCGTCAACGACGGCGTGGGCATCGACGAGGCGGTGGAGTGCCTGCTGCGCATGAAGCATAGGCGCATCGCGTTCCTCAGCGAACCCTTCACCCAGCACCGGCTGGAGTTTTTCAGGCAGGCCATGCGCCAGCGGCACATCGAGCCGGACCCGGCGCTGATCCGCATTGCCCAGACCCGCTTCTTTGACGCGGGGTATGAAAGCATGAAGGATATCCTCGCAAACGGCGAGCCGCCGACCGCGGTGTTCGGCGCGTATGACGACATCGCCGTCGGCGCCGCGCAAGCCATCCGTGAGGCGGGGCTGCGGGTGCCGGAGGATATTTCGCTGCTCGGCATCGACAATACGCTGCAGATGGTGGGCTACCATCGCATGCTTTCGAGCGTGGACTGCCACATTGCCGACCAGGTGGATATCGCGCTCGGCATCCTGATTCGCAAGATCACCGAGCGGGATTTTTCCGCCGTGCAGAACGTCAACCTCCATACGAATTTCATTGAACGCGATACCATCGCCGCGGCGCGGGACGCGGTGTCGGACTGAGCGAATCTACGACCCGCTGAAAGGAAGCATTTTATGCAGCATTACGACGTGATCGTGCTCGGCGGCGGAACCGCCGGGTTTATGGCCGCGGCCGCTTCGGCGAGACAGGGCGCAAAGACGCTGCTGATCGAGCGTTTTCCCCACCTTGGCGGCACGGCGGTGTACGGCATCCCCTTCCTCGGCGTCATCAGCGGCGGCGGGAAGGTTGTCAACCGCGGCATGGTGGACGAGCTCATCGGCCTGCTCGAGGAGCGGGGAGACTGCTTCGGCTACGCCCGGGGCGCGTACTGGAATACGCCCGCGCGGCCGGATTCCTACGAGTTTTCCCTCGTGCCCTTCGACCCGGAAGGGTTGAAGTACGCGGCGCAGCGGCTTGTTGCCGGCGCGGGCTGCGAGGTGCTGCTCAACACGTTTCTCTGCGGCGCGCGGGTGGAAAACGGCCGCCTTTGCGCGGTGGAGGCCGTCAACAAAAGCGGGCGCGCGACCTATGGCGCGGATGTGTTCGTCGACGCGACGGGCGATGCGGACGCGGTCTTTTTAGCGGGCGGACGCTTCCAGGAGAAGACCGCCCTGCAAAACGCCTCGATCCTCTTTCGCGTCGGCGGCGTGGATCTTGCGGCATTCCGCGCCGAGATGGAGCGCGGCGAAACCGTGCGCGGCAAGGGCGCGTGGCATACCCGCATCCTGTATCAGAGCAAGGCGCCGGACGCCGCGGAGTCGCTTGTGCACATGGCGGGTCACTTTGCGCCCTTTGACGATAAAACAAGGGAGGTCACCTTTACGGCGGTGTCCCTGCGCGATGGCGAGGTGTTCCTCAACGCCACCCGCGTATCGGGCGTGGACGGTACGGACGCTGTGGCGGTCTCCCGGGCGGAGCTTCTCGAACGCGAAAACGTCATGGAGCTCATCGACGCCCTGCGCCGGAACGTGCGCGGCTTCGAGCGCGCGGTGCTGCTGGCCACCTCGCCGCTGGGCATTCGGGAAAGCCGCAACATCCTTGGCGACTATACGATCACGCGCGACGACGTGCTTTCGGCTGTAAAATTTCCCGACGGCGTGGCCTGCGGCGCCTATCCCATCGACATCCACGACCCAAGGGGCGGGAAAACGCAGTTTCAGTTCATCCGCGAGGGCGGCTACTACACGATTCCCTACCGGGCCATGCTGCCTGCGGGACTCGAGGGCGTACTCGTCTGCGGCCGCTGTATCAGCGCCGCCCACGAAGCCCACGGAACCACCCGCATCATGGGCTGCGTGCTGAGCCAGGGGGAGGCGGCGGGAACAGCCGCGGCCCTCGCTTCGGTGCGAGGCGTATTCCCGCGCGCGCTGCCGGCAGAGGACGTGCGCGCGGCGCTTCGCTTTACGGACTGATGAAACGCTATAAAGAATAAGGAGTGCAGAAGATGGATCTTGAACAGCGCGCCCTTCTTGCGGTGGACGGGGAGTATATCGTATCGATCCGCCGGGAGCTGCATCGCTATCCCGAGCTCGAGCTTGAACTGCCGAAAACGCTCGCGCTTGTAAGGCGGGAACTTGACGCTATGGGCATCCCCTTTACCGAGCGCTACGGCAGAAGCGCGATCATCGGCGAGATCAACGGCAAGGCCAAGGGGTTTACGATCGCGCTGCGGGCGGACATGGACGCGCTGCCGCTCGAGGAATGGAACGACGTGCCATATAAGTCGCAAATCCCCGGACGCATGCACGCCTGCGGGCACGACGCGCATACCGCCATGCTGCTTGGCACGGCCAAGGCGCTCAAGTCGGTCGAGGGGGAACTGGCCGGCCGTGTGCTCCTCGTCTTTCAGCCCAACGAGGAGGGCGCGACGGACAGCGGCGCGGCGTTCCTCGTTGAGGACGGCCTCATGGACGAGATCGACGTGATCTTCGGCATGCACGTTGAGCCGCGGCTTGACAGCGGCCGCATGGGCGTGTGTCCGGGGGCGGCGATGGCGGCCGACCGGGTCGCGACGATTGAGTTCTTCGGCAAAACCGCCCACGCCACGCTGCCCGCCTCGGGCAAGGACGCCATGGCCATGATGGTAAGCGCCTACAACGAGATTCAGCTCATGCTTACGCGTGAGATCAATCCGCTCGATCGCTATATCTGCGCGGCCTGCCAGATGAGCGCGGGACACGCCCATAACGTAATTCCGGACTATGCGAGCATGGTTTGGACCATGCGCTACTTTGAAGAGCGCGTGGGCGACTTTCTCGATCGGCGCGTGCGGGAGGTCGCGGAGGGCGCGGCGGCGCTGCACGGCGGAACGGCCAAGTACGTCAGCCACGTCAAAGCGCCCGTGGTCTATAACGACCCGGCGCTGTGCGAGCGGGTGCTGGCGGCGCAGCGGAAGGTTGTCGGCGCGGATCACGTGCAGATGACGAACGCCGAGTGCGGATCGGAGGACTTCGCCTTCTATCAGGCCAAGAAACCGGGGGCGTTTTTCCGGCTGGGCGTGCGCAACGCCGCAAAGGGCTGCACCACGTTTGTCCACAACAACGACTTCATGCTCGACGAGGATGCCCTGCCGCTCGGCGCGAAGACCAGCGTACAGCTCGTGCTCGATTGTATGCACGGGGTGTAAGCCGTTTTTTACAGGAAATCGTCAGGCCGCCTGCGCGTTGTGCGCAAGGCGGCCGTTCTTATGCCGGCGAGCGAAAGCGGATTGCGTCCGGGCGGCAAAGTGTATATAATATATCAAATATTTGAAATCATCGATTCATAGCCGCACGGCGCCGTGTCCAGCGGCAAAATGCGAAACAAAACACAAAGGAGATACTATGATCAAAACGGCAATCTATGGGTTTGGCAACATCGGCCGGTATGTGTTCGACGCGCTGATCGGGGACGACGAATTTGCCCTGGCCGGCATTGTCAGCCAGAGTTTTCAGGAGGATTCCTTCCATGAAACACCCGTTGTGCGGCGCGTGGAAGAGCTTGGCGGGGTCGACGCGGCGATTCTCTGCCTGGGCAGCCGGGATGTGCCCGCCGCCGCCAAAGCGCTGCTTTCCCAAGGGATCTCCACGGTCGACAGCTTCGATATCCACGGGCAGATTCCCGCGCTGCGCCGCGAGCTTGACGCGGTTGCCAAAGAGCATGGCGCTTCGGCAATCATCTCCGCGGGCTGGGACCCGGGCACCGACTCGGTGATTTGCGCGCTGCTTGAGGCGATGGCGCCAAGCGGCATTACCGATACGAACTTCGGTCCCGGCACGAGCATGGGCCACAGCGTCGCCGCCCGCGCCATCCCCGGCGTAAAGGACGCCTTGTCCGTCACGATTCCGCTCGGTACGTCGATGCACCGCCGCAGCGTGTATGTGGAGCTGGAGGAAGGCGCTTCCCTTTCGGAGGTGACGGCCGCGCTGAAGGCGGATGCTTATTTTGCCGCGGATGAAACCCAGGTTATCGGCGTAGCGTGCGTATCGGCGCTGCGCGACTTCGGACACGGCGTCGACCTTGTGCGCAAGGGCGTTTCGGGGCAAACCCACAATCAGAATTTTCGCTTTACGATGAGCATACACAACCCCGCCCTGACGGGGCAGATCCTCGTCTCCGCCGCCCGCGCCGTCGTGCGGCAGAAGCCCGGCTGCTATACGCTCATCGAGATTCCGCCGATCGATCTCTTGCCCGGCGCGCGCGACGAGCTGATCGCGAGGCTCGTCTAGCAAGCGTCCGCTTTGTTTAAGCATACCGTATATAAAGCCGCCTGCTCCAGGCGGCTTTTCTGCGTCCGTAAAAAAGGTTGCTTCTGCGAATCTCGGCGTTCGGCGTACGTGCCGCCGCGGAGTTTCGCTTTGCCAAAGAGCGCGCCGATGTCGCCGGCATCGGGATACGCAACGCGTTCAATAGGGAGCTTGGCCTGATACCGTTCGCTTTCTTCGGGCGTACGTTTGCCGGGGCAGGCCGCGCCGTAAGGGGATTTTCAGTCGTCCTCCCCGAGTCCGTCCTGATAGCCGGTATTGACGTGCGCCGCGTCGCAAAACGGCTTGTTGCGGGAGGCCCCGCAGCGGCAGAGCGCATAGCGGTTGCGCGTTTCATAGTTGCGGCCGTCGGCGCCGACGAGCGGGATGCCGCCCTTGACAAACAGCGGCCCGCTGACCGAGAGTTCGGGGTCCTGCAGGATCGAGATCGCGGGTTCGAGCGCCGGCTCAAACTCCGCTTGCGTGAGCCGGTCGCGTTCTACGAGCCGCCCCGCGGGACAGTCGCCTGCGGCCCGGATCGCCTCTTGCCTTAGATGCGGGTCGCCGGATTGCTCGGTCAGCGTCCAAACGTCGCCGTCGTCGCGGTGGCAGAAGCGCGCGTAGGCGCAGCGGCCGTCGTCGGATAATTCGAGCGTCGGCCCGCTAAGAACCCGCTTACGCTCGGCAAAGGTGCTTTCGTCCGCGGTTTCGTAGCCCCGAAAGCCGGCCTTGCCGTGGCTGCCGTCGCAGAACGGCGTGGCGGCGGAGCGGCCGCAGCGGCAGAGCGCGTATTGCTCCGGCGTTTCAAACACACGGCCCTGCCGGTACTCATAATGCTCCCCGACGCTTTCGATGATCTGTTCGTCGAGCGGAATGTTTCCGCCCACAAGGCAGGGACCGTCTTTCACGATCGTAATCTGTTTTTTACCCACGGCTCTCCTCTGAATCGCCGGCCTGCGCACACAACCCGTGCGGCCGAATGGTTCCGAAAACCGCCCGCGGCGGTTTCATTGGCGGCGCCTTCTTGCGTGCCGCCGTTAACAATTATTATATGTCCGCCCGCCGAGGGCAGTCAACATGCCAACTTGACCCGAACGGCCGGGGAAGGCGCACAAAGCCGTTGAAGCGGATACAAAAACATGGTATTGTGGAAAAAAGCGGGAGGCGGATCGATGAACAAAAAACGTCTTTTATCCATCGCTGTTACGGTGATCATACTGCTGCTGGCCGTCTGGGCCGCGCGCGCGGGCGTGCTGAACGCCGCGGCCGGGACGGCGGGCACAGATAGCGTTACGCAGGAAACACAGGAACCCTTCCTGTCGCTGGACGAAGAGGAGCCCGCTTTGGACGCGGAACAGGAGCCGACGCTGAACGAGGCGGGCGCGTACACCACGAAGGACGACGTCGCCCTGTATCTCTATCTCTACGGACGGCTGCCGGACAATTTCATCACGAAATCCGAAGCCCGGGAACTCGGCTGGGACGGCGGCGGACTCGAGCGCTACGCGCCCGGCAAGTGCATCGGCGGCGACCGCTTCGGCAACTACGAGGGCCTGCTGCCCGAACGAAGCGGCAGAAGCTATACCGAGTGCGACATCAATACCCTCGGCGCGGCGGCGAGAGGGGCCGAGCGCATCGTTTTTTCAAACGACGGACTCATCTACTATACGGCCGATCACTACGAGACCTTCACCCTTCTCTATGGGGAGGAGGACGCATGAAGACGCTCATCGTCGACGGCAGGCGCTGCAAAACCAGGGAGAAGACCCACGCGTATCTGGCCCGCAAGCCGCTCTTTCCCCCGTATTACGGGAAGAATCTCGACGCGCTCAGCGACGTGCTGGCCTCCTGCGGCGAGCCGCTGCATATCCGCGTGCGCTACGGCGCGTCGATCGAGGCAAACCTCGGCGACTATGGAAGGAAGCTCTTAAACGTATTAAGTCAGGCCGCCGAGGGCAACGAAAACATCACGCTGGAGTTTAAATAACGCCGCCGGCGCTTCGTTGCGCTCATACAGCCCGCCTTTGGCGGGGCAAACTGCTATTATTCCACTCTCCGCCGCACCGGCGACAAACGGCAAGGGCGGGCGGCCCGGGCCGCGACGCCGCAACGATGGCCGGGCGGGCCGTTACAGAAGAGAAGAACACTTTGAGGAGGAGTCCAAACATGAGCAGGCATGAAATCGGCAAGATCATTGCGCGGGAGATCCTCGACTCGCGCGGCAATCCGACGATCGAGGCGGAGGTGACCACAAGCGGCGGCGCGTTTGGCTGGGCGGCCGTCCCCTCGGGCGCTTCGACCGGGGCGTACGAGGCGCTCGAATTGCGCGACGGCGACAAGGCGCGCTACCTTGGCAAGGGCGTGCAAAAAGCCGTGCAAAACGTGCGCGAACTGCTCGCGCTGAAGCTCGTCGGTATGGACGCGTTAAATCAGCGCGCGATCGACCGCGCGATGATCGAGCTTGACGGCACGGCGGATAAGTCGAGGATCGGCGCAAACGGCATGCTTGCGGTCTCGCTCGCCGTGGCCAACGCGGCGGCCAGCGCGCTCGAGCTGCCGCTGTACCGCTACATCGGCGGCGCGAACGCGCACGTGCTGCCCGTGCCGATGATGAACGTGATCAACGGCGGCAAGCACGCGGATAACAACATCTCGAGTCAGGAGTTTATGATCATGCCCGTCGGCGCGCCGTCGTTTGCCGAGGGCCTGCGCTGGGGGACGGAGACCTTCCATACGCTCAAGGCGATCCTCAAAAAGAAGGGTTTGAGCACGTCCGTCGGCGACGAGGGCGGCTTTGCCCCGAACCTCTCCGGCGAGGAGGAGGCGGTGGAAACGCTGCTCGAGGCCATCCGCCAGGCGGGGTTTGCGCCGGGCAGGGACTTTATGCTCGCCATCGACGCCGCCGCCACGGAGATGTTCGACGAGGCCAGGGCGGCGGGCAAGGAAGGGTGCTACCTCTTCTGGAAATCCGGCGCGGTCAAGACCGGCGACGAGATGATCGGCTACTGGCAGAACCTCTGCGCGCGCTATCCCATCATCTCGCTCGAGGACGGACTTGCCGAGGAGGACTGGGCAGGCTGGAAAAAGCTGCGCGAGGCGCTCGGCGGCACGGTGCAGCTCGTCGGCGACGATCTGCTCGTGACCAACACGCGGAGGCTGGCCCGCTGCATCGAGGAGGGCTGCGCAAATTCGATCCTGATCAAGCTCAACCAGATCGGCACCCTGACCGAGACGCTCGAGGCCATCGAGATGGCGCAGCGCGCGGGCTATACGGCGGTGACGTCGCACCGCTCGGGCGAGACGGAGGATACGGCCATCGCGGACGTCGCGGTGGCGACAAACGCCGGCCAGATCAAGACCGGCGCGCCCTCGCGCACCGATCGCGTCGCAAAGTACAACCGCCTGCTGCGCATCGAAGAGCAGCTTGGCGCAGCCGCGGCATACGCCGGGAAGGACGCCTTCGGCCCGATCGGCAGGCGCATCGAGCGCGAATAGGGCGCGCTGCGGCGCGCTCCGGCCTGCGTCAAACAATGCGGCAAGGCCGGCCTTCGTTACGGCGAAGGCCGGCCTTTTGCGTTTTACGAGGGTCTGCTTGCGGGCCGCCGCACGTTTCGACGGCCGCAGCCGTTTCGATGGATTGCGCTCCGGCCAAAACGCCGCGCCGGTGCGAGACGGGCATATCGAGCGATCAAGGGATCATGTCCGCGATGGCGGAGTACGCCTTATCCATGCCGCCCACCGGCACAAGCGGCGGCGCGTCCGCTTCGGCGCGGGGTAAAAAAGTCCGATCGATGGGCGCTTGTAATTGTACGCGCGTATTATTATAATAAATTGTAGTATTTTAGAATAGCAGCGAACGGTATGGAAAAGGAGATCAATATGAGCTATACGGATACCCTCCTCGAAGCGGTTCTCGGCAACAACGCCGTTACCGCGATGAGCAAAAACAGCGGCGCGAAAAAATCCCAGGTGGAATCGCTCGTCGGAGCGGCGCTCCCGCTCATGCTCGAGAGCATGCAGCAGAACGCCAGCACGGAAAAGGGCGAGCAGGCGCTGACCCAGGCGCTCTCCGACCACGCGGCAGACGACGCTTCGAACGTGAAGTCCTTCCTCTCCGGCGTGGACGCAAAGGACAGCGCAAAGATTCTTCAGCACCTCTTTGGCGACAATACAAGCAAGACCGTATCCGCGCTTTCCAAGAAATCCGGCATGGACAAGGGCCAGACCACCTCGGTGCTGCTGCAGCTTGCGCCGCTATTGCTCTCGCTGCTTGGCCAGCAGAACCAGAGCTCGTCCTCCGGCGTTTCCTCGCTGCTTGGCGGTCTGCTCGGCGGCTCGTCCTCCTCGGGCCTTGCCGGCACGCTTGTAAGCGCATTGCTTGGCGGCGGTTCGTCCTCGTCGGGCAACCTGCTCGGCTCGCTGCTCGGCGGCGGCTCCTCGGGTACTTCGAACGTCGCAGGGTCGCTGCTCGGTTCGCTGCTCGGCGGGGAGGAAGAGGAGGAGGAAGACGACGGCGTCGACCTGCTCGGCTCGCTGCTTGGCGGCGGCTCGTCGAGCGCGTCCTCCTCGGGCAACCTGCTCGGCTCGCTGCTTGGCGGCGGCTCGTCGGGCGCATCCTCCTCGGGCGGCCTGCTCGGCTCGCTGCTCGGCGGCGGGTCCTCGGGTACGGCGAGCGTCGCGGGCTCTCTGCTTGGCAGCATCTTTGGCGACGATACGCAAAAGAGCGCGCCGAAGAAGTCCACGGCGAAAAAGTCCACCGCCGCGAAGAAGAGCGCGTCCACCGCGAAGAAGACGACCTCGACGGCGAAGAAGAGCACGTCTACGGCGAAGAAGACCACGGCAAAGAAGAGCACGTCCGCCGCGAAAAAGCCCGCGACAAAGAAGGGCTAAGCGGTTTTCGGCAAACAGAACGGCAGCGCGTCGTGCGCGGGGTTTTCCCGCGCACGTTTTTTGTGGTATGCTTTAGTCAGGACGTGCGAAGGGGTAAGGTTTATGAGCATACGGCTGGATCGGTACGCGAGCTATTATGAGATCAACGAAATTCTCAACGAGCGCGGAAAACGGCGGCAGGTACTGACCTACAGGGGCCCGAGCTATTGCTACGACGTCGATGAGGCGACCTTCCGCCGCATCAAGCTCGCCTACGCCGCGTTTGCCGTGGGCGGCGCGGCGCTCTATGCGTGGGCGGCTTTGCTTGGCGCATCCTCCATCGGCAGCGCGCCGGCCTTCTACGTGGTGCTGCCGTTTGTGCTGCTCTTATTGCCGCTCGGCATGTGCGCGGGCAAGATGGTTCTATTCCTGTTTCTCTCGCGAAAGCTGGAGTTTCCGCAGTACGACCGCTATGTCAGGCGCCTGCACACCTGGATCGTGCTCTGCTTTGCGTTTTCCGCGGCGACACTGCTCGGCCAGCTCGTCTACCTTGTCCTTGGCAACGGCGGCGGGCGCGACGCTCTCTTCGCCGCGGCTGCCGCGCTGCTTGCGGCGGCGGCCGCGCTGGTGCTGCGGCTGCAGAAGCGTTATCCCTGCGTCGAATCGTAACGGCGCGGGCTTTCTTGGAACATTCTGCAAAAACTGAAAAAAGCATATGCGGCGGGCCGCGCGCGGCCTTTACAGGGCTGTTTTGCGGGCGCCGAAGTTGGCGCGCGTTGATTGACATTACACAGGGGCTTTGATATACTAATACGACCAGAATGGCGAGATACCATTCAATTTTATAAGGAGGAAAATGCAGAATGTCGAAAAAGCTTAAAGCTGCCCTGGCGTTTGTGCTGATTGGCGTAATGTGCCTGGGCTTTGCTGTCGGCTGCAAGCAGACGACACCGCCTACCGAAGTGCCCGGCGGAACCGAAGCGACCGAGACGGCGCAACCCACGGTGGAGGAGGCTTCGCCGCTCGTGGTTGCCTACAGCCCCTTCAGCGAGAAGTTTAGCCCGTTCTTTGCGGATACCGGCTACGACGTGGACGCCATGGAGATGACGCAGCTTATCATGCTGACCACGGATCGCATGGGCGGCATCATCTACAACGCCATCGAGGGAGAGACCGTTTCCTACAACGGAACCGATTACCTCTATCAGGGCCCCTGCGATGTGAGCGTTTCTCACGATGCGGCGACCGATATCACCACCTATACGGTCAAGATGCGTGACGACATCGTCTTCAGCGACGGAGAGCCCGCCGATGCCGACGACATGATCTTCACATATTACGTCTATTTGGATCCGTCCTATGTCGGCTCCACCACGCTCAACTCCTACGACATCGTCGGCCTCAAGAACTATCAGACGCAGACCACCGACGACGTCTACACCAAGTATTCCACGATCTTTGACGCCATCTACGCCGTGGGTGTGGATCACGCCTATGCCGCGGGCGACGCCTGGACGGCCGAGCAGCAGACCGCCGTTTGGGACGCCCTCAAGGCGGAGTGGACTGCCGACCTGCAGGCGCTGACCAACTACATCGTGGCGAACTACCTCGTCGACGATTACGTACCCCTTGCGTTCCCGGATAAGACCGCCGCGGACGTGACGGAGGATATGTACGTTGCCTTCGCCATGGGCCTGTGGAACTTTGCCGCCCTCAACGACGCGGGCGCGCTCGTTGGCAACGGCACCGGCACCGTCTATGATGCGGCCCTGCCGACCGTTGAGGATATGTACAACGAAGCCTACGCCCTTTACAAGGGCGATTCCGAAGCCTATTGGGCGACCGAGAACGCGGGCGACGCGGACAGCACCGACGTGCTTGGCACCGTGAAGGCCGCCTTCATCAGCGGACAGGCCGCGACCGACCCCGAGATGGCGGGCGGCGTGCCGAACATCACCGGCATCAAGAAGCTCGACCAGTATACCGTCGAGGTTAAGACCAACGGCTACTCCGCGCCCGCCGTGTACAGCATCTGCGGCCTGTACATCACGCCTTTGCACTACTATGGCGATGCGGCGCAGTACGACTACGACAACAACCAGTTCGGCCACCCCTTCGGCGATCTCTCGATCGCCCAGGCCAAGACCACGCAGCCCATGGGCGCCGGCCCCTACAAGTTCATCAAGTACGAGAACAGGATCGTCTACTTCGAGTCCAACGAGCTGTATTATAAGGGCGCTCCGAAGATTCAGAACATCCAGTTCAAGGAAACCGAGACCAGCGAAGTCGCCGCGGCCCTTGCCGCCGGCACCGCCGACGCGGGCGAGCTCTCCGGCTCCAAGGCGAACTTTGCCGAGGTCGCGAGCTACAACGGCAATGCCGAGGTCACGGGCGATGCGATCACGACCGTCAAGGTCGATAACCTTGGCTACGGCTACATCGGCATGAACGCCGACACCGTCAACGTTGGCGGCGAGCCGAACTCCGAGGCCTCGAAGAACGTGCGCAAGGCGCTTGCCACCGTGATCTCCGTATACCGCGACGTCGCGTACGACAGCTACTACGGCGAGGCCGCGGCGGTTATCCAGTACCCGATCTCCAACACCTCCTGGGCGGCGCCGCAGCCGACCGAGGAGGGCTATAAGGCCGCGTTTTCGACTGGCACGGCGGGCGCGCCGATCTACACGGCCGACATGACGCAGGACCAGAAGTACGAAGCGGCCGTCGCGGCTGCTAAGGACTACCTCATCGCCGCGGGCTATACCTTCGACGAGGCCGCCGGCAAGTTCACGGCCGCTCCGGCGGGCGCGAAGCTCTCCTATGAGGCGATCGTCGCCGGCGACGGCAAGGGCGATCACCCGTCCTTTGCCGTGCTGACCGACGCGTCGAACGCGCTGGCCACGATCGGCATCGAGCTCAAGATCAACGACCCGTCCGACTCCAACGTTCTCTGGAACGCGCTTGACGCGGGCACGCAGGAACTCTGGTGCGCGGCCTGGCAGACGACGATCGACCCGGATATGTACCAGACCTACCACAGCTCCGGCATCGTGGGCAGAGGCGGCTCGGATTCGAACCACTACCACCTCGACGTGGCCGAGCTTGACCAGCTCATCGTCGACGCTCGCCTGAGCGACGACCAGTCCTACCGCAAGGCCGTCTATAAGCAGGTGCTCGACATCATCGTCGACATGGCGGTTGAGATTCCGGCCTACCAGCGGCAGAACTGCACGGTATTCAGCACCGAGCGCATCAACCTTTCGACGCTGACCCCGGACATCACGACC
The DNA here is from genome assembly GCA_964393095.1 of uncultured Oscillospiraceae bacterium. Taxonomy (GTDB): domain Bacteria; phylum Bacillota; class Clostridia; order Christensenellales; family CAG-138; genus UBA7703. Next base: position 3,739 of record CAYMSL010000026.1, on the reverse strand, counting down.
TTCTACCCCTGGCTCAAGGAAGTAGAGAAACTGGAAATGAACTAAGCGAACGCCAGCGCGTTCCAAGCGGGACCCGCCGCCTAGGCGGCGGGTCCCGCGTATTTTGATCTATGCGAGAAATGCGGTATTCTGCCGTTTGATATAGTAATCTGTCCGTGCCTCGGGCCTGCGCGTTGGCGGGCGAACGATCGCGGATTTCTCCTGAAATACGAAATCCACCCCGCTTTTGGGCGAGTAAAGAGGGAGTTATGCTGAAATTCATCTTAAAGAGGATCGTCATAGGCGTGTTCATCGTCCTCTTCGGCGCGCTTGTGATCTATACGATCATTCGCTGTCTGCCGAATTCGTTTGTTTCGACCATGGCGCGCCAGCTTTCCAACCTGCCGGGTTCCAAGAGCTATACGGAACTGCTCGAGCAGCTTAACGTTCAGTTCGGCTTTGATAAATCGATTTTCGAGGGCTTTCTGCGCTGGCTCAAGGACGCGGTTCGCGGTGAGTTCGGCTACTCCTGGAAATACAGCCGGCCCGTTGTCGATAAGTTCAACGACGTAATCTGGTATTCCGTCATCATCAACATCATCACCTTTATTTTTCAGGCGGTCATCTCGATTCCGCTTGGCATCCTCGCCGCGCGCAAGCAATACAGCAAAACGGACTACGCCGTGACGGTATTCGCCCTGATGGGCATGTCGCTGCCGACTTTCTTCCTTGCGTCGCTGCTCAAATACGTGTTCTCCATCAAGCTCGGCTGGTTTGACCTTTACGGCCTTGTGGGGCGGATGCATGAGCAGATGACGGCCTCTCAGCAGCTGCTCGACTACGCGCACCATATGGTGCTGCCGGTCGTGACGCTTATGATACTCAGCGTCGGCGGGCTCATGCGCTACACCCGCACGAATATGCTCGAGGTGCTCAACTCGGACTACATCCGCACCGCGCGCGCCAAGGGCCTGCCGGAAAAGCGCGTGATCAACGAGCACGCTTTCCGCAACACGCTTATCCCGCTCGTGTCCTACATGTCCTACATGCTGCCGAACATGTTCAGCGGTTCGATCATCACCGAAACGCTCTATCAGATTCCCGGCATCGGCTATATCGCCTACACGTCCATCACGGCGGGCGACATTCCCTTTACGATGTTCAACCTGGTGTTTATTGAGGTGCTCACGCAGGTCAGCCTCATTGTCGCCGATATCATGTATGCGGTCGTCGACCCGCGCGTCCGGATTAGTTGACGGAGGTCTATCATGAGCGAAAAAGATTTGAAAAAGAATGGTTTAAACGAAACGCCCAAGGCCGGCCCGTCCTGCGCACGCGAGGAGGGGGCGGAGGAGCAGCTCGCGCTGGACGACGCGCGGCGCATCAAGGTGCTCTCGCCCGGCATGCTGGTCTTCAAGCGTTTTGTGCGCAACAAGCTCGCAATCACGGGCATCGTCATCCTTTTTGCGATGTTCTTCTTCTCCTTCGTCTGCCCGCTGTTTTCGCCCTATACGCAGGCGCAGGTGTTTAAGCACGACGAGGAGATTCTCAAGGAATACGCGGGCGCCATGTACAACGAGGAACTGCGTTATTTCGCGAGGGAAGGGGAGTCGTTCCCCACGGCCGCGCAGGCGCAGCTCGCGCTCGCCATCACCGCGAAGAAGGAATCCTTTGCCGTAGGCGAAACCTCCTACATCTATGTGAAGGAAGGGGACAACTTCTACGTCATCGGCGGCGCCGAAAAGCTCGCGGACATCACGACCCTCGGCGGACGCTTTGCGGTCAAACCCGTCACGGGTGAGTTTACCGCGACGGAAGCGTTTACCGGGGCCTGCAAGAGCGCCATCGAGGCACAGGAGTCCTCGTTTGCCTTCGAGGGACGCTCCTACATCCTGAGCAAGAACGGGAAGAACTACACCGTCGGCGCGCTTGAACCCGTGGCGCTTGCAAGCAAGCTTGTATACGACGCCTACGCGCCGGAGGACGTGCCGCTGACCACGAACTACGACTTCCGCTATGTCTCCGAACGCGCGATCATCGCCGGCGAGAAGAGCTTTATTCATGATGGTCGGAGCTACGAGCTGACAACCGACGGCGACATCACGATCAGCACGCAGGTCGACGGCGCAAGCGTGCCGGTCGTGTCGGTTTCGAATATCATCGTCTCCGCGATTCAGGGCGACGCGTTCCTCACGGCGGAGTTCAAGCAAGCCGCGCGCGAGGCGGTGGCTGCCAAGGCCGGCAGCTTCAGCTTCACCGACACGGCCGGAACCGCGGCCGAATACCACATCGACCTCGTGCACAAGACCTACAACATCAAAACCCTTACCGTTTCGCGCTTGATTACGATGTACGAGGCGCCCTCGCCCACGCACCTGATGGGCACCGACGCAAACGGCATGGACATGCTTGTGCGCCTGATGTACGGCGGCCGCATCTCGCTGATGGTGGGGTTTGTCGTCGTGTTCATCGAGCTGCTCATCGGCGTGCTCATCGGCGGCGTGTCCGGTTACTTCGGCGGCTGGGTGGATATGGCGCTCATGCGCTTTGTGGACCTGTTCAACAGCATCCCGTTCTATCCGGTGGTGTTCATCCTCGCCACCGCGATGGACAAGATGGAGGTCGACCCGACGGGCCGCATATTCCTGCTGATGGCGCTGCTTGGCATCATGAGCTGGACCGGCATTGCGCGCGTGGTGCGCGGACAGATTCTGAGTTTGCGCGAGCAGGACTTCATGGTGGCGACGGAGGCCACGGGCATTCGCAGCTCGCGCCGGATATTCCGCCACCTTGTGCCGAACGTCATGCCGCTGCTCATCGTGCAGGCGACCATGAGCCTTGGCAGCATCATCATTACGGAAGCCACGCTCTCCTTCCTCGGCCTCGGCGTGAAATACCCGCTGGCCTCATGGGGCAGCATCATCAACGCGGCAAACAGCATCCACGTGCTGCGCAACTACGGCTTTATCTGGATTCCGGCCGGATTCCTCATCGTGCTGACCGTGCTGGGTTTCAACTTCGTAGGCGACGGCCTGCGCGACGCGTTCGACCCCAAGATGAAAAGGTAGGTGGGCGGTATGGCGATATTGAGAAAAAAATCCGGCGGTCAGGACTATATCTCGGCAAAGGAGTCGCGCCGCATCTCGCGCGAGAACCGGCGCGTCACCGACCGCATCGAGCGCATGCGCAACCGCACGAACGTGCCGCCAGAGGAGTACGTCACCGCGATGCGCGACCCCGAAAACGTTGCGGAGTTCGACAACCTGCACACGTATTTCTTCACGGACATCGGCGTCGTCAAGGCCGTCGACGGCGTGACGTTCGACGTGCCCAAGGGCAAGACCGTGGGCGTGGTCGGCGAGTCCGGCTGCGGCAAGAGCGTCACGAGCCTGGCGCTGATGCAGCTCGTGCAGCGGCCGCAGGGGCAGATCGTCGAGGGCACGGTCCGCTTCAACGCGGGCGGCGTTGCCTACGACATCGCCAAAACGCCCGCGGAGGCCATGCAGCGCATCCGCGGCAACCACGTCGCCATGATATTTCAGGAGCCCATGACGAGCCTGAACCCCGTGTTCCGCGCGGGTGCGCAGATCGACGAGGTGGTCAAGCTCCACAACCCCGGCATGACGGATCAGCAGGTCAAGGCGCGCACGCTCGAGATGCTCGACATGGTCAACATCGCCGACAGCGCGGGCGTGTACCGCATGTACCCGCACGAGCTGTCGGGCGGCATGCGGCAGCGCGTCATGATCGCCATGGCGCT